>JADJBK010000006.1:626544-939816 GCA_016703745.1 Nitrosomonas sp. | reverse complement strand
TCTGACTAGTTGGATATTCATACTGGCTGCACCTACATTCGACCCAACTCTTGATCCAGGACACGATCTGCGAACAGCAGATCCCGGCCTATCAATCCCCGATTCATCGCAGAGCATTGTAAGTGAAGGAGTGCCGCCAGGTATGTGGCCGACTCTGCTAATAAAGGGTGTAAGCCAAATATTCCTTGTTGATAGCTTCGCGACGGGCATCTTGATCCTGATTGGAGTCGTGGTCATATCGTTGCGCAGCACGCTGCTGCTTGGAGGAGGAGCTTTATGCGGAAGCCTGGTTGCGGCCTTACTCGGCGCCGATCACCATGCCATTGGAATCGGATTGTATGGGTTCAATGCTGGGCTGGCCGCCATCGCAGTGGGGCAAGTTTTCCTAAAGCCAGATGCAAAAAGCGCGTTCCTGGCGATATTGGCAAGCATGCTGACACCAGCGCTTCAAATTGGACTTTCTCAGATTCTTGTTCCAGTCGGTCTGCCAGTTCTAGCGGCTCCCTTTTTATCTGTTTTATGGGCCATTTTGTTCGTCACGGGTCGATGGAAGCGATACCAGTCACGGTTTAAAAAATCAACTGAATCTGCCTAACCTCATATTTATAGGAGAGAAACATGAATATCATTTGGGAAAATTTACCTAAGAATGCACAACGTTTTCTGATTCTGATCGGATCTCTTTCGATTATTGCCGTAGTTGGCTTGCAGTTTCATGTAGGTTCGCAGGGGGATACTTCGGCCACCTATCCGAAGGGTTTTCGAGGCGGCACGTGCACAATCGAATCCGAACACCTGTTGGTTGGCTACTCGGGTTATTTCATTTCCACAGATTATGCAATTCCCAGTGACGCAATGAGTGCGATGCCCGTTCCTGTTCTATGCGGAAAAATACCCAGTCCGGGGACGCTGGCTGTTACGATTGATCTTCTTTATCCTGAATCTGCGCGCGAATGGCCGCTGACCATGACGCTTGCAAAAATAGAAGATAATAAACCGACAAAAACACTATTGACAATTCCTCCGGAGATCCACGAATCCGGCATCATTACGCAGGTATTAAACATCAACGAAACCGGAGAATACGGGCTTTACCTTTCTGGAAAAAATACGGATCAAGTCGAATTTGTTGTAGAGATTCCAATCACAGTTGGAACACAATGGCATGAAACCATTGTTGAATTTTGGCCCATGCTCCTACTGATTGTGTCGGTACCTGTTCTCTACAATATTAGAAAAATTTTTAGTTGATGCCTTAATTTCAATTACCTGGATCAATGACAGCATTAATCACACACTATAGATCAGCGCGACAGACACATTCAGCACCGAATATACGGTGCTGAACAATAGCGAAATAAGCGATTGAGTCCTGTTTTATACTTTATCAATTCCATTCTGCGGAGAGTCATCTATGGCGGGCTATGTTGACGAAGTCGTCATTCCTTATGACCGTGATCCAGACCCCACTTATTGATCCAGCCAAATTGGGATAAACCGGACGTACAGGAAAAATTCTGGTTTGGTGTTGCGTTACTCGCTGTTGCACTGATAGTTTTTGGCGTGAGTATCAAAGAAAACTGGCGCCGCCGGACCCGTATTCTTGTCCCGAGCGGATTAGTGGTGACTGCACTGGTGATTGCTCTGCCACCATTTGCCATCGAAGCTTATCCCACAACTTATCAAAAACCACTGATTCCACTTGACACGATATCGATTTCTAACGGTTCACAACTATTTGCTGAGCATTGTGCCAGTTGCCATGGACCTCAGGGCAAAGGTAATGGTATACGCGCAGGCACGTTGACCAGTCTGCCAGCCGACTTGTTAACTGAGCCTCATACCGCGAAACATACGGTAGGAAATTTTTTTCACTGGATATCTCACGGAATTCCTGGAACTGATATGCCAGGGTATGCTGCGCTCCTTTCTGAAGAAGCTCGCTGGGATATTGTCAATTATCTTCACGCATTATCGAGGGGTTTCGACGCACGATTATTGGGAAGCATGATTCTTCCTGAAAAACCTGCTGTCGCAGCACCCGTTTTTTCCTATAGTACACATGCTGGCTCAGTAAAAAGTATCAAAGATTTTCGTTTTCAAAAAAATGTGCTGCTGGTTTTGTTTTCATGGCCCCATTCCCAGCAGCGTCTCAATCAACTGGTCGCAGCCTATCAGGAAATTGGAATGACGCTGAATACCGAAATACTGGTCGTTCCAATGAATGAATCCGATGCTCAACAATTCATCCATGCATCAGCAGCCATTCCTTTTTCATTACTGACTGATGGCTGGCAGGAAATCAAAACACTTACCTGCTATATCGCAGGGTGAGAACGGTTCCCGATCTTTTAGGGCAAGGAATCATCCCTGGGCATATGGAATTTTTGATTGATCGTTTCGGCTATATGCGTGCCAGATGGGTCGGTCAGTTTGAAGGATTTGGCTGGTCAAATATAAGTGCGTTGACTCTGCAGATATCCATGCTCAATCAGGAAGACGAAATCATGCCGCCACCCGGAGATCATGCACACTGACAAGCGTATCCAATCTTTAACTATCCGGTTGATTCTACGACATCGCTTGGGACATGCTTAATATTGGAGCCATTTTCGGCGGGTATTGCGTGCTTGCAGGAAAAACTGTTCTATTGATTCGCTGTCGGAGTGGCGCAACAGGTCTTGTAAATTTTCCAACCGTCGATAAAAACGGCTATCTCCGTTATCCCGGTCGGGGCCACGGGCGCGTTCTGCAGAAAATTTGTACGGCCACCCCGAGGTAATTGCCCCTTTAATAAGCAGGAACCTTAAGACGCTGCATGCCGGTCAGAGTGTGGCGTTGAAATACCGCTGCGATGGAGAAGTGGCTGATATCAGTGTCGTTTTAACTGACCGTTAGTGTTTTAGGTCTTGTCCAGGATTGGTGTGCGCATGGCACAGTTTAGATTTTCACGGAGTTCAAGAAACGCATTAAGCTGACCGATACATTGAGAATGAAAACAATCGTTCTCAATGATCATGCCAACGGCCATTCCCCACGCTCAGTCCCACCAAAATAACCTGCGCCAATCAGCTCAACACGCTGTGGCTGGAAATCAGATCCACTATGAGCGACACCGACCGGAACAAACCATTCTGTACCAATTGGTACAAGAACATATCGAGACTTTCTTTGCGCAGGTTGAAATGGAAACCGGTTCAGGGTTACCGGACTTTGTTAAAGACGAATTTGATGCGTTTCTTGAGTGTGGTATTTTGGCGCATGGATTTTTGCGCCTGCGTTGTGCCGATTGTGCCCATGAGAAACTGGTGGCGTTTTCTTGCAAACGGCGAGGATTCTGTCCCTCATGCGGTGGACGGCGTATGGCGCAGACGGCCGCTCACCTGGTTGATCACATCATTCCCCGGGTACCGGTGCGCCAATGGGTGCTTTCACTGCCGATTCCACTGCGCTACCTGTTAGCCGCCCATCCACATCTGCTCACACCGGTATTACAAGTGATTCACCGTGCCATCTCAACTTTTCTAATCAAGCGGGCCGGATTGAAACGATCCGAAGCACAAACCGGCGCGATTACGCTGATTCAACGTTTCGGTTCCGCCGCTAATCTCAACATTCATCTACATTGCCTGGTGCTCGATGGTGTCTATCGCATCCAAAACGGCGAGCCGGAATTCCATCGTGTGAAGACACCAACGGCTGAGCAGCTGCACACGCTGCTTGGGCAGATCATCAAGCGCATTATGAAAGCATTAACTCGCCATGGCGCACTTATTGAGGAGGAGGGGATGACTTACCTGGCAGAAATAGAATCGGACGCGGCATTGGCGCCACTACAATCGGCGGCCTGCACCTACCGGATTGCGCTCGGTCGCCGGGCAGGACAAAAAATACTGACTTTGAAAACTGTGGCCACACAAAACCTGGAGCAGTCAGACCAGGAGTGCTGTGTCAATGCGCATGGTTTTAGCTTGCACGCCGGCGTGCGTTGCGCCATGAATCAGCGCAAGGAACTGGAGCACCTGTGCCGTTATATCACGCGACCGGCAATTGCCAATGAGCGACTGACACTCAACAGCAGCGGCGCGGTGGTGCTGACACTAAAGACGCCTTATCGGGATGGCACGACGCATATTGTCATGTCGCCGCTGGAATTCATGCAACGCCTGGCTGCATTGGTTCCCAGACCAAGGCTGAACCTTATTCGTTTCCATGGCGTGCTCGCACCGAATGCAAAGCTGCGCGCTGAGATTATTCCGGGCGAGAAGAAAAATAAAAGCAAACCAGCGGACGACAATGATGATGCGCTACATTCTCCAACTTCTGTACGCATCAGTTGGGCGCGCCTGTTGAAACGGGTGTTTGATATCGACATTGAACACTGCCCGCATTGTGGTGGAACCCTGAAAATCATTGCCGCTATTCTGGAGTCCAGCGTAATTACTAAAATTCTTGATCATCTTGGTTTGCCTACCCGGGCGCCGCCACGCTCACCCGCACAAATCTTTGATATTTTCGAGCCTGCCTGATCCCGTACTCGCTCCTATCAGTCTTCTTCATTGCCGGGCTGACCTTTACCCCTGGGCGTCTTTTGCCTGAAGCGCCAGAACACAGCAAAATCCTTGACGTTTTTGTGTCAACTAAACCGAAACGCAGTCATTTTTCGATAGATTATCATGGTGTTTGACAACCGTGCCAGCTTTCAGTACATTCAATCCTCATGGAAAAGGTGGTTTATTTTTCCTATGCTCACCCACCCGGACAACGTGCTGCGTGCGTCTGTGCTGGCCGATCCGGACGGCAAGCGTGCCAACACCAAAGACAACACCCCGGCCATCATCCACATGAAACTGGTTCCGGGTAACACCGTCGACGTGCACGTCGCAGCCAAAGGTGGCGGTTCTGAAGCCAAATCCAAGTTCGCCATGCTGAACCCGTCTGACTCTGTGGTGGATTGGGTGCTGGAACAGGTACCGAAAATGGGCGCTGGCTGGTGTCCGCCGGGCATGCTCGGCATTGGTATCGGCGGCACGGCCGAAAAAGCCATGCTGCTGGCCAAAGAGGCCCTGCTGGAACCGATCGACATTCACGAACTGCAGGCCCGTGGCCCGCAGAACCGTGCTGAAGAGCTGCGCTTAGAGCTGTTTGAAAAAGTAAACAAGCTGAGTTGAGTCCTGTTTTATACTTTATCAATTCCATTCTGCGGAGAGTCATCTATGGCGGGCTATGTTGACGAAGTCGTCATTCCTTATGACCGTGATCCAGACCCCGTACTTATTGATCCAGCCAAATTGGGATAAACCGGACGTACAGGAAAAATTCTGGTTTGGTGTTGCGTTACTCGCTGTTGCACTGATAGTTTTTGGCGTGAGTATCAAAGAAAACTGGCGCCGCCGGACCCGTATTCTTGTCCCGAGCGGATTAGTGGTGACTGCACTGGTGATTGCTCTGCCACCATTTGCCATCGAAGCTTATCCCACAACTTATCAAAAACCACTGATTCCACTTGACACGATATCGATTTCTAACGGTTCACAACTATTTGCTGAGCATTGTGCCAGTTGCCATGGACCTCAGGGCAAAGGTAATGGTATACGCGCAGGCACGTTGACCAGTCTGCCAGCCGACTTGTTAACTGAGCCTCATACCGCGAAACATACGGTAGGAAATTTTTTTCACTGGATATCTCACGGAATTCCTGGAACTGATATGCCAGGGTATGCTGCGCTCCTTTCTGAAGAAGCTCGCTGGGATATTGTCAATTATCTTCACGCATTATCGAGGGGTTTCGACGCACGATTATTGGGAAGCATGATTCTTCCTGAAAAACCTGCTGTCGCAGCACCCGTTTTTTCCTATAGTACACATGCTGGCTCAGTAAAAAGTATCAAAGATTTTCGTTTTCAAAAAAATGTGCTGCTGGTTTTGTTTTCATGGCCCCATTCCCAGCAGCGTCTCAATCAACTGGTCGCAGCCTATCAGGAAATTGGAATGACGCTGAATACCGAAATACTGGTCGTTCCAATGAATGAATCCGATGCTCAACAATTCATCCATGCATCAGCAGCCATTCCTTTTTCATTACTGACTGATGGCTGGCAGGAAATCAAAAACACTTACCTGCTATATCGCAGGGTAAGAACGGTTCCCGATCTTTTAGGGCAAGGAATCATCCCTGGGCATATGGAATTTTTGATTGATCGTTTTGGCTATATGCGTGCCAGATGGGTCGGTCAGTTTGAAGGATTTGGCTGGTCAAATATAAGTGCGTTGACTCTGCAGATATCCATGCTCAATCAGGAAGACGAAATCATGCCGCCACCCGGAGATCATGCACACTGACAAGCGCATCCAATCCTCATGGAAAAGGTGGTTTATTTTTCCTATGCTCCGGGTTCTTTAACTTCATGATTTTATGATTTTCTCAGATCATTGAATTTCCTTAACCCTTTCTGGCTTAAATTTATAAGCAATTAAAACAGTATATTAAAAAGTGTGAAACTATAATATAGACCATAAAACAATGTCTTTTTATAAAGTGTAGATTGATAACCTAAAATATAATCTTTAGCGCAACAACATTTTTAATTCAATTTAAGGGGAGTTGTTATGTCAAAGATTTTTACCCGAGTGACGCCTAGAAGCTCGTTGTCAATTTTCATTACCTTTATTATGCTATTTGTCTTCAATATTGGTGCCGCAAATTCTTCTGAAACAGAATTAGATCAACAACCAATAATTAAAACAGATGCTTTCAAAGATATTGATCTATCTCATTTAGAAGCATTGCTCGAAGAATCTAAAAAGGCAGATGCGAGAAAGAAGAAAAACGGCGATGAAACACTAATCAGCTCAGCATCGGTTGCCCAAGGAATATCTTATTTTCAAATTTATGCGGTTGGATCTAGTAACATTGGGTGGGAGTACCCTCAATCCTGGCAAACGAGTACGACCTATGACTATGGGGGAAGTCTGCTAAGAGTTGCCATTTTTCAAATTGGATACGGAAATCCTAACCCGGCCACATTAAATGGATTGTCGCGGACACCTTATTATATAGAAAAATATTGTTCTGGCGGCGGTTGGCACATTTGTAATGTAGGAGAGACTATCGAAGCATGGATGTATTATTTTGCATTTGATGGACAACAACAAGGATATTTTACTAGTTCCTCAAATTCAACAGCTTCTCCTTTTGGGTATTGGAGCGATTCCATTTCTATTCAATAATATAGGAATTGAACCGTAAAATATCTATCGTATTATAAATATCTAACATCATCATCAGATCGATTGGTGGTAATGTTTTAGATTATTATTAATGGCACAAAAGGAAAACACATGAGTATTTCAAGTATAGGGCAAAATGCTTTCATTTTGAACGTTCAAAATGAAAGGAATCTAAATTTAGAATCTAAACCTGCTAGTGAAATAACCGACACTACTGATAATGCGAAATCTCAACCAAGGCAAATTGATTTTAGGAATATATCACTTAATGAAGTTAACGAATTAATTAAATCTGGTGTTGAAGGGTTACTTGAAGTGGCTCCATTTGTTTCTCCAGATATTATCGAAAAACATGGCTCAGGATATGCGGCCAATATTAAGGTGGATTTTCTTGCTCAAATAGAATCCAGCATTACATTTGGCAAAAGTATTGGTGAAGATACGAGTTTTGCAGAAAAAGTATTAGCAGATATTTTAAAAATTAATGGCTCTGATTTTCCCTCTAAAATAGATACCGTAGCCTAATCGCCGAGTGCTGGCGTTTTTCCTTCATAACTTTCCAATTACGGTGACAGTTTGTCAAATATGCTAACTCTGCCATGCTGGCAGTGTTGCATAATCGGTATGGTATATTTAGTAAACTGTCACCGTAATTACACCGTAATTACAATGCCTGGCACCGGCCTTTCGGGTTTGCTGCAGGTGCGCATGCCGGTTCAAAAGAATCGAAACGCGCGTATGATCAAAGCATCAACGTCGGCGCTGACGACGTCCGAAGCCCAGCAAACCTAATAGTCCCAAGCCCATCAGTGCAATGGTTCCTGGCTCCGGCACTGACGACGCGCCGACATCGCCTGAGTGAACGGCCCACGCGAACAAATTGAGGTCCTTGACGTCCGCGAACTGGATGCCGAAATTGAAGTTGAAGAGCCACGCGTTGACCGGAACCGGCGCAAACTCCGTACCGGACCAGTAGCTGAGGGACTGGACGTTACTGAATACGCCCGGAGCATTTGCCGTGATACCCTCCTCATTGAACAGATGACCCATCTCACTGCCTGTACAACCAGAACCAAAACCTTGCGGTATAGCATCACCACTTTGGTTGCCACAACTGGGATCTGGTTGCTGCGTGGTCGGCAAACGCCAACCCGTTACGCCACCCACATTAAGGCTGGCCGCCCAGGCGTTGGCATTGCCCCAGGTCATGCGACCATCGGAAGAACTAACACCGTCATCAAAGGTGCTGCCTGCGCCAGCGTTCGCATCCGCCAACCAGGTAATGTCCAAATCGGTATCGTATACGGCCAATCCGCCTAAACGGCTGATCAATGCCGCATTCGCGGTCGATACGAGTCCGAATAAAAACATGCCGGCGCATAACGCCTTGCTTAATGACGCAATAGGTTTCTTGTTCAAGATATTCCTCCTGTTTTTCGATATTTATACTTTAAGAGGCTTTCACAAAAACAAATTCCTTGGCAATTAACAAAAACAGCACAGTAAGTTAACCATTAATAATGCCAGGAAAGGTTTTTGAAAAGGCTCTATTATCAATAAGCAATTATCATGCCAAAAATAATCGTTTGTTGATAATAGATAAAATAATTATTTATAATCATATAAATGCAATGCAATGCAATGCAATGCAATGCAATGCAATGCAATGTTTGGATAACTCCAGTTCCAGAAAAAGTGTGTAAAATATTTCGACAAATTTAAGGAGCGGATCTTCTTTTTGAAGCACTACAAGCAGGGAAGTGAATTGTTCGCGACTGCCGAACAATCATCAGGTTGTTTATAAATTGTTGATATTAATGTTAATGACTTTAAATAAATCAATTTCAACAGGACATCTGTAGTGTAAAAAAAACCGACACAAGCAAGCTTGAATTGTGATTCCGGTATTTCAATTACGGTGACAGTTTACTAAATATGCTAATTATGTCATGCTAGTAGCATAGCATATTTAGTAAACTGTCACCGTGATTGCGTAATTGCGCAATGAATGAATCCGATGCTCAACAATTCATCCATGCATCAGCAGCCATTCCTTTTTCATTACTGACTGATGGCTGGCAGGAAATCAAAAACACTTACCTGCTATATCGCAGGGTGAGAACGGTTCCCGATCTTTTAGGGCAAGGAATCATCCCTGGGCATATGGAATTTTTGATTGATCGTTTTGGCTATATGCGTGCCAGATGGGTCGGTCAGTTTGAAGGATTTGGCTGGTCAAATATAAGTGCGTTGACTCTGCAGATATCCATGCTCAATCAGGAAGACGAAATCATGCCGCCACCCGGAGATCATGCACACTGACAAGCGCATCCAATCTTTAACTATCCGGTTGATTCTACGACATCGCTTGGGACATGCTTAATATTGGAGCCATTTTTGGTGGATGTTGCGCGCTTGCAGAAAAAACCGTTCTATTGATTCGCTGTCGGAGTGGCGCAACAGGTCTTGTAAATTTTCCAACTGGAATTGATAAGTTTCGATTTGCTCAATCAGCGCCTCACGGTTATCAATGCAGATATCACGCCACATCTCAGGTGAGCTGCCTGCGATGCGGGTCATGTCTTTGAGACTGGTGCCTGCCAGTTGTAGGTTCGCCATAGTTTGATCTCCACCAACCGTGCTGATATGGTTCATAAGCGTGAATGCCAGCAGGTGTGGCAAATGGCTGATTGAGGCCAGTACTTGATCATGCTGTGCAGAGGTCATGCAGGAGACAACTGTACCGCATTGTTGCCAGAGAAACGTAACCTGATCGATGGCAGCTGTGTTGTTTTCTGGCAACGGCGTCAATATAACGGGCTTATTTCGAAATAGAGCGGGGTCTGCCGCATCGGCGCCACTGAATTCTGTACCGGCAATCGGGTGAGCAGGAATAAAAAGATGCCGGTGATTGCCGAGATACTCATACACAGTATTGACGACATGTTGTTTGGTACTGCCGACATCGGACAAGACGGTATGTTCTTCCAGATGAGGTGCAATCTGTTGAAAAATGTTGGGATTTTGTCCAACTGGAGTCGCCAGTAGCACAAAATCCGCACCTGATAAAGCCTTGGCATAATCATCAGTGTATTCATCGATGATGCCCAGCTCGATAGCGCGTTGCAGATTTTGGTGACTGCGTCCGATTCCGGTGATGTGTGAAACCTGTCCCGCCTGGCGCAGCGCAAGTGCAAATGAACCGCCAATCAGTCCGACACCAATTACCACCAGTTTGCCAAGACATTGGGTCATTAAGAGATTTGGTCAGGCAACTTTTTCAGAGATTGTTCCAGTGAAACCAGGAATTTGTGATTTTCTGCTTCAAGGCCAATTGTGACCCGCAAATGATGATTCATGCCGTAATTATTCAAAGGCCGCACAATTACCCCCTGACGCAACAGATATTTGTAAACTTTCAAAGCATTGATCGATTCACCATCGATATGGATGCTGACAAAATTAGCATAGGACGGAATAAACTCAACTCCCAGTTGCCGTAATCCATTGGTCATTTGCAGCATACCGTTCCGATTGGTGGTGTACGCCTGTTTGACAAACTCGACATCCTGGAGAGCCGCCAATGCACCAGCCTGACCGATACTGTTGACATTGAAGGGTTGACGGATACGATTCATCAGGTTAGCAATATCTGGGTGCGCCAGTGCAAAACCGACACGCACACTTGCCAGGCCATATGCCTTGGAAAAAGTCCGGGTAATCACCAGATTGGGAAAGTCCTTCAACCAGGCGATGCTGTGCGCCTGGTGGGCCTCCGACAGATATTCATCATAAGCTTCATCAAGAATGACCAGGATATCCGGTGAGATACGTTCCATAAAGCGTAGTAGATCACGCCCTTCACATAGCGTGCCGGTCGGATTATTGGGGTTGGCGATAAAGACGATACGCGTATCCGCCGTGGTTGCATCGAGCATAGCTGCCAGGTCATGGCCAAAATTACGTGCGGGCACCGAGATTCCGGTAGCACCTACTGCTTGCGCCAGTAATGGGTAAATGGCAAATGCGTATTGAGAATAGATTGCTGAGGCCCCGGGGCGTAAGAAAATGCGGGCAGCTAGCTCCAGAACATCATTAGAGCCATTGCCAAGCACGATCTGCTCAGTGGATACACCAAAATATTCGGAGAGCACAGCCTTCAATTCAAAACCACTGCCATCGGGATAACGGGAAGCTTCGCTGAGTGCCTGGATCATGGCCTTCTTGGCCATTGGGCTGGTACCCAGCGGGTTTTCGTTGGATGCAAGCTTGATGACTTCATCTTTATTGAGATCAAGCTCACGCACCAGTTCAGATATCGGTTTGCCGGGGCGGTAGGGTTGAATTGCCCGAATATATTCGGGTGCGAGGTCACGTAGCTTCATGGTGTTGGGAACTTACTCATTAAGAGAGAAGAATGGTCAAGCTATGGGATAGGAACCCAATAGCTTGATGAAAGTTGCATTACGGTGAAGTGCCTGCAACGCCAGGGCCACATTTTCATCCTGTTGATGCCCTTCAATATCGACAAAGAAGACGTAATCCCATAAATTAGTACGCGAAGGGCGTGATTCGAGACGCGTCATGCTGACCTGATGACGCGCCAGTGGTGCCAGCAGCTCATGTACCGCACCGGGGCGATTGTTGGTTGCCATGGCCAGCGAAGTTTTGTCTCGTCCGGAAGGTGCAACAGCTTGTGAACCAATGATGAGAAAACGGGTGGTGTTATTTGGATTATCCTCGATGTTACAGGCATACAACATCAAACCGAACACTTCCGCCGCTTGCTTGCCGGCAATAGCGGCAGCATGCTCGTCATTGGCTGCCAGCCGTGCGGCATCGGCATTACTGGCGGCATTGATACATTCGATTCCCTGCAGATTATGCAAGTTCTCTATCAGCCAGGACTGGCATTGAGCAAATGACTGCGGATGCGAATAAATTCTTTGAATTTTACTCAAATCCAGCTGTTTTGCCATCAAGCACTGATGAATGGCCAATTCCAACTCGCCACAAATCACGAGCGATGTCTGGAGCAGTAAATCCATGGTTCTGCCAACCGCACCTTCGGTCGAATTCTCGACCGGAACGACACCAAAACTGGCTGTTCCAGATTCCACTTTTCGAAATACGTCATCGATTGAACTGCTGGGTAACGCATGGACAGCTTTGCCAAAGCGTTTGTTGACGGCTTCTTCGGAGAATGTTCCTTCCGGTCCCAGGTAAGCGACCGTGAATGGATCTTCCAGTGCCCGGCAGGCTGAAATGATTTCGGTGAATAGCTGCTGGATTTGAGTCTGACTGAGTGGGCCACGATTATTTTGCTGCAAGCGGGCAAAAATCTGCGATTCCCGCTCAGGACGATAGGCGACACCTGACTTCTGCCGACCCACTTCCTGCGCAAGCTGTGCACGCGTGCTGATTAGTTTGAGCAATTCATCATCGATGGCATCGATTTTGTCACGCAAATGTTTCAGGTTTTCGATCATACTTTTCTCTGATAGCGTCTGATGCTCTCCAAGAATATCAAAAAATTACTGTTGCCCATCACTGGGCAGTTTAGGGATATAACGTACCATTAACACACCAGTAATATTTTCGATTGCGTTGATGATTTCCTGTGGAATGGGTTTGTCGGTATCCACCAGGGTATAAGCAATCTCGCCGCGCGACTTGTTTACCATGTTATGAATGTTCAGGCCGATACTGGCCATGCAGGTTGATATTTGTCCAAGTAAGTTCGGTACATTGGCGTTAGCGATGGCTGCCCGGTAGGGGACTTCCCGCTCCATCGAAATATCTGGAAAATTAACGCTGTGTAAGATGTTGCCATTGATCAGATAATCCATAATCTGATCGGCAATCATGATGGCGCAGTTTTCTTCGGCTTCTTTGGTTGAGGCGCCCAGATGGGGCAGGGCAATGACTGCGGGGTGATGCTGCAGTTTTTGACTTGGAAAATCACAAATATAATTCTTGATCGTACCTTGTTCGATACCAGCAAGAATCGCATCTTCATCCACGATCTCATCACGTGAAAAATTCAGTAACACCGTATTTTTCTGCATTCTGGCAACCAGGTCGGTATTGATAAGGTGACGTGTCGAATCGGTTAGTGGAATATGCAGCGAAATGATATGGCTACGGTGTACCAGTGTTTCTATTTCGTTCACTTTTCTGACTTCAGCGGGTAGGCTCCAGGCAGCGTCAATCGTAATTTTAGGATCAAAACCCGATACCTTCATTCCCAGTTTGATTGCGGCATCGGCAACCAGTCTTCCAATTTTTCCAAGCCCGATGATACCCAGTATTTGCCCAGGCAGCTCTAGTCCAGAAAAGCGTTTTTTCTCAGTTTCTACCTGTTGATGTAAGTCGGCATCATCCCCTTGTAGCGTATCGACAAAGCGAATGGCGGGAATGATATTGCGAGAAGCCAGCAATATTCCAGTCAGTACCAGTTCCTTGACAGCATTGGCATTGGCGCCAGGGGTGTTGAATACCGGAATACCACGCGCATTCATCTGGTTAACCGGAATATTGTTGGTGCCAGCGCCAGCGCGGCCGATCGCGACTACACTCCTGGGAACAGGCATATCGTGCATATTGTGTGAGCGTAGCAGGATGGCGTCCGGATCGGTAATGGTATTGCCAACCTGGAAATAGCCGTCTGGCAGACGGGTGAGCCCGACAGCGGCAATGGCATTGAGTGTGAGAATGCCGAATTTATTATTTTGTGACTCAGGCATGATTTTTCTCAAATTCCCGCATGAAGGTAACCAGTGTTTGCACGCCTTCCACTGACATGGCGTTATAGATCGATGCTCGCATACCCCCCACGGAACGGTGACCTTTTAGTTGAATTAATCCATGTGCTTCGGCCTGCTGCAAAAAAATACTATCGAGGGCTGCATCAGCCAGGGTAAAAGGAATATTCATTCGTGAACGATCTGGTGTTGCTACCGGGCAGTGATAGAACGCGCTGGCATCAATCAGGTCGTAAATTAGTTTTGCTTTGGTGAGATTACGTTGCTCGATTGCGGACAGGCCACCGAGTTGTTTCAGCCATTGCATCACCAGACCCATGATATAAATAGCATAAGTTGGTGGTGTGTTATACATTGAATCATTCTGCGCGTGTGTTTTGTAGCGGTACATGGTCGGTGTGCCGGTAAGCGGATCGGTTTGTAGTAAATCTTCGCGCACAATGACAATTACCAACCCTGCGGGGCCAACATTTTTCTGAGCGCCGGCGTAAATCAATCCAAATTTGCTGATATCAAATGGGCGAGACAGAAAATTGGATGACATATCAGCAACCAGGGGGATGTCTGAGCTTCCGCCAGCAATCTTTGACAAATCAGGTATCCACTGGAACTCAACGCCACCGATGGTTTCGTTGGTGGTGTAGTGGAGATAAGCCGTGTTCGGGCTGATTTGCCATTGATCCATTGGCGGTGCCGAGTTGAAAGCACTTTTTTCCGCGCTGGCGGCGAGATGTACCTGGCAGTAGTTCGATGCTTCGGCAATAGCCTTTTCTGACCATTGACCCGTATGAACATAATCAGCATGCTTCTTGTTGCCTAGCAGATTCATGGGTACCATCGCAAATTGACAGGATGCGCCACCTTGCAGAAAAAGGATTTTGTAATGGTCGGGGATATTGACCAGATCACGCAAATCCTGTTCGGCTTGCTCGGCAATCAACATGAATTCCCTGCCGCGATGACTCATTTCCATGACGGACATTCCACTACCCCGCCAGTCGAGCATCTCATCACGCGCCTGCTGAAGCACGATCTCCGGCAATACAGCCGGACCTGCACTGAAATTAAAGATTTTTCGCATAAGGTATGCTTTGTTTAGTTTTCTTCGGTTTCGATTATTCTTTCTAGTCCGGCGAGTTTTTCATTGTTTCCCAGATTGATTAATGTGACACCCTGGGTTGAGCGTCCCATTTCCCTGATTTCACTGACACGTGTTCGAATCATAATTCCCCCGGTTGTGATTAGCATGATTTCATCTTCCGGCTGGACGAGCTGTGCGGCCACAACCTTGCCATTACGGATGTTGGTGCTGATTGCAATCATGCCCTGTGTGGCACGCCCATGACGAGTATATTCACTGATAGGGGTACGTTTACCAAAGCCATTTTCAGTTGCGGTCAGCACCGCCAGAGATTCATTTTCTGCCACCAGCAGCGAGATCACCTTTTGGCCCGTACCAAGCTTCATTCCCCTGACACCACGCGCCTGACGGCCTATCGGCCGGACATCATTCTCATCAAATCGTACCGCTTTCCCGGCATCAGAGAACAGCATCACATCATGTTTGCCGTCTGTGAGGGCAATACCAATCAAATAATCACCTTCATCCAGTCCAATTGCAATAATTCCGCTGCTACGTGGGCGTGAGAACTCGGTTAGTGGTGTTTTTTTAACCGTTCCGAGCGCAGTTGCCATGAAAATAAAATGTGTATCATCAAAAGTTTTAACAGGCAGGACAGCATTAATTTTTTCGTTCTGCACCAGCGGAAGTAAATTATTGATCGGCTTGCCGCGAGCAGATCGGCTGCCTTGCGGTACGTTGTAGACCTTGATCCAATAAATACGACCCAGGCTGGAGAAGCACAAAATATAATCGTGAGTATTGGCTATGAACAGATTGTCGATGAAGTCATCCTCGCGGGTCGTGATGGCGAGTTTGCCGCGCCCGCCACGTTTTTGTGCCTGATAATCATCCAGTAGCTGGGATTTTATGTAGCCTGCGTGAGATAGCGTCACTACCATGTCAGCCGGAGTGATCAAATCTTCAGTTTGCAGATCTTCGGCATCAACTACGACTTCACTGCGGCGGATATCGCCAAACTGCTGTTTGATCGCAGTCAATTCTTCAGTAATGATGGCAGTGATTCTGCCCGAGTTAGCCAATATATCCAGCAAATCGAGAATCTTATTCATTACTTCGCGGTATTCGGAAACAATTTTTTCCTGTTCGAGGCCAGTCAGGCGTTGCAGGCGTAAATCCAGAATGGCTTGTGCCTGAACATCCGATAACAGATAACCATGTGCAGTCAGCCCAAGATTGGCGGTCAGCAAGTCAGGCCGCAGGCTTTCGGCATCGATAGTCGCGCGCCGTAGCATTTCCTCTACCAGTTGCGAATGCCATGGCCGGGACATCAAGCCTTGTTTTGCGTCAGCAGGCGTAGGCGCAGCCTTGATTAACGCAATAATTTCGTCTACGTTGGATAATGCTACCGCGAGACCTTCCAGTAAGTGGCCTCGTTCACGCGCTTTTTTGAGTTCAAAAGCTGTGCGCCGTGTGACTACTTCACGGCGATGACGCAGAAAACATTCCAGCATCTGCTTCAGATTGAGCAGACGCGGCTGGCCATCGACGAGTGCGACCATATTCATTCCGAACGTATCCTGCATTTGTGTTTCTTTATACAGATTGTTCAGAATAACATCCGGGTTTTCACCTCGCTTCAATTCGATTACTACTCGCATACCGGATTTATCAGATTCATCGCGTAATTCAGAAATACCTTCGATTCTCTTATCGCGCACCAGCTCGCCGATACGTATCAGCAGATTGGCTTTATTTACCTGATAGGGAAGCTCATCGATAATGATACTTTGACGGCTACCTTTCTCCATATCTTCAAAATGAGTTCGAGCGCGTATGACAACCCTTCCACGACCGGTACGGTAGCCATCACGAATACCCGCAACACCATAGAGAATTCCGGCGGTCGGAAAATCTGGCGCAATGATGTAGGTCATTAACTCGTCAATATCTGCTTCTGGTTTAGTCTGTAACAAAAGACAGGCATCGATGACTTCATTGAGGTTGTGTGGCGGGATGCTGGTTGCCATTCCAACGGCGATACCGGATGAGCCATTGATTAGCAAATTAGGTATTTTGGCAGGAAGAATCAGTGGCTCACGCTCAGATTCATCGTAATTTGTGCCAAAATCAACGGTTTCTTTGTCAAGATCTGCCAGGAGTTCGTGTGCAATACGCGACATGCGGATTTCGGTATAACGCATGGCTGCTGCATTATCCCCGTCAATCGAGCCAAAATTTCCCTGACCATCGACCAGCATATAACGTAATGAAAAATCCTGTGCCATGCGCACGATAGTGTCATAAACCGCAGTATCGCCATGAGGATGGTATTTACCGATGACATCTCCCACGATACGTGCTGATTTCTTGTAAGGCCGATTCCAGTCGTTGGATAATTCATGCATGGCGAAGAGTACCCTCCGGTGCACCGGCTTGAGACCGTCACGCACATCAGGTAATGCTCTGCCGACAATAACACTCATCGCATAATCGAGATAAGAACGTTTCATCTCATCTTCAAGGCTGATGGGCAGGGTTTCCTTTGCGAATTGATCCATAGTGATTCGGAATGAGTATCAGTTAAATGAGAATTAGAATTTGTCTAAATAGTCGTTGACAAGTGGCGGTTAATATCCAGAAAAAAGCAGGGACGGTGTGCAGCACGCATCTATTTTTCGGAAAATGTTTGCGGGTGGGGCTGTTTATTGGGTCGTTGCAACCGCTGATTTTACCACAACCCCCTCTATTTATTTGGCGTAACGTGCCATTCAAAACTTCTGGTGCTACGATCCAGGTATGTGTCGCAGGGTTCGAGGTTAGTTGGCAACTTACAAAAACAGGTGTGGTTGATAGCTAAAAAGAGAGTTTAGCGAATATCGGCTACTTCTTCCGATGTTTGTTGAACTATTTTATTTCTTGCCACCGGGTAGATAAAGATCGGTAATGACACCTTCTGCCATTTCTGCGGCGAGCATAACGGTTTCAGATAGGGTGGGGTGGGGGTGAATCGTCAGGGCAATATCCTGCATATCCGCTCCCATTTCCAGTGCAAGCGTGAGCTCAGCAATAAGATCTCCAGCATTGGTACCCGTAATGCCTGCACCGAGAATACGCCGGGTAGTCTTGTCATACAGCAGTTTGGTCAAACCAGTTTCACTACCCATTGCAAGCGCGCGGCCACTGGCTGCCCATGGGAAGCTTGCCTTTTCATAGGAAGTACCTCGTTTTCTGGCTTCTGTCTCTGTTAGACCCATCCATGCAATTTCGGGATCGGTATAGGCAACTGAGGGAATGGTGCGGGTATCGAACGCTACCTTGTGACCAGCAATAACTTCTGCTGCAATCTTGCCTTGGTGGGAAGCCTTATGCGCCAGCATCGGTTCACCAGTAATGTCACCAATGGCAAAAATATGTGAGACGTTAGTACGCATCTGTTCGTCAACCACAATAAAGCCGCGCGTATCGACGGCCACACCGGCGAATTCGGCTGCAATCAGTTTGCTATTGGGGCGGCGGCCGATCGCAACCAGTACCACATCAAACCATTGCGCTTCGGGTGCCTGCTCACCAGTAAAGGTAACTTTCAGTCCTTTCTTGCTGGCTTCGATCTGGCTGACGCTGGTGTTGAGCCAGATGGCTTCGCATGTCTGTTTCAGCTTGTTGAAAAGGGGTTTGACGAGATCACTATCCGCGCCGGGGATGAGTTGTGGCAGTTGTTCGACAATGCTGACTTTTGTTCCTAGTGCGTGGTAGACCGTGGCCATTTCCAGGCCAATGATGCCGCCACCCAGTATCAGCATACGTTTGGGCAGGGTATGCAGCGCCAACGCACCGGTGGAATCAATGATACGCGCATCACTGGGTAACCCGGGAAGCTTGGCCGAGGATGAACCCGAGGCGATGACACAGTGATCAAATGAGACTGTTTTAATGCCATCAGGTGTCTCTATTGTGATGGCATTGGGGCTGATAAATTTACCGATACCCTGGATGACCGTCACCTTACGCTGTCTTGCAAGGGATAAGAGCCCCTGGGTCAGTTTTTTTATCACGCTATCTTTCCAGCGGCGCAACTGCTCAAGGTTGATTCTGGGTTGTCCAAACTCAATGCCGGCTTCATGCGCGGCTTGTGCCTCAGTCAAAACTTTTGCGATATGCAGCAATGCCTTGGAAGGAATGCAGCCCACATTGAGGCACACACCTCCCAGTTCCGGATAGCGTTCGATTAATGCGACCTGCTTGCCAAGATCGGCGGCACGAAATGCTGCGGTATAACCGCCCGGGCCTGCACCCAGGACGACTACCTCGACATGCAGATCGCTACGTGCAGCTGGAGAAAAAGCTGCCGCTGATGACGGGCGTGTTGCATGTACTTCACTCCTGCTTTCCTGGATACCGGTCGTTGTGGCCGTTTGTGTAAGAGACTGGGATGTATTGAGCTGATCGGTTGTTTCAATCACTTCCAACGTGGCAATCAGTGCACCTTTTGATACTTTATCGCCTACCTTGACATGAAATGTTTTGATAGTACCCGCTTGTGGTGAGGGTACCTCCACTGTGGCCTTATCACTTTCCAGCGTCAGCAACGGAGTGTTCAGCCCTACCTGATCACCAGGTTTCGCCAGTATCTCCACGACGGGAACGTCATGGTAATCACCAATATCAGGCAGGGTAATTTGGGTCAATTTTGTCATGGTCATATTCTGATATGTCCATCACCCAGGACAATATACTTTTCACTGGTCAGTCCTATCAGTCCTACCGGCCCGCGTGCGTGCAGCTTATCGGTTGAGATGCCAATTTCTGCTCCCAGACCGTATTCAAATCCGTCGGCAAAACGGGTAGAAGCATTCACCATGACCGAGCTGGAGTCTACCTCACGTAAAAATTGACGGGCAAGCGCATAGTTTTCAGTGACAATGGCATCAGTATGTTGCGAGCCGTAACGGGTAATGTGGTCGATGGCCTGTTCGATATCGGCAACGACGCGTATGCTCAGAATCGGTGCCAGATATTCGGTGCGCCAGTCCTCTTCGGTAGCGGATTTTATACCGGGCAGTAACGCCTGTGCAGCATTATCTCCTCGCAACTCCACTTGTTTTTCCTGCAACAGTTTGCCAATCACCGGCAGAAACTGCTGAGCAATACCAGCATGGATGAGCAGAGTTTCCAGTGTGTTGCACGTGCCATATCGTTGAGTTTTAGCATTGTCAACGATACGCAATGCTTTTTCCAGATTGGCATGGATATCTACATAGATATGGCAGATGCCATCCAGATGTTTGATAACCGGTACACGCGCTTCACTGGAAATTCGTTCAATTAACCCTTTGCCACCACGCGGTACGATGATATCGACGTATTTCTGCATGGTGATCAGTTCACCAACCGCTGCCCGATCGGGTGTGTTGATGACCTGCACGGCTTGTTCCGGTAATCCCGCAACTTTTAGTCCTTCCTGCACACAAGCTGCAATTGCTTGATTACTGTGCATGGCTTCCGATCCACCGCGCAAAATTGCGGCATTACCTGCTTTCAGGCATAAACCGGCAGCATCGGCGGTAACATTGGGTCGTGCTTCGTAAATAATACCAATGACACCAAGCGGAACCCGCATCCTGCCAACTTGAATACCGGAAGGACGATAATTCAGATCGGAAATTGCTCCAATCGGATCGGGCAGGGCGGCAATCTGCTCCAGGCCATCCGCCATGGCGGCAATTCTTTCAGTAGTCAGTGTCAGGCGATCAATCAGAGACGAATCAAGTTTTTTGTCTCTGGCCAAGGCGAGGTCACTGGCATTGGCAGAGATCAAAAGTTGCTCATCGCGACGAATAGCGGCTGCCATGACGATTAATGCCTTATTCTTGGCGGCGGTGCTGGCTTTTGCAGTCAATTGTGCCGCTGCGCGTGCGGCCTGTCCTAACGCCTGCATCATTGAACGTAAGTCTGTACTATTCATGTTGAACGGGTGTTGATGATATCGAGAGTACCTGTTTGTTTAATTACAGGGGTTGCTAAATGCCTATTCGGAGAAGAGCATTCCAATAGGCCTTTTGTCGCTTATCTGTTAATTTTTGGTTTCAATCTGCACCAAAGGTTCCGAATGAGTGGCCTGAGATTCTACGTTGTCCTGGCGAACGCGTACTCTCCTTGGTGGCGCTGGCATCACTTCGGCAGCAGCGATAACTTTCTCCGGTGCAGTTTCGATCATGATCAGACCACTTTTGGAGAGATCCGGCTCGTTACGTTCGTTGTTAGCTGAAATGATAGATTGAGGGACGGTTGCTTGCTGATGTCCTGGCATACCAGAATCCGATTCGATTGGTTTGCTATCTAAAATCGGTATGGTGGGGCTGATCTCAGCTATGTTGGCAGGAGCTGCTATAACTTCTATTGTTGACTTATCTGACTGAAATAAATCATCTGCAGGTACCGTATTGGTCTCGATAGTATCATTGGGTCGCGTTGAGCGATTCCTGTTTGCACCACCACGACGGCGACGGGGGCGTCCTCGCCGCTCTTCTGCCTTTATGTCATCAGAAGATTCGAGAGAGGATGATGTCTCATCCGGTTCGATGATTTCCAGATGAGTCGATGCCGCCTCGTCGGTTGGGAGGGTCTGGGTTGGGTTGCTGTATCTGGCTGGTCTGCGATTGCTCTCTCTGGGCGATTTCCCCGGAGTAATATCGTTGCTGGTAACGGAATTATCAGGCGGCAGTTCAGATGCTTCAAGCGATGATTTGCTCGTGATCGCAGCATTATTGCCCTCTGGAGATTGATTGGCCGACAGGGGTTTACTTCGTTTGTTACGATTACGGTCCCGGCGGTTGCGATTACGTTCAGCGCGGGCATTTCTTTCTTTTTCTTCATCAGGCGTCAATATCGATTGAGTCTGATTTTGTCCACTATTGGATTTGAACAGGCTAAAAAATTTATCTAAAAACGAGAGTGATTCTCGGGGTTTTTCTTCACGAACTGGTGCAGGTTGATCAAGTTTGATACCGGTAACTGCTGCTTTGGGCTGTGATGTCTTGTTCTCCTGGGCATTTGAAGTGGGTAGTATTTCTTCAGAAATTTTTTCTACCATTTCATAACTGGCGGGTAATTCAGTTGATTTGAGATCCTCATGTTTCAGTCGGTTGATAATGTAATTAGGGGTTTCCATGTGAATGTTGGGAACCAGAATGATGCCCACCTTCAGTCTTGCTTCCAGTCGATATATTTCCGAACGCTTTTCATTCAGTAAAAAGGTAGCGACATCAACAGGCAGCTGCACCTGTAGCAGACTGGTATGTTCTTTCATCGCTTCTTCCTGAATGATTCGCAGGATATGCAGTGCAGAAGAATCTGTGCCTCGGATGTGGCCAGTGCCATGGCAGCGAGGGCAGGGGATGTAATTTCCTTCTCCGAGTGAAGGACGCAGGCGTTGCCGGGAGAGTTCGAGCAATCCAAATCTGGAAATTTTTCCAACTTGAACACGTGCGCGATCAAGGCGCAACGCTTTTAGGAGCGTTGATTCTACTTCACGCTGGTTGCGAGCAACTTCCATATCAATGAAATCCACGACTACCAATCCACCAAGATCACGTAGGCGTAGCTGTCGTGCAACCTCATCAGCGGCTTCGAGATTAGTATTGAAAGCAGTCGCTTCAATATCGGATCCACGGATTGCGCGTGCGGAATTGACGTCGATGGATACTAATGCCTCGGTATGATCAATCACGATCGAGCCGCCGGAGGGTAGCGTGACTTGCCGGGAATAGGCAGTTTCAATCTGATGTTCTATCTGAAAGCGAGAGAAGAGCGGTATGTCATCCTGATACAGTTTAAGCCGTTCCACATTTGCTGGCATGACATGCGCCATGAATTGATTGGCTTGTTCATATATCTCTGGATTATCGATCAGGATTTCACTAATTTCGGCGTGGAAGTAATCGCGGATTGCGCGTATAACGAGACTGCTTTCCTGATAGATCAGAAAAATTCCATTCTGGTTATTTGCGGCTTCCTCAATTGCACGCCAGAGTTGAACGAGATAATTTAAATCCCATTGCAGCTCTTCTTCGCTGCGACCTATTCCCGCAGTTCGTGCGATCACGCTCATGCCATCAGGAATCTGGAGATTGGCAAGGACCTCACGTAATTCAGCTCGTTCTTCCGCGCTGATACGTCGAGAGACACCTCCGCCTTGTGGATTATTTGGCATCAGAACCAGATAACGACCTGCCAGCGAAATATAAGTGGTAAGAGCAGCACCTTTATTGCCGCGCTCATCTTTATCAACCTGTACAATGAGCTCCTGTCCTTCACGCAGTAGATCAGCAATGCGGTTGCCGGTTGTGCCAGTTAGGTTGCTAGTACAGGTGGGTGCAATTTCCTTGTAGGGCAGGAATCCATGTCGGCCAGCGCCATAATCAACAAAGGCGGCTTCCAGACTTGGTTCCAGCCGGGTGATGGTTGCTTTATAAATATTGCTTTTGCGCTGTTCCTTGCCAGCGATTTCAATATCAAGATCGATAAGTCTCTGTCCATCGACAATCGCGACACGCAATTCTTCCGGCTGAGTCGCGTTGAATAACATTCGTTTCATTTAGTGCCTCCCGCGCTTGGTACATGGGCAGACTGGTTGTTCACTGTTCGGTAGAAGCCGTTTGGTCAGCAGGTCCGACAAGGATGATATTCCGATGGCAGGCATGTATTTGGATTTATTGTTTTGGTAAATTGCCATCAGAAAGTCAATGGTATAGATGGTGATTAAAAATAACCAATTTAGGTTGCCATTCAGCCTGGATCCGTTATCAATATAACATATTGAATTAGCTATAAATAATGTCTTCATGTGGTGGCAAATTATCTGCTTTGCGTTGCCTGAAGTCAGGAACCGAAATCTATCTATGTCTTAAGCGCGTAATTTATTTACTATCGCTACTTTACGTGGTGAGCGACATTAACCAGACAAAACAGTCTGCTTTCCGAATCTGAAAATATGGAATTTGATCCACAAACATAGATTGAGTGTGTAATCTCGACAGGTTTTAGAAAGCAAAATTAAAGGAATTCGGGTGTGAAAATTACGGGTAAAAATATTGGCAAAAATCCCATGGGTAGCCGGACAACCAGCAAAGCCACTATGCCAAGTACTATTATGCCAGATCGCGTGGTTATAAAACAGATAGATGAGACAGCGGAAGGGCAGCGAATCGATAATTTTTTGTGCAAATTACTTAAAGGCGTACCCAAAAGCCATATTTACCAATTGCTGCGCAGTGGGCAGGTGCGTGTAAATAGTAAACGTATAGTTGCCAGTTATCACTTGCAATTGGCCGACAAAGTGCGAATTCCTCCCGTTAGCTGTAAGAACAATATCTTGCCAGTTAACTTTGAGAAACAGATGACGCAGTTCCCCGTTCTGTTTGAAGACGAAAATTTACTGGTAGTCAATAAACCGGCAGGCATAGCGGTACACGGAGGCAGTGGGATTAGTCATGGTGTAATCGAGCAGTTGCGCATGCAGCATCCAGGCTGGAAATTTCTTGAGCTCGTCCATCGGCTTGACCGCGAGACTTCGGGCATACTTTTGCTGGCAAAAAAAAGGCAGGCACTGATTAATTTGCATCAGCAGATTCGTGAAGGCCGAGTGCATAAAAGTTATCAAGTGCTAGTGTCAGGGAGATGGCACAATTTAATCCAGAATGTTAAATTTCCACTCAATAGATACGTAACGGCGGCAGGGGAGCGCCGTGTGGCGGTTGCTGGCAGTAATGGAAAAGATGAGAAAATCAAATCCCAGCAGGCACATACTATTTTTTGCTTGCAGCAAAACTGGGATAATTTCAGTTTATTAAGTGCGGAGCTGAAAACAGGGCGAACACATCAGATCCGGGTGCACCTTGCTCATTTGGGTTTTCCAATTGCGGGTGATGATAAATATGGAGATTTTGAGCTAAACAAGCAGTTACGAAAAAATGGACAAGATGTGCCGCTGAAACGCATGTTTTTACATGCTGAAAAATTTTCCTGTTCGCATCCATTAACCAATAATCGCCTGCTGCTGGAAGCGCCTTTGGCGGCAGAGTTGCGCTTATTTCTGCTTTCACTGGGCGAGCCTTTGAATTTGGTATCAGTGATGAAGTAATCTCAAAGAGGATACGCGTTGTTCAATCTTGTCAATTAATTCTTGATAAGTAGTTGTATGCAAGCCCCCAAATTTAGCTAAAAAGGTTTGTTCGCCGAGGTGTTCAGGTAAATCTGCCCAATAGGGCATCAGATCGCTATCATCAATGCCGGCAAGGATGGTTGAGCGTATTTTTTGGGCTGAGGATTGATTTTTCATTATTTTAGCTGCGAAACTGGTACCGGCACGGTTGGCGGCGATATCGTTGAATGAAAACCCGCTGCCGCTTCGCGCGTCTTCCAGTTCTTTATAAAGCCCAATGGCATCAGATAATACCGTATCGGTGTAGGCCGCTATGGCAGCCGATGAGATGAAATGCATCGCAAAGTCTGCTCGCCCATCCAGAGTAATTCTTACCCGAGCTGAAGGCGGCCATTTAGCGGCTTCAGGGGCGATGAGTTTGAGTGGAAGCTGTAGTACGTGAAATGCAGTTACCAGTATTGCTACTCGCATTTCTTCTCTGGCATTGGTGTATGACGGGTCGCGGGCGGTTTCCTGCATGAGTTTGGTCAGCACTTCAGAAAGCGTAATCGACTGTGCGCGGTTCTGTTGGTTAATTTGATTGAGAAAAGTATGGTAGCGGAGCAGCTTTGCAATCATCTGCTGATCAAAAAAGGGGGCACTGAATGAAAGTGAGTTGCTCTGATCGCTATCCCAGCCTTGCCAGTAATAGGTAACTGCAATTCCATCGAGTGAGATGTCTATTTTCTGAAATGCCTCTATGCCAACACGCACGTCAGGGCTGATCATTTTTAATCTGGTCAAGAGCTGCTGAAGAAAGAAATTAGTCAGGCTGTCTGGTATGGTTAGCTTGCCAATACGCAGTGATTTAACAGCTGGCTGTCCTTTAAATTCAACTAATGACGCTTCGAGGTTAACATAGGCCTTATTAGCTAAGGCGGCTATCTCAGGGATGGGCAGACTGATCTGGATACGCCCTTCCTGCTGATGCAGCTTAGATTGCGCGCGTCCGTGTCTTAGATGGTGTGCCAGATAATTGAGTATAGTATCTAAATCTTCCCACTTTATAGTAGCGGTGGCGGTGGAGCCTGGTCTAACTTGGTAGCGGTGCGTATCGAAAATGCTTTTAACGCGAGCAATATGTTCATGGGTGACCTGCACTTCTCTGGAAACCAGTGGTTTGCTATCAATCAGCAGATAAAAGATTGCACCAAGCGTTATCCCGGCGATAGCCAGCAGGATTAGTAATAACGTGACAGTGCGGTTTAATATTGTTGATATCAAAACGATTCAACTAGTCTGAGTGCTAGAGATAGGTCCAATAATCTGTTGCATTACCAATAATACCAGCCTCGCCCATAGTAGCCCCTCAAAAAGAATGGGTGATATCCAAAGTACGGATAAGGATGGTAACTATAGGGATATCGACCCAATCCATATGCCTGATTTATGCCGTAACCTTTTGGCCATAGATAAATTGCTTGAGATGTGATGAGTGGAACACGAATTAATTTACTACCGACCGTGCGTTCTATTCCCCCTGTCAGGGTTCCGGTTACAGTAACTTTACTGTTTTTGGTTAAAATGGCGGGATCTAGAAAATCACGGGTTCTGACGACGAATCGCCCTTCTCCGTTGTAGCTGGTTTGTGGAAAACCATTGCGATCCAGTGGATAGTAAAGTATCTGCACTGATGAGGAATCAGTCTCGTTTTCTACTTCGATAACCGTGCCACCCCAGCGTACAGGTGTGTCTAAGTAGCTATCGACATTCTGGTTGGCGAGCTGATACGGTATGTCAACTGCTGTGAAATCTCTGATCACGGTCGGCATGTTGCTGCATGCGCTGAGAATAAAAAGTAAAACAAGCGACAAACACGGGTTGAGTGGCAATTGCATTTTCATGGCTTTCTCCAATGGTCATCCAGCATTTTCGGTAAAAATCGAGAGAAGACTCCTTCGTTTATTGGGTTTTTATGGTTTGTGCCGCAATGTCCGTTTGTTGTTCCATTGATTAGATAGTGTAATATAATCGGCGGTTCTATAATTTGTTAAATCAGCTTATTCCATTGAATGAACGGTATAGCATGATGGGTGGCTGGACATTCCTGATTCTGCCTTTTTAATTTTAATTTGCCTTGCCGCGTGATCAGTTTTGCGGAAACTTCATAAATCGTGACATGGATGGATCGCAGTCTCTTGTTCTGGAGCTAAAAAGCAGCACTTTTTTTGCGCCCGTGCTGGTTTTATACAGCAATGAAATAGATTTAATTACTGAAAAACTGAAAGAAAAAATTTCTGGTGTGCCAGATTTTTTTAATAATTCAGCAATACTATTTGATTTAACAGAATTAAATCATAAGAGATTGTCGGTTGATATCGATGCGTTGGTCTCAATATTGCGTGAAATGCATATATTTCCGATTGGAATCAGGGGTGGGAATGATGCTCAGCAGCAACAAGCATTGGCGCTATCGATACCGGTTGACTCTGGTCGCAGCAGCGGGAGCATGCTGTTAGAGACGCAAAGCAAGCCGGATATTCCGTATCAACCGCAAGCATCTGTTGAAATTATCAAAGAAGTTTTTCGTGCCCCCGCAACACTTGTGATTCAGCCGGTGCGCTCTGGTCAGCGGATTTATGCCAATGGTGATCTGGTTATCCTGGCGCAGGTCAGTGCTGGTGCCGAGATTATGGCTGAGGGTAATATTCACGTTTATAATACGCTGAGGGGTAGAGCCTTGGCGGGTGTGCAGGGTGACACGGCTGCGCGCCTTTTTTGTCTGGATTTGCAGGCAGAGCTTGTCTCAATTGCAGGTGTTTACAAAACAAGTGAAGATTTGAAGGATATCGTCAGCAAAAAGCCGGTTCAGGTTTTTCTGCAGGAGCAGGCATTGATTATTGCGCAACTTGATTAATTATCTACATTTTTCTTGGGAAGGAGATTCAATTGGCAAGAGTCATTGTTGTCACATCGGGTAAGGGTGGCGTTGGAAAAACGACAACCAGCGCTGCTATTGCTATGGGATTGGCCAAGCGAGGGCATAAAACTGCAGTTATCGATTTTGATGTGGGGCTGCGAAATCTTGATTTAATCATGGGGTGTGAGCGACGGGTGGTTTATGACTTTGTAAATGTCATTAATGGCGAGGCTAATCTCAATCAGGCGTTAATCCGGGACAAGAACTGTAATCAGCTCTATATCCTGCCCGCATCACAAACCCGCGATAAGGATGCATTAAGTCTTGAAGGTGTGGGCCGGGTGTTGGAAGAGTTGTCGCAAGACTTTAAGTATATTGTTTGTGACTCGCCCGCCGGCATTGAAAAAGGCGCTTATCTGGCAATGTATTATGCTGATGATGCCTTGGTGGTGACCAATCCGGAAGTATCCTCTGTGCGGGATTCGGATCGTATGTTGGGCATCCTGGCAAGTAAATCACGCCGTGCCGAGCTGGCGATGGATCCGATCAAGGAATACCTGTTGTTGACACGTTATGATCCAAGTCGGGTGGAGTCGGGTGAGATGCTTAGTCTGGAGGATGTTCAGGAGATCCTGTCACTTCATTTGCTGGGGATTATTCCTGAATCAAAATCGGTTCTGACTGCTTCTAATGCAGGGGTTCCTGTTATCCTGGATGAAAAAAGTGATGCGGGCCAGGCGTATGCTGATGTGGTAGCACGTTATCTCGGTGAGAAACGACCACATCGTTTTATTGAAAGCAAAAAAGGGTTTCTCAGAAAGCTTTTCGGAGGTAAATAATGAGCTTGCTGGATTACTTCAAACTATCCAAGCCTAAAACAGCGGCACTTGCAAAAGAGAGACTACAGATTCTGGTCGCGCATGAGCGCTATTATCGAAATAAACCATCGTATCTGCCGCAGTTGCAGGAAGAATTGATGCAGGTTATTCGAAAATATGTACAGGTGGATCAGGATGCGATATCTGTCAAGTTTGAGCAAGATGAAAATCAGGAAACACTTGAACTCAATATTGTATTACCAGATAGTCAATCAAATAATACTAAGGAAAATAGTGCCAGAAATATATTCTGATTAGTTTTTGGTTGAATTGGGTCCGTGTTAATTCTACTGAAAGTGCCTGCTTCAGGCAGTCTAGGTCAATGAACTTAACTGGCGGCGAGTGGGTTATTCGTCAGCACAGTAATTTTTTATTGTTCTTGTTCCTGGTTGTACTGATTGGTTGCTCAGCTACGGAAATTCGTAATAGTGAGATTAAAACTGTTGTTATTCAACCTGGAAGCGGAAAATTAGCTGAAGAGAGCAGCTATGCTCTGACTGGACGACTTTCTGTGCATAATTTGCAACAAAAGTTTTCTGCAACAGTCAATTGGCAGCATCGTGCGGATGAGGATCAGATACTTCTTTTTTCTCCGTTGGGGCAAACGATTGCTCGTATTGAGCAGGACATTTCCGGAGTACGTTTGATTACTGCTGAACCCGCTCTCTATCAGGCTGAAAATATAGAGCGTTTAACACAGCAGGTATTGGGTTGGGTATTACCACTTTCAGGATTACACTTCTGGGTCAGAGGATTTCATTCTCCGTTGACTATTGCAGAATTGGACCTGGATCGCAATGGACGAATTATTGCTATTCGTCAGGATGGATGGAACATTTATTATTCAATATTTTTCCCATTGAGGCCTGGTATGCAGGAATTGCCAAAATTGCTTGAGCTTAGCCGTGATAATCTGAAAATAAAACTAGTCATTGATCGTTGGATAGGTATTACCGATTGATATAATAAAAACTCTGAAATTAAATAGTAAAATTTAAATGAGTTTTTTTCTGCCTGGTCTGGAAATTTTTCCAGCGCCTGCAAAAGTGAATCTTTTTCTTCACGTTGTTGGTCGTCGTGCTGATGGCTATCATTTATTGCAGACCGCATTTCGCTTTATTGATTTTTCTGATCAATTGGCTTTTGATGTCAGAAAAGATGGTGCGATCAATATAGTGAGCTCGGTATCGGATTTATCCGGTACCGATAATTTGTGTGCTCGTGCCGCAAAACTTTTTCAGGAGAGGAGTGGTAAGGCTCTGGGTGTGGATATTTATCTGCAAAAGCAAATTCCAATGGGTGGTGGCCTGGGTGGTGGGAGTTCTGATGCTGCTACTACTTTAATTGTCTTAAATCGTCTATGGGATGTTAACTGGAATAGAACGCGTTTGATGATGCTGGGTTTGGAGTTGGGTGCAGATGTACCTGTATTTATTCGTGGTAAAAATGCGTTTGCAGAGGGTGTGGGTGAAGAGCTAACCCCGTTAACTTTGCTTCCGGCCTGGTACACAGTGCTCACTCCTCCTGTACATATTTCGACTGCCGAGGTTTTTGCGCGTAAAGAGTTGACACGCAATACGATTCCTATCAAAATATCGGCCTTTTCCATGAGTGAGGGAAAGAATGATCTTGAATCAGTCGCGGTAAGGATGCAACCTGTTATCGGCGATTGGTTACAATGGTTAAAGCAGCAATCGGAGGCAAGTAGAGTCGCCATGAGTGGATCGGGTGCATGCGTTTTTGCTGAGTTTGCGGATGAAGGTAGCGCATTAAAAGTGTTCAGAAAACTTCCATTGGATATGTGTGGTTTTATGGCACAGGGGCTTGCAGAGCATCCGTTGTTGCATTTTTAGATAAGATGGGGAGTCGCCAAGCGGTAAGGCACCGGATTTTGATTCCGGCATTCGTAGGTTCGATCCCTACCTCCCCAGCCAAACAGCGGTAATCTATCAGCAGCGGATTTATTTTTTGTAGTAATAATGTGAATTCTCGCCAGTAATTACTTTCAATTATCAGGAATAAAATTTCGCATGGCCTACGATAGTCTGATGGTTTTTACTGGAACGGCCAATCCCAGACTGGCTCAGGATGTTGTCAAGCACCTGAACATCAATCTAGGTAGAGCGACGGTTTCGCGTTTCAGTGATGGCGAAATTATGGTGGAAATTCTTGAAAACGTGCGCGGTAATGATGTTTTTGTATTGCAGTCCACCTGTGCGCCTACTAATGAGAGTCTCATGGAGATCTTAGTGATTGTAGATGCATTGAAGCGTGCGTCTGCGGCACGTGTGACGGCAGCTATACCTTATTTTGGTTATGCGCGACAGGATAGAAGACCACGCTCGGCAAGGGTTCCGATTACGGCCAAAGTGGTGGCAAACATGCTGACCAGTGTTGGTGTGGATAGACTGTTGACTATGGATCTTCATTCTGATCAGATTCAGGGGTTTTTCGATATTCCTGTGGATAATATTTACGGAATGCCCATTCTCTTGGGCGATATTTGGAAGCGTCATTATCAAAACCTGGTTGTGGTTTCTCCGGATGTGGGTGGAGTAGTCAGAGCGCGACATATGGCTAAACGCCTGGAATGTGATCTGGCAATCATTGACAAGCGCCGTCCAAAACCAAATGAATCGGTAGTAATGAATATTATTGGCGAAGTGAAAGGCCGTACTTGCGTGATTGTGGATGACATGGTTGATACAGCTAACACACTGTGCCAGGCAGCTGCTGCATTGAAAAAGCAGGGCGCTCTGAATGTTATCGCATATTCTACCCACGCAGTATTGTCAGGTAATGCCGTTGCGCGTATACAGGAATCGGAGCTCGATAAAGTGGTAGTGACTGATACGATTCCATTAAGTGAAGAAGCAAAGAACAGTGGTCGTATCAGTCAATTGAGTGTGGCGAGCTTGTTTGGTGAATCAATGTTAAGAATAAGCAATGAAAATTCATTAAGTTCGCTGTTTATTGAGTGAAGTAATTATTTTGGCTGTCTGATTATAGGCGGGTTATCTTCTGGGGAACGTGATGCAAATTGAAATCAGTGCGAATATTCGCAAGTTACATGGAACAGGTGTTAGTCGTCGTATGCGTACATCAGGAAGACTTCCTGGGGTGGTCTATGGCGGAGATGGAGCGGTACAATCCATCGAGATGGATCATAAGGATATGTATTACAAACTAAAAGTAGAGGCATTTCATGCTTCTGTTTTATCGCTCAATATCGATGGTAAGCCTATTCAAGTAGTCCTGCGTGATTATCAAATGCATCCCTTCAAGCAACAGATTTTGCATATCGATTTTCAGCGGATCAATCAGAACAAAAAAATGCATGTCAAACTGCCTTTGCATTTTATTAACGCTGAGAGTGCTCCGGGTGTGAAACTGTCTGGTGGTATTGTGAGCCATATTCTGACCGAGGTCGAAGTATCCTGTCTTCCAAAAGATTTGCCGGAATTTATAACGGTTGATTTATCAGAAATGAAAATTGGTGGTATTTTGCATTTAAGTAATTTGATATTGCCATCAGGTGTGGAAATTTTGGCGCTGACAAGGGGTGACGATCAGGCAGTGGCTACACTCACCACCCCTCGTGGCGGATCGGCAGGCGAAGCTGGCGCTAATGCGGAAGCTGCATCATCTTGATTGGTTTAATTTTTATGGGGTTACTGCAGATTTCCTGAGTTTGAATTTAACCCAGATCGACCTCCACTCTATAGTTTTGCTTAGAATCTGTGCAAGCACCTGAATTACCCATTAGGTTGGTAGTTGGCCTTGGCAACCCGGGTGAAAAATACGTAGATACTCGCCATAATGCTGGTTTTAATTGGTTGGATGAGTTGGCGGCGAGCTATCACGTGACACCCAAGTTAGAGCACAAATTTCATGGTTTGTGTGCGTGTATTCAGGACGACCATATAAATTGTTGGCTTCTGAAGCCGCAGACCTACATGAATGCCAGCGGAATGTCTGTAGCCTCGATTTGTCGTTATTATGAAATTCTTCCAGAGCAGATACTGGTGGTGCATGACGAGTTGGATTTGCTTCCAGGAAATATCAAATTGAAATGGGGTGGCGGTGCCGGGGGTCATAACGGACTCAAGGATATTTTGGTGCATCTGAATGATCAGCCATTCTGGCGTCTCCGGATCGGAATTGGTCATCCAGGGAATCGACAAGTAGTTGCCAGTTATGTACTACATGTGCCTGAAAAAGAAGAATCCGCTTCGATCAATCATGCTGTTAAACAAAGTATGCAGGTGTGGCCTCAAATTATGAGTGGCAGGATAGGGGAGGCCATGCTATTGCTGCATACCAAAAAATAATCTGTAAGATTATATGGTTGCGTGTGGCTATTTTCGGGTGTACTACTATCTGTTAACGAGAATCCAATTATGAGTTTGAAATGTGGGATCGTTGGTTTGCCTAATGTTGGTAAGTCCACTCTCTTTAATGCGCTAACCAAGGCGGGTATTTCTGCGGAGAATTATCCATTCTGCACAATTGATCCTAATGTTGGTATTGTTGAAGTGCCCGATCTGCGTATCAATGGACTAAGTCAAATTGTTAATCCGCAGAAAATTCAACCTGCTATTGTTGAATTTGTTGATATTGCCGGATTGGTGGCAGGTGCTTCCAAGGGTGAGGGGTTGGGAAACAAATTTCTGGCAAATATTCGTGAAACTGATGGCATTGTGCACATGGTTCGTTGTTTTGCAGATGACAATGTTGTTCATGTTTCAGGTAAGGTCGATCCGCTATCTGATATGGAGGTTATCCATACCGAATTGGCGCTGGCTGACCTGGCAACCGTTGAAAAAGCTATGTTACGTGAAAATAAACTCTCAAAATCTGGTAATAAAGAGAGTATTTTCTTATTCGGTTTGCTGGAGAGATTGTATGCACACCTTGATGCCGGACAACCGGTGCGCAGTCTATCTCTGGATAAATCTGAACAGATATTGCTGAAGTCGTTATGCTTGTTGACAGCAAAACCAGTTATTTATGTGGCTAATGTTGCAAACCAAGAAATAAAGAATAATCTGCTGTTGCAGCAGATTCAGGAGCAAGCTGCAAAGGAATCAGCACCCGTGGTTGTTATCTGTGCTGCGTTGGAGGCTGAAATTGCAGACTTGTCCGATGAAGATAAGCAGATATTTCTGGCTGATATCGGTATGGAAGAGCCTGGATTAAATCGCTTGATCCGTGCCGCTTACCAGCTTTTAGGTCTTCAAACCTATTTCACTGCAGGTGTCAAAGAAGTTCGGGCATGGACAATTCTAGCTGGTGCTACCGCTCCACAAGCTGCTGGTGCGATACATACCGATTTTGAGAAAGGTTTTATTCGTGCGGAAGTTATTTCTTATCAGGATTTTGTTTCACTTGGTGGCGAGCAGAAAGCAAAAGAGGCCGGTAAAATGAGATTGGAGGGTAAGGAATATATCGTAAGAGATGGGGATGTGATGCATTTTCGTTTCAACGTGTAGTCGTTTTTTACTAAAACTTGCAACTTAAATTGAGTAAGAACGCTATAATATGCGGTTACTGAATGGGGAGATTTTATGTACGCAGTGGTTAAAACCGGTGGTAAACAATATCGGGTTGAGGTTGGTAACAAACTTAAAGTGGAAACATTGCCGGTGGCGGTAGGTGATGAATTTTTGTTGGATAAGATTTTGATGGTTGCTGATGGCGAGAGTATTGTCACAGGTAGTCCTTTGCTTGATAAGGCAAAAGTTAACGCAACTGTACTCAGTCATGGTAGGCACGACAAAGTGCGTATATTTAAAATGCGGCGTCGTAAGCATTATCAAAAGCACCAGGGGCATCGACAGAATTATACGGAGATCCAGATTACTGGTATTTCTGCTTAAGGAGAGAGATTAATGGCACATAAGAAAGCGGGCGGCAGCTCCAGAAATGGTCGCGATTCTCATTCCAAACGTTTGGGTGTGAAGCGCTATGGCGGAGAGTTAATTAGAGCAGGTGGCATTATTATTCGTCAACGTGGCACACAGTTTCACCCAGGTGAAAATGTCGGTATCGGCAGAGACCATACACTTTTTGCTAAGCTAGATGGAAAAATTGTGTTTTCTGTCAAAGGGTCACTAAATCGGAGAACGGTGACAGTAGTTCCTGCGTGATATTCGGTTTGTGTTTGGATCGACTGCAAAAAGCCCCATTCTATGAATGGGGCTTTTTGCTTGTAGTCTCTGTACGAGCACGCACTGTATAAGTAGTTAAGGTACTGTTTTAAGGTGGTCTTGCTCGAGTATTCCAAGAGGGGAACGCAATTGATCCGATCAACCTGAATGCAGCTTGGTATATAGCATAGCGCATACTTCGGTAAACTTGGAGTACTCCATATCGCAAGACCTTAATCTTGCGAACTGCTTACCGCGAGTATGCGCACTTGGCGATATGGAAAAGGTGTGGCCTGTAGTGATTGCCCCCTATACTGATCGTGAGGTGGTTATTATCGCTTTATTTCCAGTAGGTTAGGTATTATTCCAAGGCAAAATTCATGAAATTCATAGATGAAGTCAAAATACAGATTGCTGCGGGAGATGGTGGTGACGGTGTGGCGAGCTTCCGTCGGGAGAAAAACATTCCAAAGGGTGGTCCCAACGGCGGGGATGGCGGCAATGGTGGAAGTATTTATGCGTTGGCAGATCATAATCTCAATACGCTTGTTGATTATCGTTTTACACCTATTTTTCGTGCAAAGCGTGGCGAGAACGGGCGAGGAGCGGACTGTTATGGTAAGGGTGCAGATGAAATTGAATTGCGTATGCCTGTGGGAACGATCATAAAGAACGATTTAACCGGTGAAATTATGGTAGACCTGCAATATGACCAGCAGCGAGTGTTGCTGGCGAAGGGTGGTCAGGGTGGGTTAGGCAATAATCATTTCAAATCGAGTATAAATCGGGCACCTCGGCAATTTACGCATGGTGAGCCGGGTGAGAAATTTGAGCTTAAGCTGGAACTCAGGCTGTTGGCTGATGTGGGTCTGCTTGGCTTGCCGAATGCGGGTAAATCTACCCTTATTCGTGCGGTTTCTGCAGCACGCCCCAAAGTGGCGGATTATCCTTTTACTACGCTTTACCCTAATCTTGGCGTGGTTAGAGTGGATGATGGTCGTAGTTTTGTGATGGCTGACATACCAGGATTAATTGAGGGGGCTGCAGAGGGTGCTGGGTTGGGGCATCGCTTCCTCAAACATTTAAGTAGAACAGGTTTGTTGTTACATGTGATCGATCTGAGCCCTTTTGACAAGCAGATAGATCCGGTTCATTCTGCTCGTGCACTGGTAGGAGAGCTGCACAAGTTTGATCAAACCCTCTTTGAGAAACCTCGTTGGCTGGTTTTTAATAAGGTGGATTTATTATCGGAAGTGGAGCGCAGCACTGCTTATCAGGAATTTTTAAAGGCTTTGAACTGGCATGAACCGTGGTTTGCAATTTCGGCGTTGACAGGGGAAGGTTGTCAGGCACTGACATATGCCATTATGCGGTATCTGGAAACATTATGGTCAACTACCGGAAAGACGTGATGGTATGTCAAGAGAAGTTCTGAAATCATCGAAGCGGATTGTCGTTAAGGTTGGCAGCAGCCTGGTAACCAATCAGGGTCAGGGATTAGACCATAAGGCGCTTGATCGTTGGGCGGAGCAGATAGCCTGGATGAGCGGAATGAACAAGGAAGTGGTGTTGGTGACTTCCGGGGCGGTCGCAGAAGGTATGCTGCGCCTTGGATGGAAAAATCGTCCTTCGGCATTGTTTGAACTCCAGGCGGCTGCGGCTGTGGGACAGATGGGGGTAGCGCAAGCCTATGCCACAAGTTTTGCCAAGTATGATTTGCAAACAGCACAAATTTTGCTGACGCATGATGATCTCTCCAATCGCAAACGGTACTTGAATGCGCGATCGACCATACTCACACTGCTTGGTTTGGGTGTCGTTCCGGTTATTAATGAGAATGACAGCGTGGTTTTTGATGAAATCCGGTTTGGTGATAATGATAATCTGGCTGCATTGGTAGCTAATCTCATTGAGGCGGAAGTGCTGGTGATTCTTACTGATCAGGAAGGTTTGTACACCAGTGATCCACGTAAGGATACGAGTGCTGCCCTGATTGCTGAAGCGAGTGCGAGTGATCCGGCAATTCAAGCCATGGCCGGGGGGGCCGGTAGTGAAATAGGTCGGGGGGGTATGCAAAGTAAAGTCATGGCGGCAAGACGTGCAGCGCGTAGCGGTGCGCATACTCTTATCGCCTCAGGGCGAACACAGCATGCCTTGAGACGATTGATGCAGGGAGAAATATTGGGCACCTGCTTGCTGGCAGATATGCCAGTTCACCTTGCTCGTAAATTATGGCTGGCTGATCATTTGCAGGTTCGGGGTGGCCTTGTGCTGGATAGTGGCGCTGTCAGGGTGCTGGTATCGGAAGGAAAAAGCCTGTTGCCTGTGGGTGTGCAGGAAGTCAGGGGTGAGTTTGAACGGGGCGAAGCTGTCGCTTGTCTAGAGCCAAATGGTCGCGAGATAGCACGTGGATTGATTAACTATAATGCACGCGAGACTCGTAAAATCATGCGCCTGTCATCTAGTCAGATTGAATCAGTTTTAGGGTATGTAGATGAGCCTGAGTTGATTCATAGAGATAATCTGGTTATTTTGTAATGATTGATACGCTTACCATAACGGGGATCGATCGTTTTCCGGCTTACCGTGCGCCGAAATGGCTGCTGGGTGGTAACGCACAAACCATTTATCCCTATTTGTTGAGCAGAAAGCTGCCGATCTGTTACCGAAGGGAGCGCTGGGAGCTGGAAGATGGTGATTTTATTGATGTAGATTGGCTTGATGGCAAGCCGGATAAACCTTTAGTGGTTTTATTGCATGGGCTTGAGGGCGGGTCGCACAGCCATTATGCGTTGAGTATCATGCGTTTGTTGCAAGTCATGCGTTGGCGTGGTGCTGTTATCCATTTTCGTGGGTGCTCGGGATACCCCAATCGTTTGCCACGGGCTTATCACGCTGGAGATTCCGCAGAAATAGATTCGATGATACGTAGAGTTATCATGAAAAATCGTTTTACAGGTAATTCTCGTTGCTATGTTATTGGGGTTTCATTGGGTGGCAACGCTTTGCTGAAGTGGCTGGGAGAGCAGGGTGAGCGAGCGAAAGCAATGGTTGCGGGTGCCGTTGCGGTTTCCACACCGGTCGATCTGGCTGCAGCAGGCAACACGCTAGATTCCGGGTTTAACCGGATTTATACACAGCATTTTCTGGCTTCCCTGAAACGTAAAGTGGTGGATAAAAATAGATGCTTCCCTGGGTTGTTGGATATTAAAGCTGTGATGGCGTGTAATTCTTTGTATGAATTTGATAATTTGGTGACAGCACCCTTGCATGGATTTCGAAATACCGAAGATTACTGGCAACAATCCAGCAGTAAGCAATGGTTAAATCATATACGAGTGCCCACCATGTTGATCAATGCGCGTAATGATCCTTTCTTGCCAGAACATGCATTGCCGGTTACAGGTGATATTGCACCATTTGTTTCATTGGAGTTTCCTGACCAGGGTGGCCATGTCGGATTCATTCATGGTACTTTTCCGGGAAAACTTGAATGGTTGCCTAAGAAAATTCTCCATTTCTTCCTGCAGGACTGTTCGCCAGGCGATGGTTCAAATATGTCACATAGTCTCCGCTAATTTAAAGTAGTGAACTCCAATTCACAAAGTTTAACTGGTGTGGTAGGGCTGACAATTATCGCGTTGATCATCTGGGCAATTTTCAATATTGTTGCCGCTTTGAGCGTGTTCAGTATTGGCCTGTTGGGAATAATAATCTATCACCACTATAACTTGTTTCGTTTGGATAAGTGGCTGCGTAGCAGCAATATGTCTTATCTGAATGCTCCGGATGGACCTGGTATGTGGGGGCTGGTTTTTGCGCGGGTGGCAAGGCTTCTGAGGCGTCATCAGAATGAAGTTCATCGGTTTGAGCATGCTCTCGACCGACTACATCGCGCAACTTCTGCTATGCCAGAGGGAGTCGTTATTTTGGGCGACAATGATCAGGTTGAATGGTGCAATCTGGCTGCGGAAACGCATCTGAGGCTTAATCTTAAACTGGATATTGGTCAGCATATCACTCGCATCGTGCGACAGATCCAGTTTGTCGACTACCTGAATTCCGGTAATTTCAGTCAACCTGTCAAATTAAAACTATCCCGAAAAGAATATATTTTTCTATCATTACAGCTGGTGCCCTACGGAGATAGTGAAAAGTTACTGATTAGCCGCGATATCACTCGTTTCGAAAAAATTGAAATCATGCGTCGTGATTTTATTGCCAATGTTTCTCATGAATTACGCACACCTTTGACGGTTATTGGCGGCTTTCTGGAGACTTTGCTCGATAGTGGAAAATTAGGGAAAATGGAACAAAATGCACTTGAATTGATGGCACATCAGGCCACTCGAATGCATCGACTAATCGAAGATCTCCTAACTTTATCCCGCCTGGAAAATTCTCAAAACGCACCTAAAGAAGAAAAGATTGATATCGCGAAACTTATGCAGGGAATTTATCAGGAAGCACAGTCTTTGAGTGCGGGTCGTCACAAAGTTGAAATGAATATTGCCAGAGAAGCGGTGATATCGGGTAACGAAGATGAACTCCGCAGCGCTTTCAGCAATCTTGTCAGCAACGCAGTGCGTTACACCCCGCGAGATGGCAATATCTCCTTGCACTGGGTTCGGGAAGGTGACGAAGGAGTGTTCTTTGTGCAGGATAGTGGTATAGGTATCGAACCATCACATATTCCAAGGTTAACTGAGCGCTTCTATCGGGTTGACCACGGGCGTTCTCGAGAAACGGGTGGGACTGGATTAGGATTGGCAATTGTCAAGCATATTCTTAGCCATCATCAAGCCGAATTAGAAATTATCAGCCAACCGGGTCATGGAAGTACTTTTAGAATTCGGTTTCCTGCCGCCAGAGTGCGGTGGGACGGATATCAGAAAATCTGATATGGCATGTTAGACTAATGATCGTCAGATATCGATATTTGCTAATTTCGCGAATTCTCGCTGGTGACTCGTTTTATTTTTTGGATTTCACTGTTGGCTAAAATTGTCATTGTGTGGCAGACTGGCTTCTCAAGACCATGATATCGTAGTGGGTAATTGATTGTAACGATAACTGTCCTGAAGAAGCAAATAACTATAAATTAAGAAATTATACTTGGGAGGGCAGAAAAAATGGCTGTTAAGGGGCAATTGTTGCAGGATCCTTTTCTGAATATATTGCGAAAAGAACGTATTCCAGTTTCTATTTACCTGGTCAATGGAATTAAACTACAGGGACATATCGATTCATTCGACCAGTATGTGGTGTTGTTGAGGAATTCTATTACGCAAATGGTCTACAAACATGCAATTTCAACCGTGGTGCCCGCTAAGGCGATATCGTTGCCAATTGCGGCTGACGGTCTGACGGAGGAAGATGATTCGTGATGCTGATGAAGCGCTAATCAGGCAAAATACGGCAGTTCTGGTCGATGTTGATTTTGACAAAATTGAGCGTAATAGTTTGGATGAGCTTGGATTGCTGGCATCCAGTAATCAGATATCGGTAGCGGCTATCGTCGAGAGCAAGCGAAAGTATCCGGATTCTGCTACCTTTGTCGGGAAGGGGAAAGTAGCGGAAATTTTGGAGATACTAGTACAAACTAAGGCAGCGATGGTGATCGTTAATCATGATTTGTCATCAGTGCAGCAGAGAAATCTGTCCAATGCTTTGTCATGTCGTGTTATTGATCGCACCAGCCTGATTCTGGATATTTTTTCGCGGCGCGCGCAAAGTTACGAAGGAAAGCTACAGGTTGAACTGGCGCAACTGGAACATCTTTCGACTCGTCTAATTCGAGGCTGGACCCATCTTGAGCGCCAAAAAGGAGGGATCGGCCTGCGTGGACCGGGTGAGACACAGCTTGAAACAGATCGCCGTTTACTTGGTAAACGTGTGAAGCTGTTAAAGGAAAAGCTGGTAAAGCTTAAACGGCAGCGAGAAGTTCAGCGACGTTCAAGAAAACGCGCCGCTGTATTTTCAGTATCAATTGTTGGCTATACCAATGCGGGTAAATCAACTTTGTTTAATCGGCTCGTTAGTGCTGAGGCTTACGCAGCAGATCAATTATTTGCAACCCTGGATACCACAACCCGAAAATTATATCTTCCTGGTTATGGTTCGATTGTAGTTTCCGATACGGTTGGTTTTATTCAGTCCTTACCGCACACTTTGGTAGCAGCTTTTCGCGCGACACTTGAGGAAACGACCCAAGCGGACTTGTTGTTGCATGTGGTTGATGCTTCCAGCGTGAATCGGGACAGGCAAATAGCAGAAGTTAATAAAATACTGAGTGAAATTGGTGCCGATACTATTCCGCAAATACTGGTATTGAACAAAATCGATAAAACCGAATCGAACTCGACTGCAAATTGCACACGTGATGAGTATGATAGAATCAGCGCCATTCGGCTCAGCGCAAAAACAGGAGAAGGACTGGAGTTTCTGCAGATTGCAATGACGGAAGCATCTAATCAGTCTTCAGCTAACCAGATGGATCATTTTTCGCCGCACCGGTGTGTAGTGCAATGAGCACAGTATGGTTGTTTAATTTTTATAATAGAAAGGAACAAATATCATGGGTTTAAATGATCCTCAGTGGGGAAAAAGGAGGGGTAATTCAGGCCCACCTGATCTTGACGATATATTCCGCACTTTTAATCAAAGAATTAATGAAATTTTTGGTCGAAAAGGTGGAAATGGTAATAACGAGGGTGGCGACTCCGGCGAGGGTCGTGGCAAACACGGTGGTGCAGGTATTGTTGTGATTGTTGTTCTACTCGCCGTGGCTTGGGTGGCGAGTGGTTTTTATATTGTTGACGAGGGCCAAAGAGGCGTAGTCCTGCGATTTGGGAAGCATATTGAAACAACTACGCCTGGATTGAGATGGCATATGCCAACACCTATTGAAAAAGTTGAGACTGTCAATATCAGCCAGGTTCGTACGGTTGAGATCGGCTATCGGAATAATGTTCGAAGCAAGGTACTCAAAGAATCGCTGATGTTGACGGACGATGAGAATATCGTCGATATTCAGTTTGCTGTTCAATATATTCTGAGTAGCCCGGAAAACTTCTTATTTAATAATCGAGATGCGGAAACTTCGGTGCTACAGGTTGCTGAGACCGCGATCCGCCAGATAATCGGCAACAGTAAAATGGACTTCGTACTTTATGAAGGTCGTGAGCAAGTTGCGGCAGAAACGACTACGTTGATGCAAACCATTCTTGATCGTTATCAGATTGGTATTCAAATCAATCGGGTAACCATGCAAAATGCGCAACCACCCGAGCAGGTGCAGGCTGCTTTTGACGATGCGGTTAAAGCGGGTCAGGATAGAGAGCGCCAGGTTAATGAAGGTCAGGCCTACGCCAACAACGTTATTCCCAGAGCAAGCGGTGCTGCTGCACGTTTGATGGAAGAAGCCAATGGTTACAGACAGCGTGTGATCTCAACAGCGGAAGGTGATTCAAGTCGTTTTGAACAGATTCTTGTTGAATATTCGAAAGCGCCAGATGTCACCCGCAATCGGATGTATCTTGATACTGTCCAGCAAATTCTCTCTGGCACAAGCAAAGTTTTGATTGATCAGCAGGGTGGTAACAACCTGTTGTATCTGCCACTGGATAAATTGATGCAAGTGGAGTCCGCTGCTGCTCAATCTTCTTCGGGAATGAAGCCTCAGAGTATTCCTGAGTTTTCTCAAGAAGCGGGTATGCGTTCGCGTGAGTCCTTTCGTAGTCGTGAACGGGAGATAAGATAAGATGAAAACCATTTCCACAACATTAACCGGATTGCTGGTGGCAATTGCTATGCTGGGTAGCTCCGTTATTTATATTGTTGATGAGCGGGAACAGGCCGTTGTTTTCCAGCTGGGAGAGGTTGTCGATGTAAAGACATCCCCAGGTCTCTACTTCAAAATACCTGTTGTTCAGAATGTTCGTTTCTTTGAATCCAGAATTTTGACCATGGATACCGATGAACCCGAGCGTTTTATCACTTCGGAAAAGAAAAACGTTCTGGTAGATTTATTTGTTAAATGGCGAATTGTCGATGTTAGGCAATACTATGTCAGTGTCAATGGAGATGAGGCATTGGCACAGACCCGGTTGTCACAAACTATTAACTCCAGCATGCGTGACGAGTTTGGTAACAGAACAGTTCATGATGTTGTGTCTGGAGAGCGCGACGTCATCATGGAAATTATGCGACAGAAGGCCAATGTTGATGCGCGTAAAATTGGCGTGGAAGTTATCGATGTGAGGCTCAAACGTGTAGACCTTCCTCGAGAAGTCAGTGATTCTGTCTATCAGAGAATGGAAGCTGAGCGTACACGAGTTGCAAATGAATTAAGATCAACCGGAGCAGCTGAGAGTGAAAAAATTCGAGCTGATGCGGATCGGCAGCGTGAAGTCATTTTGGCAGAAGCCTATCGCGAAGCTCAGAAAATAATGGGTGATGGTGATGGTCAGGCTGCAGGGATCTATGCAACTGCATTTCAGAAAGATGCAAAATTCTATGATTTTTATCGTAGCCTAGAAGCGTACAAGCAATCTTTTAAGGATAAAAGTGATCTGCTTGTCCTGGAACCTAGCTCAGAATTTTTTAAATTCCTGAAAAAATCATCTGGTGAAGGTAAGTAAAGATAGTGTGTTGAGTTAAAGATTGGATAGCTTAAGTATCATCAGCGTATTTTGTGCTGCTCGGTAACTACTCCTCTTGACTGCTCTAACTTGAAGTCAGTATTTGACTGCAATTCACCCTGATGGAAGACCGGTTTGCTTTACCAGTTACGGCAAAATAAAGTAGACCGGTTTTTTTATCTGGATAGCTGACATTATGTATAAGATTCAGCTTTATCTAAATAAAACTGCTTGTGTCGATCAATCCAGGATATAAGCTATGTTGAATACATTATTGATGGCAGTTGCGTTAATGCTGGTGTTAGAAGGCATATTTCCCTTTATGTTACCTGGAGCGTGGCGGGAGGTTTTTCGTAAACTTCTGCAAATGGATGATGGACAAATACGCTTTATGGGGCTTACCGCTATGTTAATAGGGTTGTTTATACTTTATCTGGTCAACAATTAGCTTTGCCAACAACTGGACTGTCTTATTCTGATCTTCCTTAATTTCAGGTAGATCATGTCACCTGCCTATGCCAAACTGGTTACTTCCTGAGTATATTGAAGATGTGCTGCCGAATGACGCGGCGCATATTGAGAAAATGCGTCGTAGTATCATGGACTTGTTCCATGTTCATGGCTATCAGTTCGTCATACCACCCTTGCTGGAGTATGTCGAATCGCTGTTGTCTGGTAGTGGTAGTGACATGAATCTAAGAATGTTTAAGGTGGTGGATCAACTTAGCGGCAGAATGATGGGGTTGCGAGCAGATATGACGCCGCAGGTCGCCAGAATAGATGCTCATTTATTGAATCATCAGTCAGGTGTTACCCGTTTGTGTTACGCCAGTAGTGCCGTACATGCTCTTCCATGCGAAATAGCTCGCACTCGTGAGCTCTTCCAGATGGGTGCCGAGCTTTATGGACATGCGGGTATAGAAAGTGATATTGAAATCCAGCGATTGTTGCTTGCCAGTTTGTTTGCTTCGGGTATTCCATCTATTCAACTTGATTTTGGTCATGTCAATATTTTTCGCAGCTTGATACAAGATGCCAAGATATCGCCAGAACTTGAGTGGGAGCTCTATACCGCGTTGCAAGCCAAGGACATCGTCGCGCTTCAAGAGTTGGTAAGGGAAAAGTTAGATAATCATCTGAACAAGGTGGCAGCTGATGCATTATTACTACTGCCAGAATTGTATGGTGATGAGACTGTTCTGGCACAGGCGCGACGTTATTTGCCGAATTACACAGAAATAAATTTGGCGTTGGATCAACTGGAAACAGTAGCTAATACGCTACGTTCAGAGGTATTCAGTCTGACCTTTGATTTGTCAGATTTACGTGGTTATCACTATCATACGGGTATCGTTTTTGCAGCGTATACGCCTGGCTACCCGAATGCAATTGCATTAGGTGGTCGCTACGATGAAATCGGAAAAGTATTTGGCCGGGCCAGACAGGCGACCGGATTTAGTTTTGATTTAAAGCAGTTAGCAAGTTTGGTTCACAGTAATGATCGCCCAAAGGCTATTCTCGCACCATGGTGTCCAACTGATCATGCGCTGAATGAAATTATCGCCAGATTGCGAGCAGAGGGCACGATCGTCATAGTCGTGCTGCCCGGAGAGAACGAACAAAATAGCATCTGTTGTGACCATAAATTAGTTTGTCGCAATAACCAATGGGAAGTTGCTGAAAATTCCATAATAAAAGAATCAGGCAGGTAAAAGAGAAAATGGTCAAAAATGTAGTGGTCATTGGGACCCAATGGGGAGATGAAGGTAAAGGTAAAATAGTCGACTGGCTTACTGATCATGCCCAAGGTGTGGTCCGGTTCCAGGGAGGGCACAATGCAGGACATACCCTGGTAGTCAATGGAAATAAAACGGTACTGCATCTAATACCATCCGGAATTTTGCGTGAAAATGTCATCTGCTATATTGGAAATGGTGTCGTACTCTCCCCGGAAGCGCTGCTGGAAGAGATAGACATGTTGTCTTGCAGTGGTGTCGTTGTGGAGGAGCGTCTGCGTATCAGTGCGACCTGTCCGCTGATTCTCCCTTATCATATCTCTCTAGATTGTGCGCGTGAAGCAGCTAGGGGAGTAGATAGAATTGGTACTACCGGCAGGGGGATCGGTCCGGCTTATGAAGACAAGGCCGCGCGTCGTGCAATACGGTTGCAGGATCTTTACTATCCAGAGCGCTTTGCCAGCAAACTCCACGAAATTCTCGATTATCATAACTTTCTGCTGGTAAATTACTATCATTCTGCTGCGGTGGATATTAATCAAGTGCTTGACTCCAATCTTGCTCAGTTTGAGAGAATTCGCCCAATGGTGGCGGATGTTCCTAAACTATTGTTTGATGCGAATCGAGCAGGCGATAATCTTCTGTTTGAAGGGGCGCAAGGCGCACTGCTGGATATTGATCACGGTACTTATCCATTTGTTACTTCCAGTAATTGTCTTGCAGGCGCAGCTTCGGTTGGCAGCGGTATCGGTCCACATTTCCTGAATTTTGTACTTGGAATCACTAAAGCATATACAACTCGCGTAGGTGCGGGACCATTTCCAACTGAGCTAAAAGACGAGGACGGTGAAAAATTAGCCAGGCGTGGTAATGAATTTGGGTCGACAACCGGACGCCCACGTCGTTGTGGGTGGCTTGATGCAGTGGCACTCAAGCGGTCAATTCAGCTAAATGGAGTGACTGGGCTATGCATGACCAAGCTGGATGTGCTGGATGACTTTGATCAAATCAAGATTTGTGTTGGTTATCGGCTAAAAGATTCAGATCAATACTGTGATGTATCTCCATTTGGTGCAGAGGCGCTCGCATTAGCTCAACCAATCTACGAATCATTCACCGGCTGGCGAGGAGAGACAACCAAAGGCATTCAAGATTTTGAAAAATTACCGCTAGCAGCACGCCAATATCTGAAACGTATCGAAGCTATCTGCGAAACTCCAATTGCCATGATCTCAACAGGACCCGACCGCGAGGAAACTATTTTATTCGAGCACCCATTCAACTGAGATTCTACTTCACTTACTAATCGATTGCTTTTTGCTACTCCACCATGTTTGAACAAAAGATATGCCGCTGACTGCTAATATGCACATAAAGGGCATAATGGGAATTCGATATCGGAATATTACATAGGCTGCAGCGTGGATAAGACAATATAAAAGAACCGTTGCATATAAAATTAGATGTATTCGTGTCAGTTTTCTGATGAACAAGAAAGGAAGCAGTGCTGCTGTTATGACCAAAATATAATAAAAAAGCCAGATGGAGCGTACTATGTTTTCTATTTTTGATTGATTGCCATCTCTGCCTTCATGTATCGGAGGGTACCAGAAGTAAGTAATTTTGTTGACGGAAAGCCATAATGTCTTTATGGGATTTTCAAGTATATAATCAATTGCCATGTTTTTAAGAAACAACATGGATTCAACTTCTCCTTTTTCCTCACGCAGGGCATGCCACTCCGGACCAATTGGTGTATCTTGAATTCCAATAAAATGTACAGTGGAATTGGCATTGTTGCCTAAGTAAAGATTAAACCCTCCATTAGTATTAAGAATAGGCTTTCCCAGCTTTGAGTTTGTATAGGCTAGCCATGGCGACAGAATAATCAGGCATCCAAACCCACAAGCAAGTACCTTGTTCCAGCTCAAATTGGATAAAATAGGTTTTCTGACATTGAATTCGGTGACAACTAATCCTATTAATAGTCCTGTCAAAATAATTGCAGGCCCAACAAGCAGACCTATGCCATATACCGTGCCCAATATTACAGCCAGGAAGGTCTTATTTTGTGAGGAAGGGTAACGAAGCAATAGCAAAGTTTGAAGTAAAAGAAGTGTAACCATCAAATTTTCTTTTGCGACATATTCCGTGTAAAGTACTGCGGGTGGGTATGTGGCCCAAATAAATGCTGAAACCGCTGCCCATTTCCAGTTGGGTAAAATGTATTTTGAGCACAGATATACCAATAAAACACTAGTAACGCCTAAAGCTACATTCACAAACTGAGCCACCTCGGCAGTAGAGCCGAATAATGCAAAAAATGGAACTAAAAACAGTGGATATCCGGAGCTGTAATACGCAACGTTACCCATACCATCATCCATATGCCCAGTACTCAGCATGGTTGTCGCCATGTGCATATAGGAAGCAAAATCTGATCCTGGTTCGATATTCAGTATCATAACCACGGATAATTTTATTGTTGTAGCTAGCAATAAGATAAAAAATAAAGTAATTTTTTCATTTGCTATCAAATGCATTTTTAAATTATCCTTGTCTATTAGAGAGTCGTGCTTTCTCATGGGCACCAGCATTAGCTTCGAGCTACTATAAAAACACCTACGCAAATCAGTACAACACCTGTTACCCTCAAAGCAGTGACTTGCTCTCCAATAAGGAATCCGATACTTACAGTAAAAACAAACCCTAACCCTACAAGAGGATAAGCCTTGCTGACATCCCACTTCGACAATACTTCAAGCCAAATAATCGCTCCAAGCCCGTATAGCAGAAAACCACCAAGTACATATTTATTAAGAAGCACAGTCAAGGCAGTGTGGAATGTTAATGGCTGAATCAGAGCTTCTTTTGTCTCGTTATCGGACATCCCCGCTTTTAAGCAAAATTGTGCGACAACTGAGAGCGCAATGCTCAAGATGGCAATAACAGGCGTGCTCATAACACACCACCTAGTGATAAAAAGTGTGCAACTAAAACAGTAGCAATCATTGCAAAAATAGTGACTTGACTGCCTCTGTCTTTCATTGCGTAAATAATGGGGTCATCATGCATTTCACCTCGCGCGGTCTTGATCCATAAACGAGCAAGCCAGTAAATCAAGCCAAATGCAACAAACCATAAAAACCCCGGTGTTGCATAACGAATCTGAGTATCAGGAGTGCTGATAAACAATCCAAAAACCACTACTGCTGAAAGTGCGGCTCCCACTCCTAGCGGCCACAACACTACCAAATCTGAGACTCGGTAATCACGACCACGTGTTGCTTTTACTTCACCTTGTTCCAAGGATACTAGCTCAGCACAACGTTTTACCAACGCCAAACTAAAAAATATGAAAACTGAAAAAGCCAGAAGCCAGGAACTAGTAATTATGCCAATCGCAACGGCACCAGCCAGAATACGTAGAGTGTAGAGCAGGGAGAGCATCAAGACATCAATCAAAACATATTGTTTTAGTACCCAGCTGTAAGCGCTGGTTAGTACCAGATACAAAAGTAACATAAGTAAAAAATTGAAAGAAACGGTGAATGCCATAAGCAATGCGAATAACAGCATTGCTCCAGCCACGGCAAGCCCATACAGGATTGGAATTTTAGCATTGGCAAAAGGCCGTAATCGTTTACGAGGATGCGCGCGATCATTTTCCAGATCCCACAGGTCATTCACTAGATACGTTGCAGATGCTGCAAGGGAAAAAGATAAAAAGGCAACAATCATGACGACCAGCTTATTTAAATCGGTAAATGAAAAAGCGGTCAACATCGGAACGAACAGCAGCACATTCTTCAACCATTGGTGAACACGTAGAGCACGCAACCAGTCAACTGTGGTTATTTTCTCTCTTATGAATTCTTTTTCGATTGGAACACTTTTGTATACCGATTGGGTTACGCCTGCCGAAGCACCAACCAGGATCGCTCTTTTTGCAGCTTTCCAAATAGGAATATCTGCGCGACTATCTCCCGCGTAAACAAATTCTCCCGCTACCTGTTGCCGAATTGCTGCCAGCTTCGTTTCTCCTTTCAGGTTATGCTCTGCGTCACTGGCTATGACATCATCAAATAAATCCAAGTGAGTTGCAACGCTTCGTGCAATAGATTTGTGCGCAGCTGTAGCGAGAATAATACTGCGCCCTTTCTCTTTTTCTTTCCGTAAATAAACTAAAAATGATTCGTGGTAGTGAATCGCCCCGGGTTTTGAGGAGGCTCCAAATCTTGAGAGAATGGAGCCATGAACAAATTAAACAAATATTCCCCTGAAGTAAAAGCACGCGCAGTCCGTCTGGTGCAAGAGCATCGCAGTGAGTACCCTTCGCTGTGGGCGACGATAGAATCGATAGCGCCAAAGATTGGCTGCGCACCACCGACATTGCATGATTGGGTAAAGAAGCACGAGATCGACACAGGCTTGCGAGATGGCGTCACCAGTGAAGAACGCGAGCGCATCAAAGCACTGGAGCGTGAAGTCAAGGAATTACGTCGCGCCAATGAGATACTGAAACTGGCCAGTGCTTTTTTTGCCCAGGCGGAGCTCGACCGCAAACTCAAATCCTAAGATCGTTCATTGACCGGCATCGCGACACCCACGGAGTCGAGCCGATCTGCAAGGTATTGCAGGTCGCTCCATCGGGATATCGACGTCACGTTGTCGAACTGCGTAATCCGGCATTGCGCTGTGCCCGAGCTATTCGCGATGACGATCTGATGCCGCAGATACAACGAATCTGGCAGGCCAATCTGCAGGTTTATGGTGCCGACAAGGTATGGCGACAACTTAAGCGCGAAGGAATACAGGTAGCTCGTTGCACTGTTGAGCGGCTGATGAAACGGTTGGGGCTGGAAGGTGTACGGCGCGGCAAGATTGTCCGCACGACGGTTTCAGACAAGGCGCTGCCGTGCCCACTGGACAGGGTCAACCGGCAATTCAAGGCAGATCGCCCAAACCAGTTGTGGGTGTCGGATTTCACCTATGTTTCCACCTGGCAGGGCTGGCTGTATGTCGCGTTCGTCATCGACGTGTTTGCCCGGTGCATCGTGGGTTGGCGGGTCAGTTCCAGCATGCACACAGACTTCGTGCTGGATGCGCTGGAGCAGGCGTTATACGCCCGGCAACCGGAGCTGGGTGCTTTGATTCACCACAGCGACAAGGGCTCCCAGTATGTCTCTATCCGTTATACGGAGCGACTTGCCGAGGCTGGAATAGAGCCGTCGGTTGGCAGTAAAGGAGATAGCTACGACAACGCACTGGCCGAAACGATCAACGGGCTTTACAAGACTGAATTGATTCATAAGCAAGGGCCTTGGAAAAACAGGGAATCCGTTGAATTGGCAACGTTGAACTGGGTGTTCTGGTTCAATCATCAGCGTTTGCTGGGACCTATCGGCTATATACCTCCAGCAGAAGCTGAGGCACAATACTATCGGCAGTTAGTCAACTCGGATTCTGCCAGTGTTACTTAAACCAAATAGCCTCCACAGAACCCGGGGCGATTCATAGGGTAAGAGTTGCGTTGCAATTTCTGCATGTGCAGCAATTTTTTCCTTGAAATAAGCTTTCCCTTTTATTAACCAGATGGGAAGGAAAAACAAACTACCGGGATATCGCTGAATGGTACTGATTAGCGATTCGGCTAATGTATCGGTTGGCGTGAGCGTTCCATCCAGATCAACAACGATCGGTAATAAATGATCGTTCGTTGTGTGATTCATCGTAGTGATGGGTGTGTTTTTATTTGGGAAAGAGAATTCTTCGGCCATAGAGTCGCCTGTTGATCTGTGCGGTACGGAATTTACCGGAATCCAGAGTAATCGGCCCCATTTTCTCAAACTTTGCATAAAGTTTGGAAACTTTGTATCTATATTTCGAGTAGACACTACTTAAAACTATGCTGGTGTACCAGAGACGATTCAAGATATGGCAACAAGCTATTCGGGAGAGTGTCAAATATATTGAAAACTTCTATAACAGGTGGTGAACAGATAAGCCGCGTTATCGTAGTACTCGGTTAATCCGATTATTCGTCACTTTCCAAATAGGTTTGCATGCGTGCCAGTTCAGTGCGATGAATGTCGGATGACTGTGGATAGTTCATCTTCAGGCTTTGCAGGGTTTCGAGCAGAATGGAGGATACGATCAGGCGCGTATTGCGTTTGTCGTCTGCCGGTATGATAAACCAGGGAGCAGTAGCACTACTGGTTGCGCCGATACATTTCTCATAAGCGTGCTGGTAATCATGCCATTTGCGGCGCGCTTCGATGTCGGCATTGCTGATCTTCCAGTTTTTGGTGGGATCATCGATACGAGCAATCAGACGTTTGCGCTGCTCTTTTTTTGACAGATGCAGGAAAAACTTGATGATACGCGTGCCATTACGATGCAGATAGTTTTCCAGATTGACAATATCGCTGAAGCGCTCCTGCCAGATGTGTTCGGGATCAACAAATTCAGCTGGAATACGTTGTTGTTCGAGAAGATGGGGCTGGATGCGTACCACGACAACTTCTTCGTAATAGGAACGATCAAAAATACCGATACGGCCACGTTCTGGTAACGATTTGCTGGTACGCCACAGAAAATCGTGCTCCAGTGCCTCGGGGCCGGGAGCAAGAAAACTGAAAACCTGGCAGCCCTGTGGGTTGATTCCAGACATAACATGTTTAATCGCGCCACCTTTGCCGGCGGAATCCATTCCCTGAAAAATCAGTAGTACTGCATAACGATCATGTGCATACAGCACTTCCTGCAATGCGCCAATTTCCTGACGTGATTCTTCCAGCAGTGTCAGGTAGTCTTCCTTAGACTTATAGAAAGGCGACACTTCAGTTGACCATTGCGATAGATCAATTTCACTGTTTGGGTTAACCAGAAACGGGCTGGTGTCGATCTTGATTTTCATGGCATACCTCTGGTTAGGGAAGATCGATAGGTAAGATAGGTAAACGTGATACATCTGCTTTGGCAGATCGTACTGGCAACGATGGTTTGATCAGGCGCACGACTTTCTGCGCGGTGGCGCGACTAGTTGTTAGTTTTCCACCGTAGATACCAATGACGCGTGGCTTGAGCTGCCGGTCACACTGCAGATAAATTTCGCGTGAGCGCTGGAAAATTGCACTGTTCTCAGCTGGCAGAACACGCAGACCGGCAAAACGAGACAAGACCGATATGCGGTGGTCTGGAAAGTAGTGCTGAAAACAGTCCAGCAAATAACGTTCTTCTATTGCCAGTGGCACAACGTTTTCCGGTGCGCCGTGATAGGTGGTTTCGGTAGTGCCCAGCAGAATACGGCCTTTCCATGGTAATGCAAAGATCGCGCGCTGATCCTGGGGAGATTCCAGATAGTAGCAGCCCTGTCTTAATTCACCATCCAGCACCAGATGCGTGCCTTGTACCAGTTCGACCGGAAAAGGTGTAGGTCGTGGTGAGATTCGTTCTGCAACCTTTTCGACCCAGGGGCCGGCAGCATTGATCAATACGTTTGCACTACAGGTGTGAGTTTGCCCGTTCTGTCTGAATTCAATGTTACATTGATTATCGATAATGGCTGCCTGCCTGAATTCTGCCGGAAAAATAAGCGTAGCGCCCAGTGACTGCGCGGAATGCATAATGGCCTGTGTCAGTGCCTGATCATCGGTTTGCGCATCCCAATACTGGAAAACATGCTGTAAACCGCTGGTAGACAGGCCATCGAGCGTATCCCATTGTCTGCGGGGAACGGAATGAAAGCTGGAGCCAGTACGGAATCGTGCAAGCAGGGCATAAAGACTCAAGCCGAGGCGCAACCTCCATGGGCTACGAGTAGTATGGCGATATAACGGAATGTAAAATGGCGTCAGCTTGACGAGTGAGGGCGCCAGACGCAACAGATCAGCGCGTTCCTTGAGACTTTCGGCAACTAGCCCGAATTGACCGCTTTCAAGATAACGTAGTCCACCATGCACCAATTTACTCGAACGGCTGGAAGTACCTGCTGCCAGCGCAGTTTTTTCCAGAAGCAGAACGCGGTATCCCTGCGCGGCGGCGGCCTGTGTAACCGTAACCCCTTGAATGCCACCACCGACGATGACTACATCGTAATGCGGATTCATGCTTGACTGGTGTGGAGGGGTGTCTTGCCCAGCATGGCACCGATATCGTCGGTTTCAATGAGCGAGAAACCTGCTTGGGCAAACTGGACAGCCTTCGTTGGATCATTGACACTATAGATAATCCATTGCCATGGTCCCAACCACATTTCCCCGATGGTTACGGCCAGATCGGTGGTATCACAAAAAAGAAAATCTGGAGACAGGCGCGATGCAATGTCCCTGGTTACTTCGTCACGTTGCTCGATTACCCAGCCAATTGTTGCCATGCCCATTTTTTTGATTAACGCCAGTGCTTCCTGGTCGAATGAAATCATGATGCATTGCGATCTAACCGGATATACCTCATCAAAAATAGCGGTAACAGTTGGTCGTAGTCCAAAACGAATCACACTTTCCGCTTTGATTTCAATAAATGCAAAAACCTGGGGGTGTTTTGCCAGATATGAACAGAATTCTGCCAGACGTGAAACAGGCTCAGCCTTGTTCACGGATAATGGCAATGAAGCCGGATAGGGTACCGCCAGCTTCTCAATTTCGGCATTACTCAGCATTGTCAAATTGATATCCTGACCGGTCAATCGTTGTAGATGGTCATCATGACACAAAAATGGAGTCAAGCTATTGCTAAGCTGGATATCGACTTCAATATAGCGCGCACCCGCATGGATCGCGGCCTCAATTCCTGCCAGTGAATTTTCCGGATACAATGCGGGGTAACCGCGATGGGCGATGAAAACGGGTTTGATCTCAGTCATAATGGCGATTAATAATTATCTGATATGGCTGAAGTCTATTCCTGATCGCGCAGAAATGCGATATGGCATATACCCGGGTTAAGAGAACCCTGACCGGATAAAACTGGAGAGTATCTCTAAAAATCCATATTTCGTTACTTAACACTCTGAATTTTTAGAGATGCCTTGGAGATAATATGCGCAGACCCCTGATTGGTTTTTCCTGGTTATTGCCAGGTTTGCTGGCAGCCATTCTGTTTGTTCCCTACGCCATTAATTTTATCGTGCATGCCTCGTTTGGCGAGAAACAGTTTAATTCACTCGTCATGACAAAACTGCCGGTGGATGGTTCGGCTGTGAATCTGCCTGCCGAAATCAAGCAATATGAGCCTTTCACTATTACTCTGCAACTGGATACGGGCAAACTTGCGCAACGCATTAACAGAATCGTGGATAAATCACCTGCCGGGGTATCCCTGCAACGCATAGAAGGAAAAGTGTCTCCAGAAATGCAGGCAGAGCTGACGACAGCTTTATTGCCATTTGAACCACGTGGTCCACAGCCACAGATTTATACCCGTTATGGTGAAACCAGTTGGACGTGGAGCGTCACACCAAATGAATCCGGACGTCACGTCATAGTGATGAAACTGCAACTTCAAACCGAAAATGGAGGCCAAACAGGCGTAAAAGTTGCTGATCTTGCTGAAATTCAGATTTTTGTACAGAAAAATACAGCAGAGTGGATGCGGCGCTATGGCAGCTGGTTGATTGTGATGTTGCTGATAGCGGCTGGATTCTGGTGGAAATTCAGAAAATAAGCATGTACCGCTGCCATGCTGTTTTATATAAGCAGCCCTTCTTCTTAAGAATCAGATTTGGTTTTACTCAATATTTTGAACCTGCTCGCGCATCTGCTCGATAAGTACTTTCATTTCAACCGTTAATTGTGAAACGGCGCTGTCGACAGATTTGGATGCCAGGGTATTGGTTTCGCGATTAAGTTCCTGCATCAGAAAATCCAGCCGCTTACCAACGACTCCACCTGATTGCAACGTATTTTCTACCTCATCGAGGTGAGCCTGCAAACGGGACAATTCCTCATCGACATCAATCCGGTTGGCAAAAAAAGTGAACTCCTGGCGAATGCGTTCATCCATCTCATTGAGCTTCGCTGTCTGGATGCGCTGAATAAGCCGTGACTGAAAACTGGCAAGAATATCCGGTAGTCTGGGTAGTAAAATTGCTACGAGCTCGCGTATCCGGTTCAGACGGTCAAGTAAAATATTTTTCAGCGTGGCACCTTCACGCTCACGAGTGGTCATGAAAAGTTGCAGGGTATGCTGTAGTAGATCAAGGCACGGAGCATGCAGTTCGCCAGGATTCAGTATGGTACGGTGATCGTTGAGTATGCCTGGCCAGCGAAGGATATCCGAAACAGAGAGATCGCTGGCGGTGGGAAATACGGATTTCACCTCCTGGCTTAATATTTGGAGTGCGTTGAGTTGAGCGTGATGAAGAAGACTATTCTGTGCCGTATTTACCTGGCTGGAGAGCGTCAGGCGACATTCAATTTTGCCGCGTGCCAGTCTGGTTGTGAGTAACTCGCGCATCACGGGTTCCAGTGATCTCAACTCATCCGGGAGTCGGAACTGTAGATCGAGAAAGCGGTTGTTAACGGAGCGTAACTCCAACGCCAGGGAAACAGATGAATATTCACTGGATAATGCCGCGTAGCCGGTCATGCTGGCAATCATGACAATACCAGGCCGGAGGGGTGGCTGACAGAATTAGGGTTGATGTTATACTGGTTCATTGCATTATTTTTTTAACGAAAGGAGACAACTCGAATGAGGATACTAGCATTTTTGACACTTGCCCTGTTTACCTTCAGCCTGATGGCATTTGATGCAGAAGCACGACGCCTTGGCGGGGGTAAAAGCTTTGGTAAGCAGCGTGATTCAATGAATCTTAATAAACAGCAGCAAGCGGCGCCGAAGCCACAACAGGCTGCCGGAGCATCAACTGCGGCTGCAGGTGGTGCAGCGGCAGCGGGTGGCAGTAAATGGCTCGGCCCGCTTGCCGGATTGGCTGCCGGCGGATTACTGGCAGCGTTATTCATGGGGGGGGCATTTGATGGCATTAACATGATGGATATTCTGGTATTGATTGCCTTGGCAGCCGGTGTTTTCTTTGTGATGCGCATGTTGGGCAGGCGAACACAGGGGGCGACTTCGCGGCCAATGCAGTATGCGGGTGCTGGGGCGGATCGAGCGACTGCCGGTATGCCGCCTTCCGGATATGGCAGTACTGCGAGCCGTGATTCCTTTAGTGCCCGGGATCCACAGTCTGATCAGGTGGCTACCTCGATTCCTGCGGATTTTGATGTGGAAGGGTTTCTCAAACAGGCCAAACGTTCCTTCATTGCGCTGCAGGCTGCGCATGATGCCCAGGATCTGGAAGAGATTCGTGATTTCACCACACCTGAGCTATTCGCCGAACTGAGCGCGCAAATCGGGCAGGATGCCGGTGCAGGGCAACAGACAGAAGTGCTGTTTATTGAAGCCAATCTGCTTGATCTGGTTACCGAGGGTAACGAAGCTGTCGCCAGTGTACGTTTCAACGGGCAATTGCGGGAATCACCTGATTCGCCAGCGGAAGATTTTGATGAAATCTGGCACGTGCAGAAAGATCTGGATGATCGCCGTTCTGCCTGGCTGCTGGCCGGAATTCAACAGACTGCCGACTTGAAGCATTGAGTGAATGATCCCCACAAGCAGCTTCAGGAGGGGCGGAGTAAATGTTCATCTTCTGAGGCTGCCGATGGCAGTGGTCTGTGTTATGAAATTCTGGGCAAAGAAGTTTGCTACCAGGGTTTCTTTCGCTTGGAACGCTACCATTTGCGCCACCACAAATTCAGTGGTGGATGGAGCAGGCCATTTACGCGCGAGTTGCTTGAACGTGGTCATGCTGCTGCAGTATTACCGTATGATCCCCAGACAGACAGCGTAGTGTTGATTGAACAGTTTCGGGTTGGTGCGCTTAACGCGCCCGGTGGTGCGTGGTTGTTGGAAGTCATTGCGGGAATCATCGATGTGGGTGAAACGCCCCAACAAGTCGTCTTCCGTGAAGCAGTCGAGGAGGCGGGTTGTCATATCACTGAACTGGTACCGCTGTATGATTATCTGGTTAGTCCCGGGGGGACTTCCGAGCAAATTGCCCTGTTTTGTGGCAAAACTGATACGACCAGGGTGAGTCATGGCACAATTCATGGCTTGGCGAGTGAAGACGAGGATATCAAGGTGCATGTGATGGCCTTGTCCGAGGCGTTGATGTTGCTCTCCGAGGGTGCGATCAAATCAGCCAGTGCCATTATCGCGTTGCAATGGCTGGCATTGAATCGGGAAATGATTCGTCTACATGGGCAAACGGGGTGAATTTCAATGAAAACGGCCTGTTTCTGGTGGTGTGGAATGATGCAGCTTATCGGTCTGTTCATTATTTTGCTGCTTGCCAATCCATCATCCGCACAAAATACTGATCCAGTAAAAATATTTCAGAACGACTCAGTCATCAACAATGGCACAGGTGTCTGGCTGGATATCGATGGTGTTATTGGTCCGGCGGTACACGATTATGTGCAACGCAGCCTTGCCAAAGCGCAGGCCCAGCAAGCGCGAGTGATTATTCTGCGAATCAATACACCGGGCGGTCTGGATGTATCGATGCGCGGCATTATTCAGGATATTATCGTGTCCCCCATCCCGGTCATCGGATATGTTGCCCCAAGCGGTGCGCGTGCGGCGAGCGCGGGTACTTATATTCTTTATGCCAGTCATATTGCGGCAATGGCGCCCGCCACCAATCTTGGCGCAGCAACACCAGTAAAAACAGGTGGTTTGCCGCAGTTGCCCAATCCTGCCAGGGAAAAACCAGCTGATCAATCGGATGAGCTGCCCGTGGTGCAGGGTGATGTCATGACCCAAAAAATAGTTAATGATGCGGTTGCCTATATTCGAGGTCTCGCGGAAATGCGCGGACGAAATGCCGACTGGGCGGAACAGGCGGTACGTGCTGGAGCAAGTCTGACTGCCAGTGAAGCGCTCAAGGAAAATGTCATTGATCTGATCGCAGCCGATCTGGACGAGCTGCTCACCAAAGTTGACGGTCGGTCAGTGAGTGTTGCTGGTAAATCGCTGCAGTTGGCCACTCAAAACCTCAGGCTAGTGCCAATCGAGCCGGATTGGCGCGCGCGCCTGCTCGCTGTCATCACCGACCCCAGCATTGCTTATATTCTGATGCTGATTGGCATTTATGGTCTGATTCTGGAGTTCGCCAATCCTGGAACGATTGTTGCAGGAGTCGTGGGTGCCATCAGCCTGTTGCTGGCGCTCTTTGCCTTTCAGGCATTGCCAATTAATTATGCTGGCATGGCGCTGATTTTACTGGGAATTGCTTTCATGCTGGCTGAGGCGTTTGCACCGAGTTTTGGCGCTTTAGGTCTGGGTGGCATTGCTGCTTTTGCAATGGGTTCGGTGATGCTGATTGATATTGATATTCCGGGTTACGGTGTCTCGTTGCCACTGATCGCGACGTTTACGCTGCTGTCTGCGGGAGTGTGCATTTTTATATTAGGGATGGCGCTGAAAGCCAGAAAAAGACCCGTGATAACGGGGAGCGAACAAATGCTGCACAGTATGGGAGAGGCGATGGAAGATTTTGATCAGGAGGGCTGGGTGCGTGTGCATGGTGAACAATGGCGCGCACGTACCCGTTCGCCGCTCAAGGCTAATCAGCAAATCAGGGTAACCGCGATTCACGGGCTGTTACTGGAAGTAGAACCTGAAAATAACACACTAGAGGATTAACATGGACATCGATATTTTTTCTGCAGCCATTCTGCTGGTTTTTTTTGCGGTATTTTTCCTGGCAAGTGCTTTCAAAGTGCTGAGAGAATACGAACGCGGCGTGGTATTCATGCTGGGACGGTTCTGGAAGGTCAAGGGTCCCGGATTGGTCGTCGTTATCCCAATCATTCAAACCATGGTGCGGGTCGATTTGCGCACTATCGTCATGGATGTGCCGAGTCAGGATGTGATTTCACGTGATAACGTATCGGTGAAAGTCAATGCAGTGCTGTATTTTCGGGTGGTCGATCCGGCAAAATCCATCATCCAGGTTGAAGATTATCATATGGCAACCAGTCAACTGGCGCAAACCACGCTGCGCTCGGTGTTGGGGCAACATGAGCTGGATGAAATGCTCGCGAGTCGCGATAAACTCAATGCAGATATTCAATCGATTTTGGATGACCAGACCAATGCCTGGGGAATCAAGGTTTCCAATGTAGAGATCAAACATGTCGATCTCAATGAAACCATGATTCGCGCGATTGCCAAACAGGCCGAAGCCGAGCGCGAGCGCCGCGCCAAAATCATTCATGCCGAAGGAGAACTGCAGGCTTCCCATCATTTGCTGGAAGCTTCTCAAGTTTTATCGCAACAGCCGCAGGCAATACAATTACGTTATTTACAGACATTAACCGAAATCGCCGGCGAGAAAAACTCTACAATCGTTTTTCCCTTGCCAATGGAATTCTTGACTGCCTTGCAAAAAATGGCAGAAAAAATACCGGCTGGGGTGAAAAAACCGGACTGACGCCAGCTCTTCGTGGAACCCCGGTAATCCGGATTACCGCAAGGCATTCTGGCTTGTCCGATTAGACCTTAGCTACAATGTTGGGGTTCGTGCCTCACCCCAACCTACAGCCATGAAACCACATGGGGAGCGTAGGTTGGGGTGAGGCACGAACCCCAACAGGGATAGGCAGAAACCCCAAACCCCAACACGACAATTATGCAATACTGACGTAATTTCGCCGAAGGTGGTTGTTATTTTTTTACCGTTAACCTTGCAGAAAGAAAGCGGTATCTGTTGGTGGAACATATCGATGCCATGGTGGTCATGCCCGGTCATTTACACGCCGTTTTCACCCTGCCGCCCGGCGACGCCGATTACCCAACCCGCTGGATGTTGATCAAGGCCGGATTTTCCCGAAACATTCCCAAAACCGAACACATCAGCGCCAGCCGTCGCAGCAAAGGTGAACGCGGCATCTGGCAGCGCCGATTTTGGGAGCACACGTTGCAAGACGAAAACGATTTTCGCCGCCACATCGATTACATCCATTACAACCCCGTCAAACACGGCTACGTTGCCCGCCGATTGGGGTACCGCCTCCCCCGAAAACGACAAACGGTTTGGGGAGCGCAGGTTGGGGTGATGACGTTGCATGGGGGTGTTGGGGTTCGTATCTCCCGGTGTTGGGGTTCCTGTCGTCACCCCAACCTACAATCATAAAGCTGCACGGGGAGCTGTTGGGGTTCGTACCTCACCCCAACATTAAACCCCAAACCCCAAACCCCAAACCCCAACACGATAGCTGTTAATCCGTCTGATAAGCCTGGTTCAATTTTTGTTTGTGATGCGAGTTGCTCAGCAGGTTTTGCAAGTGCATCATCCAGGGTTCGGTTAAGGCGCGTATTTCGGCGTCATGCGCTAAAATTTGCTGAATCAGCGTAATTTTTTTTTTCTGCAAGGGCTCGTCCAGTTTAACTTGTGTCTGTTGTCCGATCAGGCGGTTGGTAATCCGCTTGCATTCCTGTTCCAGCGCGATCAGTTTATCCCAGTCGCTGGCGCGGGCGGCTTGCAGCATTTTGTCGGTAATTGCCAATATGCCTTCATAAGCTGCGATGGTTTGTGCGCCATTCATATCGTCCGTCGTGCGGTTATTCGGGTTATGTTCAATCATCTGACTGCCATTCCGGTTTCGATTAATTTTTCGATTTGCGCTATCTTGCCGCTGGTGCTGGGTTTTTTGCCGATGGCGGCCCAGGCTTCGTGCAATTCGCCGAGCAACTGGCTGACTTCATCGATAATGTCAACACTGCTTCGCAGGTTGGCCTGCAGCAGGCGATCGGTCATATAGTCATAGAGCTGGCTTAACTGTTCAGCCAGTGCGCCACCCGCCTTGACATCAAGACTCGCCTTCAGGCCATGGTCGATGATCATGATTGCCTTGGAGATCATTTCGCCGCGACCCGCAATGTTGTTTTGCTGCATATAAAGCTTGCTGCGATTGAGCGCCTGCTGCGCGCCTTCAAACAGCATCAGAATCAGCCTGTGTGGATCGGCAGTAGTAACGCCGGATTCAACGCCTACTTTGTTATAGGCGGAGATGGCATGGGTTGAGCTGGAAAACATGGATTCTCCTTGTGCGAAATGAGTGTAAATAGCGATAAATAAATGTCAGTGAGGGATTACCGGTTACCCGAACCTGGCAGATTGGCGAGCTGTTGCTGCAGAAAGTTACCGGTACTCGACATGCTGGCGATCAGCGTATCCAGTGCGGCAAACTGCGCGCGATAGCGTCTTTCCACATCTTCCAGGCGACGGTCAACTGTGTCACGTTGCTTGCCGATATCGCGAATGGTCGTGTTGATGCTATCCATGCGCCCATTGATCAGGCCATCACTGCGTAGCAGGCCATCAATCAATTGATTTAGCCTGCTGGCAAAGCCAGCTGAATCAGCCGCTCCAGTTTCCGGTGCCTCCGTGGTCTGGGTGAAATCGACCGTGCCCTTAGAGAAGAACGAAGCGATATCCTTGCCTGGGTCATTCATAACTGCGGTTAATTTTTCGTCGTTCAGTTGTAACGTGCCGTCTTTCTGGAAAGTGATACCGATCTCAGACAAGTGGTTCAATCCCCCGTTGGCTACGGAGGGGGGGGTATTAAAAACCGTCATCATGCGTGATTGAATGGTTCTTGCAATCGAGTCACCCGTTAGTGCCGCACCTTGACGATTGTTGGGATCAAAACGGGTCAGGTCGCTGATGGTTTTGTTAAGTGCATTGAAGCCATCAACGAACGACTGCACTGTTTTTTTAATGCTCTCCGTATCCTGCGCGACAGTCAGTAATGTGGTGCTGCCTTCGTTGGTTTTTTGCAGATTGAGCGTGACACCTTCAATTGCATCGGTGATTGTGTTGGTTGATTTCGTAATAGGAATACCATCGATCACCAGCGAGGCACTGCGGGCTGCCATCGTTTCAGATAGATTGGACACCCCGCCAGTGGAGGCATCGAATGCCAGCCGGGACAAGCCCGTATTATCGGTATGATTGCCATCATCATCACTGACCGTGATGCGTAGCGCATTACTCGTGCCGCCATCCTGTGAAGCGATCACCAGACGGCTGCCGCTGCCATCGTTGACAATGCTGGCCGTCACACCGGCATTGGCGTTATTGATCGCGCTGCGCACACCTGCCAGAGTTGCCTCATTCGTGCCGATGGCGATGGTTTGATCGGGTTTGTCTACATTGGCTGTATAGCTGCCATCCCCGTTATACGTGCCGAACTGAATGGTCAATGTGCCGCTGCCGACGATATCGCTGTTAGAAGTAAAATTTTCTGACTTGAGTTTGTGCGCTTGCGCCAGGCTCTTGATTTCAATTTCATAACTGCCAGGTACGGCATTGCTACTGGCACTGACCGCCGCCAGCGAGCTATCGGCAAGACTGGCGGTGGTGGCAGATAATTTCAGCGGATCAGACAGCTTCTTGAGCGTTTCCTGAAATGTTGATAAGGCGCTCTTGATGCTGCCAAACGCAGACAGTTGTGCTTTCTGCTGGTTCTCACGGTTGTCGAGCAGACTCAGTGGGCGACGTTCGAGCGCCATGATCTGACTGACGATGCCATTGACGTCGAGTCCTGAGCCAATTCCAGGTGATGCGAGCATAGTATTCTCCTGTCCTGCTGCTGATGGGTGAATCAGGCTTGATCGTTAAACAGCACACCTTCGATCTTGCCGAGCGTGCGCGCGATATTGATTGCTTCTTCCGATGGAATCTGGCGTATCAGCTCATTGGTCTGCGAATCCATGATCTTGACCACGGTTTTACCGGTGTCCTCATCGATGGAAAACTTCAGATTCTGCGCGACAGACTGGGTGAATTGCTCAATCTGTTTGACTGCATCCTCGACCTGTTCTGGGGAGCTTTTTCCCGCTTGCGCCACGGGGGCGGCTTTTTGGGAGGCAGCGGGTACGTCGGCGGTTTCACGATTCGCTATCCGGTTGACGCCCTGCGAGGGCGTCACCTGCGGTAAAAAATCACTGGCGCCGATGGCTGGATTGATGATCATGTTATGTCTCCTGGTGGGTTAGGGCCACGGGGCGGGCGATTGCGGCCTGCCCGCCCCGTGGCGCTGATTAAAGACCGATTCGTGGTTATCTCAACAACGACAACACATTGTTCGGCAACGCATTGGCCTGCGCCAGCATCGCGACCCCGGCCTGTTGCAGAATCTGCCCACGGGTCAATGCAGCCGTCTCTGCAGCAAAATCCGCATCCTGAATCCGGCTGCGTGAAGCAGACAGGTTTTCCGATGTGGTTTGCAGGTTGGTAACGACAGAAGAGAAGCGGTTTTGTATCGCACCCAGGTCAGCCCGTGTGGTATTGACCGTCTGCAAGGCGGTATCAACCGCAGTGATTAAGGCAGAGGCATCGCTAACAGTACTTACATTTCCGGATGCGCCTAAAGCGGCAGCATCTGAATCTGCAATGTTGGTAAAACCAATGGTTTCTGAAGCATTTGCGCCCACTTGAAAATTTTGTGAAGAGAAACTGCCATCCAGCAACTTGGCGCCATTAAATGCAGTAGTGTCAGCGACGCGGGTAATTTCAGCTTTGAGAGCAGTCACTTCTTTATCCAGTGCAGCACGGTCACTAGAGCTATTGGTAGCATTGACAGATTGCACTGCCAATTCACGCATCCGTTGCAGATTGTTGCCGATCTCTTTGAGCGCGCCTTCGGCAGTCTGCGCCAATGAAATGCCATCGTTGGCGTTACGTGCGGCCTGATTCAGCCCACGAATCTGTGCGGTCATGCGTTCGGAAATCGCCAGACCAGCGGCATCATCCTTGGCGCTGTTGATACGCAGGCCGGATGATAAGCGTTCGAGTGAGGTATTGAGCGCGCTTTGCGAGCTGTTGAGGTTACGTTGTGCATTCAGTGACGCGACGTTGGTATTGATGACTTGTGCCATGGTGTTTCTCCTTCAGATGTTGATTACTATTTAAGTAAAGTGCGGCGCTTGTGCCGCTTACGTTCACATTGACTCGGCCGGTAAGTGATGTGGCGCTGAATGAGTCGCTGTTGAGAGCAGTAATCGGACAGCCAGTGGAAATATTTAGCGAATTGATCAATCCGGATAGAAAATTATTCCGGTTTGAGAGGGAGAAATACGCTGAAAAACCCTGCCAATTCAACCGATCATGCCGGCAGGCTGTTGAGGTGCGGTTGAGGCGGAAATTGAGGCGGAAATGCAGTAGTTGCCTCGGACAGCCTCCTGGGGTGGCGGGCAACGGCCAATAGCCGTACTTTTACTGCTGGTGTGTGGATGCGAGCGGCGTTCTTGTCTGGTGCGGTGTGGAACGGATACCGACAGCGATCACACTTACCATGCCCAGATAAACGATCGCCCAGCGCAGCAGGAGCGCTTCTTCCGTGAGTGTTTCACTGCGGCTGGCTCCCAGCAGGAATTGTGGCGCGGAGAATATACGGTTATATTTGAACAAAACGGTTTCCAATCCCTGGTTGAGTAACCACCAGCTTGCCAGCAGCAGGAGTGCGCTCCCGAGGGCGGCAAGTAGCGTAACGCTGAGACGCAGGCTGATGCGTGATAGCAGACTGGCATGAACGGCGAGCACCACCAGCAAGGCGCCCAGATAAGGTATGCCATTGGATGCCATCAGCTCTGTCAGATTGTCGGTAATGGCGGCATCCACGACAATCCATTTAGCAGCCCACCAGAGCGGGAGCAGGATAAAGCAGGCACCGATCCGTGCGGGAGGGCGCCACAGTCGATTGGCAAAGATTGTACATAGTGTCAATGGGATCAGCAGCAGCCAGTAAAGTGCGATAAACCTCACGGTGCGTTCTAAGCCGATGACAAAGGTGCCCGGCCAGTTTCTCAACTCATTCTGCCATTCCTCACCCCAAATATTTTCCTGTACGATACGGCGATATAAATCGGGAGAGCCTGTAATGTCGTTCAGGCTTTCGGTAGTGACTGCGTATTGAAGCAACAGAAGGCTGATGGCGGCGGTGATGAACAACCAGAAGGGCAACCACAAGGCAGGCCAGGATTGTCTGCCTGCCCGATAGGAGATCCACTCTGGTCCGGCGCCCAGCCATAACAGCACTATTGTGAAGATGAAACAGCCAAGCAGGCGATCCTTGCCAAACAGTTCGCGTAAATTGTAGGGGGCCTCTGGCAATTGGATCAGCACCCATAATCCCAGGGTACCCATGGTGATGATGAATAGAAGGCCAAGCCAGTTTTTGATCTTGCTGTTCACATTGGGTATTAAATAAGGGGATAACTCGGATGGCGGTTTTTCTGTCTCAGGTTGAGTGATTGAGAAAGAGCCTGGCTGGAATGAGCGGGGGAAATCAGGTTGATGCCGCTGAAGCGAAAGTGCGAAAGGGACTAACGTGGCCAGGATAATCAGAGGCGTGGTGTCGCCGTGGAACCCCATCAGTAATGTGCGCACACCTTCCAGCAGCAATAACAGCAGCGCCAGCGATAGTGGCCACAGCCAGATGTGTTGCCGGATGGTTTGCCCGTGACTGGATAGACCTGCCCATAGTAGCGATCCGATTGCCAGAACTTCAAATGCGGTAGGCGAAACAGGCTTGGTATTCCCAAACCACAGGAGTAATGCAAAGGGTGTGAATGTAAAAGCACCATCAGCGCTTTGGCCACGGAACGGCAGCAAGACCGTCGTCAGGTAGGCACACAGGGCCATGATCATGACAGCTATCCAGGCTTTTGTGCGTAACATGGCGTCGAGACGTTCACCCATCATGATTCCCAGACAGATACCCAGCAGGGTTTCCCGGCGTAACTCGCCATAAGGCACCAGGATTTCCAGGGAAACCAGAACCAGAACGGCAGCCATGATGATTAACCATCGCTGTGGCAGCAGCTGTGCCCGTAACATGGCGAGGGTGCCAAGTACCGCCGCCAGTAAATGCTGCCATAGGCGTATCCATTCAAAAGGTGGTGCGTAAAAAAATGCTTTGGTGTGATTGCGCAGCTCGGCGATATCGAGTGTTGGAACAAATGGAAAAGATTCGTATGCCAGCCATGCCACAACGAGAATCAGGGTGAACTTGTCATGTGGCTGCTGTATTTTGCCTGCATGATGATGTAACCATGGCGCCAGCAGCCGGGCGCTCAACAGCCCGGTAATCAGCCCGATGGCATTCCAGAAACTATCTGTCAGCGAAGCAACGCGCCCTGGTAGATAGAGTTGCACAATCTGCAGTAATACACCCAAAATTATCCAGGATAACGCTGCAGCAACGATGCGTTGCGAAATGCGATTAAAACAAAAATGCAGCGCAACCCCCAAGGGTATGAATAGCAGAAAGTTGTTGATTGCATCCGAGCGATATTGGAAAGGGTTCAAGTGGGCATATAGCTGCTCGAAAGGCTGGGGGGGGTGGAAATTGAAGGGAAATAGCGAGCCATAAATGATAAATCCTGCCACCAGCACCAGAAGTGCCCAATGTGGGGAGGTGCGATCAGACGGTATGGGTTTTGATGTCGTCAAAATAGAGGGTGTCTCTAAAAATTCAGCGTGTTAAGGATGGTTCGGGTCGGTTTGATCCTTCTGATCGGGAAGGGTGAGTTATATCCGGTTTAACAGTAAGTTGCGGTGACCATTTAACAGGTTTGCCATGAGCATATGCTCCCATACGGTTAATGCTGATATTGCCGTCAAAATCGAACTGTCCATGTGAAAAATTTTGTAACCCTTTACACGGGCTGTTTTGTCCGGCGGATATCTCTGATTGTTTTGCAGGCAAAGGGGAAAGATCCAGCTGTCCCGGTGGCGCAAAGGGGTTTGCTAGAAATTTGTCGGCATGGGAATACGTACCCTCAAAATTGTTGCAGGTACTGCCGCGAGTAATAACGGATGCCGGTTGTGCAAAAATAAGATTGGAGGTGATAACCGGGCGAATGGATTCTGATCGGTTGCCGCTCGTATAATGAATCCCCGCCCCGTTTGCCAGCACGGTGTTGAAGAAAATATGGATTTCACGGGGAATGTCGTGGTGTGGCTGGATATGCATTCCATTGCCGTGATGATTGACGAGAAGATTGTTGTATAGCGCAATATTACCTTCACCCTGAAACAGGGCTTCCTGCGTATTCTCATAAAAGAAATTGCCATAGACCAGGTAACGATCATTTTTTCCCGACCCGTCAAGCGGCCAATGTCCCAGGAGCACATTTGGTCTTGCCATGGCGGGATCCCGATTTTGGCTGGCCTTCGCAAACACGTTGTGACGGATGAGGGTGACTGCATTCTGCTGCGGCATGCCGTCGATTACCGGCCGCTCGCGTTGATGTTTGATCTGCAGATTGTAACCCAGTGTATCGGTGACCAGATTATGCTCGATCAGTCCCGCAATGAATGGGGCGCTGCCATCGGAGTTGCCCAGATACAAACCCGTTCCTGTGTTTCTGATAATGTTGTGACGAATCGTCCAGTTCCAGGCCGGGCATTTGGTAGAGATGGCAACAATCTGTTGATTGTAATCATGCCGCTCAATCAGTAGATGCTCCAGCGTGATGTGGTGCGCCCAGGTGGCATGACCTTCACACTTGACGCCATCAACCGGCAGACTGCGTCCATCGAGTTGAAGATAGCGTATGGTGACATGGTGCGAGTCAATGATGCTGATCGTATTGTGCCCGGATCTGCCGATGAATATGGCGCGTTGTCCCTCTGCCGGGCCAGTAATGACAATCGGTGCATCGGGCTGTCCCTTGAAATGGTGAATCGGCAATCCCTGGGTATAGATACCAGGCGAGAGCAACAGCTGGTCGCCCGCTTGCAGTTTTTTGAGCTGCAACCGATAATCAGCCGGATTGGCGGTATATTGTCGGGCTTCCGTGGTCATCGGTGTGATGAGCAGAATTAACAGTGGAAGCAGCCGGATTGTATTGGACAGCCGGGAGACCGTCATGATGAATGCGCCCCTGTAAAAATTATATTCTCAAGGATGAATCATGCTCTGGATCAAATCAATACATATTATCTTCATGGTGACGTGGTTTGCGGGATTGTTTTATCTGCCGCGTTTGTTTGTCTATCATGCCATGTGTACCGATCAGGCGGGCAACGAACGCTTCAAGGTGATGGAGCGCAAGCTCTATTATGGCATTATGACGCCGGGCGCCGTGCTGACGATTGTTTTTGGGGTTTGGTTATGGCTGGGCTACGGTTTTACGGGTGTCTGGCTGCATGTCAAACTGGCGCTGGTGATCTTGCTGGTAATCTATCACATTTATTGTGGCAGGCTGCTTAAGGCTTTTAAAGAAGATCGTAATCAGCATGGTCATGTCTATTACCGCTGGTTTAATGAGCTACCTGTGCTGATATTGGTTGCTGTGGTGATCCTGGTCGTCGTCAAGCCCTGGTGAGACGACTGGCGGTGGGATGTTCATTCATCGATCAGCGGCTGATCCGGAAAGAGCGTGTCGCTGTAGCCAAACTTGCGTAAATCAGGAATACGCATCGGATACAGAATACCCTGCAGGTGATCGCATTCATGTTGTACGACGCGCGCATGAAAATCGGAGACTTCCCGCTCGATCAGGTTGCCGTCCTGATCCCGCCCCTGGTAACGCAGATGCGTATAACGTGGTACCAGCCCACGCATGCCCGGAATGCTGAGGCAACCTTCCCAGTCTTCTGTCATGGTTTCACTTAATGGAGTCAGCACCGGGTTAATCAAAACGGTATACGGCACCGCTTCAACATCCGGGTAGCGTGACGTGCGCTCCACGCCAAAAATGACAACTTGCCAGTCTTCGCCGATCTGGGGTGCAGCCAGTCCCGCGCCATTCATGGCCGCCATGGTGTCCTGCATATCCTGCAACAATGTATGCAATGCTGGCGTGGCAAATTGGGTAACGGGCTGTGCCTGCCGGTAGAGGCGCGGATCGCCCATTTTCAGTACGGGTTTAACGGACATCGTTTTTCACCAGATGATTGAGTATGTTTCTGACATTGATCATCGATTTCTCCAAAGTGGCAAAGACAGCTTGCAGCGGGATGTTGATTCGGCTGTCACCCCGCCCGGCCGCATAGTTGGCAACTGCGGCAATCGTGGCGTAGGAAAGACCCAGCTCCCTGGCAAGTATGGCTTCCGGCATGCCCGTCATACCCACCATATCTGCACCATCACGCTCCAGCCGATTAATTTCGGCAACGGTTTCCAGCCGGGGGCCCTGGGTGGCGGCATAGATGCCACCATCAATGACTTTTTCACCGGCTTGATGGGCTGATTCCAGCAGGCGGGTACGGGTATCGGTACAGTAGGGTTGCGTGAAATCGGTATAGACGACCGGCCGATCGGTATCCTCGAAGTAAGTGAATCTGCGGTTATAGGTGTAGTCGATAATCTGATCGGGTATGACAATGGCGCCAGGAGTCAGATCCGGGCGTATGCCGCCAACCGAAGCCACCGCAATGACGTGCCTGACTTTCAGTTCGTGCAGCGCCCAGATGTTGGCGCGGTAGTTGACTTTATGCGGTGCAATGGTATGGCCATGACCATGTCTGGACAGAAAAACAATCTCATGACCATTGATGGTGCCAAATATCAACGGACTCGAAGGTTCACCGTAAGGCGTCCGCATGATCTGACGATGCGTCACCTCCAGACCTGAAAGCTGTTTCATGCCACTACCGCCAATGACCGCAATCATAGAAAAATCAATCCTGAAATTTTATTGCTCGAATTATTATCTAATGGCATAGATTTCCGGAAGATTACGCCATTTTCCGTGTAGATCCATACCAAAACCAAAAATGTAGCGATCGGGGAGTTGTATGCCAGTGAAATTTGCCTGGGCGGCTTTTTTTCTACCGGTCAGTTTATCTACCAATACCGCGCTGTAACACGCCTGCGCGCCATTATCCAGCACTTTTCCGCATATTGCCGCCAGTGTGCGGCCTTCATCCAGAACATCATCAATAATCAGCACCACCCGGTTCTGTAAATCAGCGGGAGGTGCAACGATCCACTCCAGCTCACCGCCATGCAGAGTTTCATGATAACGGGAAACCTGAACGTAGTCGAAAGTCAATGGAAAATCGAGCAGCGGCAGCAGTTGGCCGGTGAATACTACCGCGCCATTCATAACGCAGAGTACCAGCGGCTCCCTGCCCGACAGGGCGGTCGTAATCTCCTGCGCCAGGCGGTGAATGGTGGCTTGCAGTTGTTCGCTGTCGCAGAGCAATTCAGTGTGTGCCGTTTCCCTGTCGATTCTGGCGAAATCAGTCATGTTTGTCCTGGTCTTGATCAGCAGATTGTAATAATGCCAGTAATTGTGCTTCATTCAGAACCGGGATGTCCAGTTCAATGGCTTTGGTGTATTTGCTGCCAGGATCGACACCCACTACCACATAATCAGTATTCGCTGAGACGCTGCCGGTAATTTTGCCGCCCTGCTGCTCGATGCGTACCTTGGCCTGCTCTCTTGTCAGGTTATTCAGTGTGCCCGTCAGCACAAATTTCTTGCCGGTTATTGTCGAATGAATGGTTTCGGCAGCAGGAATATTATCGGCAGGTTGCGACCAATGCAGGCCGCCGGCACGTAGCTGCACGATGACCTCGCGGTTATGCGTTTCAGTAAAAAAGTCCACAATGCTTTGCGCAACGACTGGTCCGACATCCGGAATAATCTGCAGCGTTTCGAGAGTGGCCGTCATCAGCCGGTTCAAATCACCTTGTGCCCATCGGGCAAGGGTTTTGGCGGTTTCTTCCCCGACATGGCGAATCCCCAATGCATAGATGAAGCGGGGCAGGGTCGTCAGCGTGCTTTTCCGTATGGCCGCGATCAGGTTGTTGGCCGATTTCGCGCCCATGCGTTCCAGTTTAGAGAGCGTGGCAACATCGAGCCGGTAGAGATCAGCGGGTGTTCGGACCAGCTCGTGCCCGATGAGTTGATCAACCCGTTGCTCGCCCAGGCCATTGATATCCAGCGCACGCCGTGAGGCAAAATGCCAGATAGCCTGTTTGCGCTGCGCGGGGCAGTACAGGCCGCCGCTGCAACGGGTGATGCTTTCACCTGCGAGGCGTACCGCGTGGGATCCGCACACTGGGCAGTGCGCCGGCATGATAAATGGTCTGGTGTCTGGCGGGCGCTGATCGATTAAGGCCGACACGATTTCGGGAATGACATCACCGGCTCGCCGCACGATGACTTTGTCGCCGATCCTGATCTGTTTGCGTGTGATCTCATCTTCATTGTGCAAGGTTGCATTGGTCACGGTCACGCCGCCGACAACAACGGGCGCCAGGCGTGCTACTGGCGTCATGGCACCGGTTCGGCCAACCTGAATCTCGATGGCCAGCAAATCGGTGACGGCTTCCTGTGCGGGAAATTTGTGCGCAATGGCAAAACGGGGCGCGCGCGCAACATAGCCCAGTTTTTCCTGAAAGGCGAGGTGATTGACTTTGTAGACCACGCCATCGATATCGTAGGGCAGGGCTGCGCGTGACGCACCCATTTCCTGATAGCAGGCAAGCAGTGCCGCCACCCCGGTTGCCGTGCGCACTTGAGGCGCGACCAGAAAATGTTGCGCGCCAAGAAAGGCCAATATCTCGCTGTGATTGGTGAAAGTCAGCTCAGGCGAAGGATAAATACCCACTCCATAGGCATAGAAGGTCAGGTGACGTGTCGCGGTGATGCTGGAATCAAGTTGGCGCAGTGAACCTGCCGCCGCATTGCGCGGATTGGCAAACGGTTTAAGTCCCGCCTGCTGTTGCTGCTGATTGAGTCGCGTAAAATCAGCCTTATGCATGACGACTTCACCTCGAACTTCAAATACCCCGGTTAAAGGTTTCGCCTGCAACCGTAATGGTATCGAAGGGAGGGTGCGCAGATTCAGGGTAATATCTTCGCCAGCATGCCCGTCTCCGCGCGTCGCACCTTTGAGCAGAATGCCGTGTTCATAGACGAGATTAACCGCCAGGCCATCAAACTTGGGCTCAGCGACATACTCGACGGCATTTACGGCGAGTGATTCACGAATCCGCTGATCAAATGCGTAAATTTCCTCATTTGTAAAGGCGTTGGCCAGAGACAGCATCGGCGTGTAATGGCTGAAGGGCGTAAATGCTTTAAGTGGCGCGACGCCGGCGCGCTGGGTGGGAGAATCCGGCGTAACCAGATGAGGGTGCTGCTGTTCGAGTGTTTGCAGTGCACGAAACAATGTGTCGTATTGCGAATCTTCAATGACAGGCGCATCCAGTACATAATACTGATAATCATGCCGGGCGATTTCCGCGCGTAATTCCTGCAGGCGTTGAGGGATGCTTGTTTCCAATTTTAGACGTTGTTGTATCAAAGGACGAATAAGAAGCGGCAATGGGCTGATTGGTTTTCATGGTAATCAGCTGACCCTGATGAGTAGGATTATATCGAAATGCGATTAACTGAAATGGATGGATGTCTGGAAAGAATAGTACAAAAACGAGTGGCAAATGAGTGGCTGTGGCAATTTGGTAAATGCTTTATCAAATATTCTCATGCCTGTCTCCTGGTGATATTTTATGGTTGATACTTGCGATGTGATTATTATCGGTGCGGGGGCGGCCGGGATGATGTGTGCAATCGAAGCTGGAAAGCGGGGGCGGCGAGTAAGGCTGATTGATCACGCCGCTAAAATTGCCGAAAAAATTCGTATTTCTGGTGGTGGACGCTGCAACTTTACTAATCTGTATGCTGGGCCGCAGCATTATGTGTCACACAATCCACATTTCTGCAAATCAGCCCTCAAGCAATATACGCCACAGGATTTTATTGCGTTAGTGCGCAAGCATGCCATTGCCTTTCATGAAAAGAAGCTGGGGCAGCTGTTCTGCGATGTTTCGGCCAGACAAATCATTGACATGCTGCTGATGGAGATGCGGGAGGCCGGTGTGGAACTACAGACGCAGGTGAAGGTAAATTCGGTTGAAGCGGTATCCGGTGGCTATCTTGTTAAAACCAGCCTCGGTGAGGTATGCGCTCGCTCACTCGTGATTGCGACAGGAGGGCTTTCCATTCCAAAAATTGGTGCGACCAGTTTGGGTTATGAGATTGCTCGAAAATTTGATCTGAACGTAATCAAGCCGCGTGTCGCTCTGGTGCCGTTAATTTTTGATGGCGCATGGTTGGCGCGATGCCACACACTAAGCGGGCTGTCCATTGAAGCGGAGGTTCGCTGTGGAAAGCAGGCGTTCAGTGACGGGTTGCTGTTTACGCATCGTGGCCTGAGTGGTCCCGCTATTTTGCAGATATCTTCCTACTGGGAGGAGAGAAAAGAGATTACGGTGAATTTCGCACCTCAGCAGGACGTATACCAGCGGTTAATCGAGCAGAAACAAAAGCAACCCCGGCTATACATTAACAATGCACTGATGGAAATATTGCCTAAACGGCTTGCACAGGGTATTTGTGACGAACAGGCCTGTAGCGGAGCGTTGGGGGATCTGCCCAATATACGGATTGCTGAAATTGCCCGTGCCTGCAATAGCTGGCCTATCCGGCCAGTTGGTACGGAAGGTTATCGAACTGCTGAGGTCACGCTGGGAGGGGTGGATACCCGTGAACTGTCATCACAGACAATGGAAGCCAGGAAGCAGCCACAGCTGTTTTTCGTGGGAGAAGTTGTCGATGTCACCGGCCACCTTGGAGGATTTAATTTTCAGTGGGCGTGGTCATCCGGGTATGTTGCTGGACAGCATGTGTAACCCTTTGCGGAACTGATGATTCCGACATTCTGCTTGCTTTCCCGCAGGGTAAGCCGATGCAGGTGGATTTATCCAGCAAGGGGTTTGTTCATCATGCCGATTGGCTACCTTTTTCTTCGCCACAAATAAGTGGCTGTTCCGCCCAGTAACAGAAATGCAATTAGTGACCAGTCTGGAATGGTCAGGGTTAGAAACTGCCAGTTGTTATCTGCGCAATCGCCATTGGCTTCGAACATGCCCGGCCACCACTGCGCCAGTGGGAGTGCGTTGAGGAAAGCTTCTTCCGGGCTGATGCCGCATTCGAATGCCTGCGGAAAGCGTACCAGCCATGCCTGCCGTCCGGCAACGATTGCACCTGCCAGGGCAAATCCGATCATGAATCCACTATAGAGACGTCTGCCAGATAATTGTGGATCATGAAAGAAGGCGAGCAGGGCGGTCAGGCCGATCAGCCAGTAGGCGATACGTTGAATCACGCATAAGGGGCATGGCAGTAACTCTTTGACTTCCTGTAAATAAATGGCGTAGCCGATTAATCCGATGCATGACAGAAAAATTACTAGATAGCTGGTGCGCATGGTTTTTTTTAGTGGTTAATTGGGGTTATCTGCGTGGAATTGGGTTTGCGCATACCGCCTGCGACCAGTTTATATTCCAGCAGTCGACATTCCAGCGCGCCATTGAATAACGGTGTACGACGCGAGGGACTCAACCGGATCAGTTTGGCAAGCATGGGGTCGGCAGTGAAAAGATATGCGTACCAGCCACTGAATTTGCGTTTGAGAACATCCCCCAGTTTGGGGTACAGTTCGAGCAGATCTTGCGCATCACCGACACGCACGCCATAAGGCGGATTGGTCAGCAGAATGCCGGATGGTGCCGGAGCCGAAATTTCCAGTACATTGGCTTGTTTCAGATGGACGCAGGCAGTCAACCCGGCATGGTTGAGGTTATTGTGTGCGTCTGCCAGCGCGTCACCATATAAGTCGCTGCCATAAATATCATGAAATACAGGAGGTTGTTGCTGTGCGATAGCGGTCTGTCTGAGCTGTGACCACAAGGTGGCATCAAAAAAATTCAGTTTTTCAAACGCAAAGTGCCGATTGCTTCCCGGTGCAATGCGGCAGGCGATTTGCGCAGCTTCCAGCAGCAGGGTTCCGCTGCCACACATCGGATCCAGCAGCGGTGTACCCGGAGTCCAGCCGGAGAGTGCCAACAGACCGGCAGCAAGGTTTTCACGTAGCGGTGCTTCTCCATGAGACTGGCGCAAGCCCCGTTTGAACAGGGCGTCACCTGAAGTGTCAAGATAGAGCGTCAACTGATTTTGTTCGAGAAAAGCGTGAATGCGCATGTCAGGGTTGGCGGTATCCACGCTTGGACGCTCGCCACCCTGCCGCCGGAACTGATCGCAGATGGCATCCTTGATTCTGAGTGTGGCAAAGTCGAGGCTGCGCAGTGGACTCTTGATTGCAGTCAGGTTGACGCGGATGGAATGCTGCGGTGTAAACCAGTCCTGCCAGGGCAGGGCATTAGTTATGTCATAAATGGAATTTTCATTCTGGTAAGGGTTCTGCGCCACCTGCCATAAAATCCGGCTGGCGATTCTGCTTTGCAGATTGATCCGGTAACAGGCTGCCCAATCTCCCTGAAAAGCTACGCCACCTTTCAGTGGCTTGCTGGTAGTAATATTCAGCTGCCCCAGTTCTTCTGCGAGAATGGCTTCCAGTCCGCGTGGACAGGTAGCGAAAAAGCGTTCAGTCATTCGTGAAAAGGGCTGCTGTGTGAGAATTGTTGTGTATTGGGTGTCTGCGAGAGATCATGCCGATTTGTATTTCCAGGCGGCGTAGGTAAGAAACAGCCAGGCACTCATGTAGGAGGTGCCACCCAATGGGGCGATCATGCCTAGTCCGCGTAAGCCGGTCAGGCTGATAACGTAGAGGGTGCCCGAAAAAAAGAGAATACCGGCACACATCAGAATACCGGAAGCTTTAAGTGATCGTGAGGAGGGCAGGCGGTCGAGCAGTAATCCGACCAGTATCAATCCCAATGCATGATAAAAATGGTACTGCACACCGGTTTGATAATTCGCCAGCATGTCGGCGGTCAATTGCGTTTTCAGCACATGTGCCCCCATGGCGCCGAGCGCAACACAGAGAAAAGCATTGAATGCACCCAACGCGAGAAAAAAACGGGACATGACAGATTTCTCCTGGTTATTTTAGGGATTTGACTACGCTGACATGAACCTTGCCGTTAGCCAGCACAATCTGCAAGTTGTCTTTGGTGCTCACCTGCCGATAATGGCGCAAGACCTCGCCCTGCGCAGTATAGGCGATACTATAGCCACGCGCCAGCACCGCTTGTGGGTCGAGATGCGAAAGTTGTTTTGCAAACCCGGTTATTGAATGCGTCAGGGTTTGCATGCGGTTATTCATGGCGCGTGCCAGGCGGGTGGCGAGCTCAAGTTGATAGTGTTTGCTTTTTGCCATATCGGGCTGGCTGACAGCCATGCGCTGCCTCAAGACTTCAACGTGCCACTGATGTATTTCTAATTGCCTTGTGCCAGCACGTCGTAATCGCTGCTGGATTTGTGCGAGGTTGTCTTGTTGTTGGCGAATGCTGTCGCCGGGGTGCATCAGCTGGTGGGCAAGCAGGTCAGCAGTTTGCTGACAGGATTCAATTTTACGTGCCATCCTTTGTCGTAAACGATGCTGCCACTGGCGCATTGTCTGCTGTATTTCCCTGATGTCAGGGCAAGCCAGCTGTGCGGCACCCGTTGGGGTGGGCGCGCGTACATCAGCAACAAAATCAGCGATGGTAAAGTCGGTTTCATGGCCGATACCGGTGATAACTGGAATGGGGCAGGCAGCGATTGCGCGCGCAACTTTTTCTTCATTAAATGCCCATAAATCCTCAATTGAACCGCCACCACGGCAAACAATGAGTACGTCGCATTCGGCACGCTGTGCAGCCACTTGCAAGGCAGTGACGATATGGCCCGCCGCATTTTCACCCTGTACCGGTGCAGGATAAATGATGACGGGAATGACGGGCATACGCCGGCGCAGCGTAATCAATACATCCCGAAGCGCAGCGGTATGAGAGGAAGTAATGATTCCAATCTGTTTAGGATGAGCTGGCGGCGAACGTTTGAGGGCAGCATCAAACAAGCCTTGCTGGCGTAATTTGGTTTTCAGCTGCTCAAATGCTTCAAATAGTCTGCCTGAACCCGCGCGACGCAGGTATTCAACTGTCAGCTGAAAATCTCCACGGACTTCATATAGCGTGACCGATACTTGCGCTTCTATCTGCATACCCTCTTCGATGTGCCCGTCCAACGCAGTATTTTTATGACGGAACATGACGCAACGCACTTGTGCGCTATCGTCTTTCAGGGAAAAATACCAGTGTCCGGATGGGTAGCGCTTGAGATTGGAGACTTCGCCGGTTACCCACAACAGTGGGAAAGCCTGTTCAAGAATAAGACGAACATTCTGGTTTAATTCGCTGATACGCCAAAGGGTTTTATTTGCTATGGGATTTAATCCGATATTCATCTTGACATTTATCAATCATCCACAATTTTTTTCAACCGGCACAATATAATAGTAAAATTCCAGAATAAACAGCGCTGTCAAATAAATTGTTGTTTTTATGGTATAATTTATTGGATTAAAATTTAGGCAATTCAAAAAATAGCATGGATGAATGGGAGCTTAGGCACATTGTTCATCATTTATGCACATAGTTATCCACAGATTTTGTGCATAACATTTCGCTTTCCAAAACTTTAACGTTCTCAGCCGGAGGGATGCGCTACACCATCCTGCGAAAAAATGAATGTTTTTAGAGGCGCACTAAAAAAAGTGATGTGGAAATCCGGTGCAGCACAGATAATATCCGGGCGAGTAGTTGGACTCGGTGACAGCGTATCGTAACCAAACTTTTAACAATCTGGGAGATTAATGCGTGTTTTCTATCATTCAAGCGGCGGGGTGGCCAATATGGCCAATCATATTCGCCTCGATCATTGCAGTGGGCATCATCGGTGAACGACTGTGGAGTTTGCGTATCGATAAAGTTTCGCCCAGAGACTTATTACCGAAGGTGCTGCAGGAATTTCGTCGAACTGGCGTGCGTGCAGAGATGTTTACACGCTTGCAGGAGCATTCACCGCTGGGTCTGGTTTTGGCTGCCGGTCTGAAGAATATCGATAGCTCACGTGAGGTCATGAAAGAGTCGATTGAAGAAGCTGGACGGGTGGTGGTGCATGACCTGGAGCGTTACCTTACCACGTTAGGAACCATTGCTTCATTAAGCCCGTTGATGGGATTGTTTGGTACCTTGATTGGCATGATCGATATCTTTGGTGCGGGCACACCGACGGGTGGCGATCCAGTGCAGCTTGCTCATGGGATTTCAGTAGCGTTATATAATGCGGCCTTTGGTATTCTGGTGGCGATACCCAGTATGATTTTTTACCGGCATTTCCGCGCCAGGGTAGATGCACTGGTACTGGAAATGGAGTTGCAGGCACTGAAACTGGTCGAGGTGGTGCATGGTGAACGGCGGGTGTAATTGAAGTGGAAGTGGGCGGATTTGATACAAGCGCTGCTGCCAGGATTACTCGCGCATGCTATTAACAATAACAACAGGAATAATGTTGCCTTGGGGAATAACTTTCAGTTTTTTAAGTGGATTATTTTTTTTCTGGTGCTGTCAGGTTGTGTCGGATGCGCTTCGGTATCGAGGGAAGCGCAACCGAGAGATGCTCACGATCCATATGAATCATTCAATCGGAAAGCCTACCGTTTCACGGACGAGATAGATCGCCGATACCTGGAACCCCTTGCCGATGCCTATTTGGCACATGCACCCGAAGCGGTGCGGCGGCCGATCAGTAATTTTTATCTCAATCTGTCCTATCCAAGTGTAGCGCTGAATAGTTTCCTGCAAGGTAAAGTCCGTCAGGGGTTTTCGGATACGTTACGTTTTTTGATCAATTCAACAATTGGTATTTTTGGTCTGGCTGATATGGCCGGGCATATGGGTTTTGCAGAAAATGATGAGGATTTTGGGCAAACTCTAGCGGTGTGGGGGATAAATACGGGTTCCTATACATTTATTCCGGTTCATGGTCCCAGTACCCAGCGTGATGTTTTCGATATTCCTTTCAGTTTTTTTACCGATGGCATGTTTTTTCTGGCGTATACATTGAGCGGTCCGGCGCTATTGCCACTTGTGGTATTACGAGTTATCGATAAGCGTTCCAAACTTGCAGGGCCCATGAAAGTGCGGGATCAAAGTGCGCTTGACCCTTATTTGTTTGTCCGTGAGGCTTTTTTACAACAACGCGCCTTCTTGATTCACGATGGCAAATTACCCGCTACACTGTATGACCAGCTGTTTCTCGATGACCCCATGATGGACATGAGAGATAGTTCGGATAATGCTGCTTTTCCGCAAGAGAAAAAATTTTAACAATAAAGTGATTTTGAAGAAATGAGACAATTTCCAACATTCCCGCCTGGTCTGCCGCAACAACCTATCCTGAAAAAAGCGATGACAGGAGTTCAGAAAATGAGCCTGTCCAATCAATGGACGACTGCAGCGGATCAGGCAAAAGCGCGTGGAGAAATCAGTAGCGTTGTATTGGCAGATACAGTTGCCAGGGCGCGCACCGCTCTGCTGGATCTGCAGCAGGAAGATGGTTACTGGTGCTGGCCGCTTGAGGCGGATTGTACGATTCCGGCTGAGTATATCTTGATGATGCATTTCATGGATGAGATCGACTTGACGCTGGAGGCGAAACTGGCGAATTTTATCCGTGCAAAGCAGGTGCAGGAGCATGGGGGTTGGTCACTGTATTATGCAGGTGAGTTTGATATGAGCTGTAGCGTCAAATCCTATTACGCGTTAAAGCTGGCGGGAGACTCCGCTGAAGCTGCGCATATGTCGCGCGCGCGCGAGGCCATTCTGGCGCATGGGGGCGCAGCGCGTGCCAATGTATTTACTCGCCTGATGCTGGCAATGTATCAGCAGATTCCCTGGCGCGGCGTGCCTTTTGTTCCTGCGGAAATTATGCTGCTGCCACGCTGGTTCCCGTTTCATTTAAGCAAGATCGCCTACTGGTCACGAACCGTATCCGTACCACTTTCCATACTGTGTACGCTCAAGGCCAAAGCTATCAATCCGAGGCAGGTAAACATTCAGGAATTATTTACTGTCCCACCGGAAGAGGAAAGGAATTATTTTCCGGTTCGAACCTGGTTAAATCGCGTGCTGCTGTACGTTGAACGCCTGGGTTCGATGCTGGAACCACTGATCCCCTCATTTATTCGTCGCAAGGCATTACGTCTTGCCGAACAATGGATGATGGAGCGGCTGAACGGCAAGGATGGACTGGGTGCGATTTTTCCGGCGATGGTCAATGCCTATGAGGCGCTGGCCTGGCTGGGCTATGACTATGCCCATCCTTCCCGGCAAATTTGCCGTAAGGCATTACGCAATCTGGTGGTCGAGGAAGGCGAGCAGGCATGGTGCCAGCCCTGTGTGTCTCCCGTGTGGGATACCGTGCTGACCTGTCTGGCGTTGCAAGATGGTCATCAAAATAAGGATAGCGAACCTATACGACGTGCGCTCGACTGGCTGGTGCCCCTGCAGATTCTGGATGAACCCGGTGACTGGCGTGATCGGCATCCTGATTTACCGGGTGGTGGCTGGGCATTCCAGTATGCCAACCCACATTACCCCGATCTGGACGATACGGCTGCTGCCGCCTGGGCGTTGCAACAGGCTGATGCCGAACGATATCAGGAAAGTCTGCAACGGGCTGCGGACTGGCTTGCTGGCATGCAATCAAGTGACGGTGGTTTTGCTGCATTCGATAGTGACAATACTTACTATTACCTCAACGATATTCCCTTTGCTGATCACGGCGCATTGCTCGATCCGCCTTCAAGTGATGTTACAGCGCGCTGTGTCGGTTTCCTTGCGTTGTACGGCAAAGAACGCCATCAATCCGCGATAGAAAGGGGTCTGGCATATTTGTTCGCTGAGCAGGAACCCCGTGGCGCCTGGTTTGGCCGCTGGGGAAGCAACTACATTTATGGTACGTGGTCAGTGCTCGAGGCATTACGTCTGGCAAAGATTGAACCCGGTCATGAAGCCGTGCGCCGTGCGGTGCAGTGGTTGAAATCGGTGCAACGACCGGATGGCGGCTGGGGAGAAAGCAATGATTCCTATTTGGATCCGGGATTGGCTGGGCAGATGCAGGAAAGTACGTCATTTCAGACTGCGTGGGCGCTACTGGGGCTGATGGCCGCAGGTGAGGCGGATAGCCAGGCGGTACGCGACGGCATTCACTATTTGATCGCCAGGCAACAGGTGGACGGTCTGTGGCACGAGCCCTGGTTTACTGCACCGGGATTCCCCAAGGTGTTTTATCTCAAATATCACGGTTATTCCAAGTATTTTCCACTGTGGGCACTGAACCGGTACAGCACGTTGACCAATCAGACCGGTACGTGAAGCGCATTGGTGTCGTAATTGCCATGCAGGCAGAAGCCAGATGCCTTGCCCGGCAACATTTTCAGCTGCATCAACCGATCGTTATTCGCGAAAAACTGATGGTTACGCTATGCGGTATGGGTGCACAGGCCGCGCGGCGTGCTGCTGCTGAACTTGCCGATCAGCATGGTGTGGTTGCGTTGATCAGTTTTGGGGTGGCAGGTGCGTTGAATGCGCGCTTACATTCCGGTGACCTGGTGGTGCCAGCGTCAGTGATTGCCGATCAGATTTATCCGGCGGACAGTCGGTTACGTGCAACCTTCCTGCACCATCTGTCCGGTGAAATGAATGTGATTGAGGGCGTTTTAGCAGCCAGTCAGCGAGTCCTGACATCCGAGCAGGAGAAACTTGCGCTGGCTACCAAAACTGGCGCCTGTGCGGTAGACATGGAAAGTGGTGCGATTGCCATGGTGGCAGAGGATAAAAATATTCCATTCATTGCCGTGCGCGCGATTACCGATCCAGTGCAGTACTCGCCACCAGCGGTCTTGCTGAGTGCGCTGCATGCGGATGGTGGCGTCAAGCCACTGTCTTTATTGGCGCTGTTGATACGACGGCAAGTTTATTTGGCCGAATTGCTGCGTCTGGGTAGGGGAATGCGTGCAGCCAGTGTTACGCTTAAAACGGCCAGTCGGCGAATCGAAGCTTTGCTGGATTAGAGCAACCGTTGCAAATCACCTCGGCCAAATCCCAGCAGTGGTAAATCCAGCGACTTACCGAACGCGATAACTTTGAACAACTCCCCCATTTCTGCCGGACTCACCAGACGCTGTACCTGATTGGCGAGAGGTAAGTAACTGCCGGGTTGATCGGCGGGAGCGCCTGCCAGCAGGTCGGTGATCCCGCAGTTGATCAGGAAATGTGCCTGGGTGGTGTAGCCCTGGAGCTGCAAGCCTTCTGCCAGCGCTATTGCAGCCACAGCAGAAAAATCCACATGTGCGGTAATATCTTGCAGACCCGGCAAATAGAAAGGGTCATCATGTGCATGGTGGCGGTAATGGCACATCAGGGTGCCCTGGCAGCGTTGTGGATGATAATATTCTCGCTCACCAAAGCCATAGTCGATCAGCAGCATAACGCCTTGCTGCAATCTTTCTGCCAGCGAGCGAACCAGTCGGCGGCTGGTCAGACTGATTTCACTGAGGTAACGATCTCCCGTTTCCTCCCTATGTTGAGCTGGCGGGAGTCGTTGCGCAATGCTCAGTAATACTTCGTTGCTCAGCGGTCTGGGTTGCCAGAAAAAAGTATGATCATGCCAGGTAACCCCCTGTTCAAAAATATTGCCGTTTTGCCAGACAGTCAGATGTACCGGTGTCGCGTCCAGTACTTCATTGGCAAGCATGATTCCATCGAAACGTTCCGGCAAGGTATCTAGCCAACGTACCCGCTGTGCGAGATGTGGCAGGGATTGCTTGATGGTTGTTTGCTGACGTTGCCGTAGCGTAGCGCTGACTTCGAGTATGTCGTAATGAAGGGGCAACCGCCCAAGCTCTTCAAGTGCCAGTAGCATGTCCACTGCTAACCTGCCTGATCCTGCGCCTAGCTCCAGAACTGAGCCATGTGGAATTTCAGCCAATATTTGGGCGGCCTGTCGTCCAAGCGTTTGACCAAACAGTGAAGATATTTCCGGTGCAGTAACAAAATCACCAGACTCACCAAATTTGGCCATATTTGTACTGTAATAGCCCATCCCAGGCCTGTACAGCACGGTTTGCATGTAGTCCGCAAAAGATAGCCAGCCGCCAGCATGATTAATCTGCTCCCGTAGCAGAGTGATTAATCTATCGCTGTGTTGGCGTGCGAGTGGATCAGGTAAGGGTAAATTCATTACGATTTGGCGTCAATATGGTAGATTGCAGGTGAGGAGTGTAGCGCAAGCGAGGGAAAAAAACGTGAAAGATAAGGTCGTATTGGTGACGGGTGGGGCTAAACGTATTGGTGTCGTGATTTGTCGCTGGCTTCATCAGCGTGGCGCCAGACTGGTCATTCATTACCGTTCGTCCCGTGCCGAAGGAGAACGTCTGCAACAGGAACTCGAACAATCACGACCCTCATCCGTGGTATTAGTACAGGCAGATTTGCTGGATATGGCGCAGATTTCGGCGTTGATTGACGAGGCGATACGTCAGTTTGGTCAATTGGATGCACTCGTCAATAATGCCTCCAGCTTTTTTGCAACCCCGATTGGTTTGTGTGATGAGGCTGCCTGGCAGGAGCTGATCGGTAGTAATCTCAAGGCTCCATTATTTTTGTCACAGGCAGCCACGCCTTTTCTCAGGCAGCAACAGGGTTGTATTGTCAATGTGGTGGATATCCACGCCGAACATCCTCTAAAGCATTATGCGATCTACAATGCAGCCAAGAGCGGTCTTGCTGGTCTGACGCGCTCTTTGGCAGTGGATCTTGCGCCACTGATCCGCGTCAACGGTGTGTCACCGGGGCCAATTCTATGGCCGGAAACCGGAGAATGGCAGGATGAAGCAGGACGCAATCACATTATTGGCAGAACTCTGCTGCAACGTATGGGGGAGCCGGAGGATATTGCCCGTACGGTGTATTTTTTGATTGCGGAGGCGCCCTATATTACGGGGCAAATTATCGCGGTCGATGGTGGCCGCAGTATTAACCTGTGATCTGATTTAGCGATGCCTATTCGTTATTTTCAGAATAGATGCCCGGTGATGGACATTCTCCTATTGACCACTGTTTTTCTGCCAGGGAAAATATCTCTTCCGTTCTGACAGGCTTGCCAAAATAATAGCCTTGCAGGGCTTCACACCCAAAATATTTCAATACCTGTGCCTGTTCGAGTGTTTCGACACCTTCGGCAGTCAGGTTGAAGCCAAGATTTTTAGATAATGAAATGATCGCGCGTACGATGGCCAGACTGTCTTTGTCATCCAGCAGACCACGGACAAAGCTTTGATCGACCTTGATGTTGTTGATGGGCAGGCGTTTGAGGTAATTCATTGAAGAATAACCAATACCAAAATCATCCAGTGCGATCTGGATATTCTGCTCGCGTAATGCATGGAGTGTGGCAACAGTATGGTCTGTATGGTCCATCAATGCGCCTTCTGTGATTTCCAGAATCAACTGGTTGGGGGGGAGGCCGGTCTGAGCCAGAATGTCGTGAACGGTTCTAACCAGATTGGGATTATTAAACTGCACCGGTGACAGATTCACCGCAACCTGTAGCGTTAGCCCAACCTGTAACCACTTTGCTGCATCGGCGCACGCGGTTTGCAGTACCCACTCTCCCAGTGGCATGATGAGTCCGGTTTCCTCTGCAACCGGAATAAAATCCAGCGGTGAAATCAGCCCCTGTTGGGGATGCTGCCAGCGCACCAGCGCTTCTACTGAGCGGATGCGTTCGCTGGCGATATCAAATTGCGGCTGGTAGAGCAGGTAAAATTCCTGATTCAGTAACGCATTACGCAGATCATTTTCCAGATTTAACCGTTTTTCTGCCTGTTGCGTAAGTAAAACACTGTAAAACTGGCAATTGTCCCGCCCCTCATTCTTAGCGTGATACATGGCCGTATCCGCGTGTTTGAGCAGATCTTCGCTATTTTCTCCATCATCGGGGTAGAGAGCGATACCGATACTGGTGGTCAGAACCACATCACGCGTATCCAGATGAAACGGGCGGCGCATGGTGGCATGAATCCGCTGCGCCAGCAGCAGGGCATCCTCAATGCGGGCCAGATTGGGAATGATAGCGGTGAATTCATCCCCGCCGAGCCGTGACAGTTCAATATTGGATTCGTTTGTGCTATTACGCGAGACAAAATCCGAAAAACGGGTGCTGTCTTTGAGGCGATCTGCCGTCCATTGCAGAATCAGATCACCGGCATTGTGCCCCAATGCATCATTGATACTTTTAAATCCATCCAGATCGAGAAATAGTACAGCCAGCTTGCTTTGGGTATGTTTAGCACGCTCAATCTCCTGTCTGAGGCGCTCCTGAAAGGATTGGCGATTAGGTAGTCCGGTCAGGCTGTCAAAGTAGGCAAGCTGGATGATGCGCTGCTCCGCATCTTTGCGCTCAGTAATATCACGAACCAGGCAAAGTGTTTCGTTGTCATCGATGGTGACGATTCTGCACTCGAAATGATTGATAATATTCCTGGTTACTTCGAGTTGATATTCAAAATGCTCTATTCGGCAGAGTTGGCGCGCGGTATACAGGGCTTCCAGGTACAACTGGACGATATCAGCTGGCAAAGCTTGCTCGAGGTGATTATCCACATTGGTACCCAACCAGCAACCATGGCTGGAATGACTCAGAACATCACGGATGTTGCCCCGGTTGTCCAGAATAAACATGGTATCGGGAAGTGCGCTGAAAATGGCCTTGCTGCGCGCATTGGCGGTTTTTAGTGCGAGCAGATTCAGATAAGCGCGTTTCAGATAGAGAATACGATAACCGATCAGATTCCAGTTGATTGGTTTGGCGATAAAATCGGTTGCACCAATCTCAAAGGCATGATTGATTGATTGCACATCATCCATACCGGTTACCATGATGATCGGCAGCTCGTCGCCCGCCAGTTGGCGTATTTGCTGGCAGATCTGGTAGCCATCCATACCGGGCATTTCAACATCGAGCATGACCATATCGGCGGGAGAAACCATAAATTGACGAATCGCCTCTCCTCCATTACAGGCCAATGTCACCTTGAAGCCAGCTTGCTCCAGAGCGGCCTGCATCAGATATCTGGCCGTTATATCATCATCTACCAGTAGGACGTTGAAAACTTGTGGAGTCATGGCTGATCGATTATTTTGTGAATCTCAAGGATAACCCGTTGATAGTAGAGCTGCATATTTGAATGCAGCAAGGCTGCTGCATCGATATTTTCGGCTCGTCCGTGGACTTCCATCTGTCTGAAAATAGCTGACAGGCTTTCAGCGCCAATATTTGCCGAGCTGGATTTTAGAGTATGCGCTACTCGACGCAGACTGTCAGCATCCTGATGGGCGATGGCCTGCTCAAGCTGGTTTATGTAATCATCAGCTGATTCGAGATAAGCACCGAGAATCCGGTGAAGTAGTGTTTTTTCATCGGAAGTGTCGAGCTCTCGAATCTGATCCAGCAATGCCGGATTAAGAACAGGCGGATTATCTGCTGCAGGTGCGGATTCTGGTGCGGTGTCAGCAATATTCATATTGTCAGTATCTGCCCGATCCAGTTTGTCTTGCGGCAGCCAGCGCAGCAGTTTTTGTCGCAGTTGCTCCAGTGTATATGGTTTGGAGAGAAAATCATCCATACCGGCATTCAGGCAGTTGATACGATCATTCTCTGTGGCATTGGCAGTCAGCGCAATGATCGGTAAATGTGGCCGCGCCTGGTATTGCTCACGAATATGCGTGGTCGCGGTAAAACCATCCATTATCGGCATCTGGCAATCCATCAGAATGATATCGTAATAATGATCGCGAATCAGGTCGAGCGCTTCCGCGCCATTGCTGACAATTACCGTTTCCAGGCCAAGTTTTGCCAGCATGGCCTTGGCTACTTGCTGGTTGACGATGTTGTCTTCGGCTAACAGAACGCTTCCGTGCAGGATGGCTGAAGGTGGGGCAGGCGCTGGTATCGGTGATGCCAGCCGGGTGGCAATGGAGGTGTCAGGAGTTCGCCGCATGACATCGCTGATAACCTCAAATAGCTCTACTTGGCGAATGGGTTTGTTGACGCACCGAGAGATGCCGATTCTCTGCCTTTCAAGCTGGCTGGCGTTGCTGTAGGTGGAGGTGAGTATCATCATCCGGGTCGAGCTGATTCGAGTATCAGTATGGATGGCTTCGGCAAGCCGCAAGCCATCCATTCCAGGCATATGTACGTCGAGTATCGCCAGTTGAAATGGCTGGTCGGCTTTCCAGGCATTAATCAGGGACTCTAACGCAGATTTGGCTCCATCGACACAGATAGCATGCATGCGCCAGCTTTCAAGCTGCAGCTGCAGAATTTCACGGTTGGTTTTGTTGTCATCGACTACCAGTACTTTGATTCCCTGTAAATTATCGGTATTCCAGGAAAAATTATTATCGAGCCTGGATTTTTCCAGTTCGAGATGAATATGAAATTTAGAACCCTTTCCAGGCGTACTTTCAACCTGAATGCTGCCTTTCATCAATTCCAACAGGCTCTTACAGATGGAGAGCCCAAGTCCGGTTCCACCAAATTGCCGTGTGGTAGAGCCATCAGCCTGTGCAAAATGTTTGAATATCTCATCGTAATGCTCAGTAGCAATACCGATGCCCGTATCTTCCACCGTAATGTGGATGGTTGAACAGTCAGCAGTTTTATCCAGCAGTTCGGTACGGATAACAATCTCACCCTGGGTTGTAAATTTGATTGCGTTACTCAACAGGTTGGCAAGAATCTGGCGTAAGCGAAAAGAATCACCTTTCACTAGAAAGGGTTGTACCGGTGGAATAAACTGTACTGCCAGTTCCAGACCTTTTTCATCAGCCGGTTGAGCGAACATAACCGCTGTGTCTTCAACGAGTCTAACCAGGTCAAAATCAATAGTTTCCAGTTCAAGATGTCCGGATTCAATTTTGGAGAAATCGAGAATGTCGTTGATAATCCCTAGAAGGTGCTGTCCCGAGCTTTGCACGGTTTGTGCAAAACGGCGCTGATCGTCGGTTAGTTTGCTATTGATCAGCAACTCGGACATGCCCAGAATGCCGTTCATAGGTGTGCGGATTTCATGGCTCATGGTAGCGAGAAATTCGCTCTTGGCTTTGCTGGCGGATTCAGCCGCTTCCTTGGCATCTACTAATTCTTCAGTACGTTTGCCGACTTCCTCTTCAAGATGATCAAGATAGCTGGCGAGCTTCAGATCGCGTTCACGCAGCATGATCAGCATATTGTTAATACCTTCGGCGAGTGTGTTCAATTCCGAGATGTTGCTGGATTGTGCGCGAATAGCATAATCAGCATGGTCCGAAACATGCGTGATGACTACTGAAAGATGCTTGAGAGGGTTGAGTACGGATCGATTGAGCCGCTGCAGCAGGAAATAGGCAACCACCAGCGCGAACAAGGCGGCTGCAATGGTGATGATAGCTTGCCATAATATCTGCCAATATAGCGGCAATAGGGTAATTTTTAGATAAATGCTTCCCAGCAGTTGCTCATTGAAGTAGATGGGTTGCGTAATCGTAATGAAGTGGATGTGGGTATGCGTATTTTCCTGAAGAGAAAATAACATATGCGGAATTAGGGTTTCACCTGACGTGTATTCAGCGAAGGGTTGCCTGGCTTCGTTGTAAATGGCAGCAGCCTGAATTTCCCGGGTATTGCTAAGGGATTTTAACAGGGTCTGCGCGGTTGCCGTATCCTGAAACATCAGAGTGGCAATCGCATTTTCCGCCAGTATCTTCGCAGTTGAGCGGCTGGATTCCAGCAAAGAGAAATAACTGATGACAAAAGTGCTCAGAATGATGATGGCAGCTACCAGCAGCATGGCAGTCCCTTGCGTGACCAGATTGATTTGTTGCAATCGGGTACGCAAAGTTATCTGGCCTGGTTTTGTCTGTCTCATTGTGAATAGACCTTTTTAGCAAAACGCAACAGCTGCGAGCTGAAGCTCAGACCAACTGCTTGAGCCGCAGCAGGATTGGCCTCAAAGGTGATTTTGCCATTCTCGATAGCCATATTGAGCGCCACTCCTTTTTGGCAAGCATTGGGTGAATCGGCAACGGTCAGGATCGGTTTGTCTTTCAAGGCGTCGAGAATATCGTTGAGATTGGTTATTGCGGGGCGACTGATAAAAACAAGATGGCAATCATGGAGTTTATTAATGGGCTGACTGAAAAGGATATTAACCGGGCGATTGGTAATTTTCTTGTCTTGCAGATTTTCCAGATGACCATTAAAGGGATTGGGCCCGTATATACAGACATTGAAGGCTGGCTGATCATCCTGCGGCCATTGCGTGAAGGTCGCAAAATTATAAAGAAATGCGGTTTTCAGGCGATATTCAGATAACTCTTCCGCATGGGCCGATGGCATGTAGTTGACGGGTGTAAATCCGCACAGTAGCCCTATCGATATACCGGCGAAAATAATCTGTCGGATTGGTTTGTCTGGCTGCCTGTTACTGATGTATATCAGGAAGAGCCATAGCAGCGACAGGTATGAGGGTCTGAATAATGTCATGAGCCCCTGGGAGGACTGAGCATTGTGACAGGAGAGCGATTACCAGACATATCTGCTAGAAGCGGTAATCAATTTTTAGCCGGATAGTCCGGCCAGGTTGCGCAAAACTGTTTTGCCAGTTGGTATCGGCTGCGGGATGTTCGTAATGCTTGTTGAACAGATTATAAACACTGAGCGATGCTTCCAGGCCTTTTACCCAGCGTACATCAGTTATCAGACTCAGATTGGAAAGCAGATAGCTATTGGTGTCCGAGCCATCGAGGGTTTTACGTTTGCCGAAATACTGCAGTTCATAGCCAGCACGCAAACCGGTCATCAACGGTACAGGAATCGAAAGATTCAGCTTGCCCAGATAAGTGGGTGAGTTGGACAGATGCGAACCTTGCTGCCTGGCATTCTGTACACCAAAATTTGCCCGTAGCCGCGCACCCCAGCTCCAGGTTGTGTCAGAGGATAACTCTACTCCCCTGGCTTTTATCTTGCCGGTAGTCTGCTGAAATTGGGGAAGACCAGTATCACCGTTGATTCCCAGGGCAATCGGATTATACATATCCCATGCGTAAGCCGTCGCGCGCAAATTCATGTTGGCCAGCGGGCGATAATCGGCTACCAGCTCAATCGTATCGATCGATTCGCTGCGTAGTCCTGGATTGGCGACCTGAGTCAGATCATCACTGAAGTCACGCTCAAACGAGTTGGGTGAGCGGTGCGCCCGGCCATAGAGCGCCTTGAAGGTTGTTTGTGGCATTGCCTGCCAGATTAATGCGCCTCGCGGACTGAGTCGGCTGCCGATCCACTGGTTGTAGTCATAACGCAGGCCCACCGTAGCCGAGAGCGTATCGCTAATACGCCATTCATCCTGTGCATATACCCCGATGCGCAATACCGAAGTATTGACAGCCACATTGGCAAGAGCGTCGGCCGGATTCAGGAATGTTTGCCTGATATCGGTATTGTTCTGATACTCGACACCCAGCATCAGGGCGTGATTGGCCAGTGCTGTGGAGAGCAGGCGCATTTCGGCACCGTGCCAGTTGCTGGGCCCGGTACTTTCGGTTGGCTGGCCATCAAAGAAAAGAACGTTATTGAAGCGGTAATGGCCAAGAAACAATCGTCCCAGTACGTTAAGCGTGCCGTTAGCGAAACTGTCGTTATACTGGACTTGTGTATTCAGGTAGCGGTCGCGGGTAAACGCGCCATCCACCAGTGGCGTACTGCGGAAGGCGCCGGTTGAATCATCCTTGCGGCGATCACCATAGATAAAATCGAATGACAACGGTCCGTAAGCGGCGCGTGCAAAGAGTTGTTTGATATTTTGACCATCCATATGTCGTGCCACGCCTGCCACACCGGCATCGCCAAAATCAAAAAAATGATTGGTGCCACGTGATTGCATGCCTGAAATGGAAACCAGCGCATCCAGCCCATTAACAAATTTTTTACCAAGCGTAAAGCGCCCCTGCGGCATGACCTCCGCTGTCTGGTAGGAAGCGGAGAGCTCCGCCCCTTTGACATCTTCACCTTTACGGGTGATCACGTTAACCACGCCGAGCATGGCATTCTGTCCGTATACAGCACCACCGGGTCCCGGAATGAATTCAATGCGTTCGATCAGATCGATGTCAAGCGGAAAATCACGGCCGGTTGGTCCTGCATCGTAGGTGGCATCATTAATGCGATTACCATTGATCGTAATCAGTACACGAGTATTGCTATCTCCAGGCAGGCCCAATCCCCGCATCCCCAGATAATTATATTGATTGTCATGGGTGGCATGGACGCCAGGTAAACTGGCCAAGGCCTCGTTGAGCGTGCGCCAGCCATAGGTTCGAAAATCATTGCGGGTGAGGACGCTGATAGCAGCAGCAACTTGCTGTTGTTTTTGTTCGTATTTTGAGGCGCCCGTAATACTGATATTCATCAGATCTTCGAGATTTAATTCTTCGAGACGGGTATTGGCGTAGACAGGCAGGGCTGCTGCCATGCTGTATAGGCAAAGTAACCGGCCTAGTAATCTTGGGGTGGATTTAATTAACAGCATTAAGCAAACAGGAGTGGAAAGCGAGGCAATTAGACTTCAGGGATTAAAACAGATGACAGGTTGGCCGAGGTTCAGATAAAGAAGCGAATAATTGGCTATTTATGCGATTACATTATTTGTGGCCTGTGATTCTCTGTTTATTCTGATGAGATTGCTGGTCGCAACGCAGATAAAACACATGCCAACGTAGTATATAGGAAATTCGGGTCAAGTAAGAATTGCCTGAAATTCATCATGTTTCCAGGCTAATTCTGAAGTGGGAGAGGTGCCAGGGGTACCAGAAGAATGGCTTGGTGAATATCTGGCATGAATGGCGTCTTGCGCCATCTGTGCTAATAAACTACTCCTCATTGGGACGTATCTGGAGGGCATCTCTAAAAATTTTGTTTTAAATCCTGGGTTTTTAAAGACGCCCTCGGCATTTCTCAAATGTGGCCGAGTTGTGATGCGCTATTGAATTTTTCGTAATACTTCTGCCACTGTTTGTCCCATCAGGGAAGGGTTGGGACAGATGGTTACGCCCAATTCCCGCAATCTTTCGACTTTTTCAGCTGCACTTTCTCCGGCGGATGAAATAATCGCACCGGCATGCCCCATGCGTCTTCCAGGAGGTGCAGTCAAGCCTGCGATGTAAGCAACCAGCGGTTTGCGCATGTTTTCTTTGGCGAACAGCCCGGCATCCACCTCCATTGGCCCACCAATTTCGCCAATCATCAGTGCCACTTTGGTTTCGGGATCCTGTTCCAGTTTTTCCAGCACGTCACGATGCGAGCTGCCAATGATTGGGTCGCCGCCAATACCCACTGACGTGGAAATGCCGATATTCAGCCGCCTCATCTGGTCCGCCGCTTCATAGCCCAATGTGCCGGAGCGGCCAACGACACCAACTACGCCTTGGGCGTAAATATGTCCTGGCATGATTCCCAGCATCGCTCGCCCTGGGCTGATCGTGCCGGAGCAATTGGGTCCAGTCAGCATCATGCGATTTTCTGGCAAAAAGCGACGCAGAAAATTCTTGACGGTCATCATGTCTTGAGTCGGTATTCCGTCAGTGACCGATACGCAGTATTTGATTCCAGCATCTGCCGCTTCCATCAACGAGTCGGCGGCAAAAGCAGGCGGTACAAATACGATGCTGGCTTCCGCTCCGACTTGTTCGACGGCTTCCTTGACAGTATTAAAAACAGGCAGACCCAGATGTTTTTGGCCACCTTTTCCCGGTGTGACGCCTCCGACCACATTGGATCCATAGTCAATCATTTCCTGGGCGTGAAAGGTGCCGATTCTGCCGGTAAATCCCTGGATGATGATGCGTGTTTGTTCATTAATCAAAATTGCCACAGTTATGTTCCTTTTCTTTGTGTGTAATCAGCCGGCGACTACCTGGTTGCGCGCCGCAACGACTTTCTCAGCTGCTTCGGCCAGGGTTTCTGCCGTGATGATAGGTAAGCCGCTATCAGCGATAATGCGGCGACCTTCCTCGACATGTGTTCCGGATAGACGCACCACCAGGGGCAGCGTCATCCCGATATTACGTACCGCCTGCACCACGCCTTCGGCGATCCAGTCACAGCGGTTGATGCCAGCAAAGATATTGACCAGCATCGCTTTTACACCCTGATCTGCCAGTACCAGACGGAATGCTTTTTCAGTACGCTCTGCTGAAGCGCCACCACCGACATCCAGGAAATTAGCGGGTTCACCGCCTGCCAGTTTGATCATATCCATGGTTGCCATGGCAAGCCCTGCGCCATTGATCATGCAGCCAATATCACCATCCAGGCCAACATAGCTCAGACCGGCTTCAGCTGCCGCCACTTCCCGAGGATCAATCTGGGTGTTATCACGCAGTTCGGAAATGCGGTGACGTCGAAACAGGGCATTTTCGTCAAAACTCATTTTGGCATCGAGTGCGATCAATTCACCATTCCGGGTGACTACCAGAGGATTGATCTCGAGTATATTGACGTCATTGTCGCGAAGCGCCCGGTAGCAGCTTTTGATCATCTTGACCGCAATATTGAGTAATTCTCCATCCAGCCCCAGTGCAAAGGCCATTTTTCTTGCCTGGAAATCCTGTAGCCCAACGGCGGGCTCGATATAGATTTTCTTGATTGCATCCGGGTTGGTTGCCGCCAGCGTTTCAATGTCCATTCCGCCTTGGGCCGACCCCACGATGATGACCCGTTCATGGCTGCGGTCAATCATCAATGCAAGATAAATTTCCCTGGCTATATCGGTACCCGCCTCGATATACAGCTTGGTACAAAGTTTGCCGACCGCTCCGGTTTGGTGGGTCACCAGTCGTTTCCCCAGCAACGTTTCTGCGGTTGACTCTATTTCTTCGTGCGTCCGGCACAGTTTCACGCCACCCGCTTTGCCACGTGCGCCTGAGTGAATTTGCGCCTTGACGACCCAGATATTTCCGCCAATTTCACGACTGCGCTGTACCGCTTCTTCAACCGTATGTGCCAGGCCGCCGTTGGCGAGCTTGACACCGTATTCCGCCAGAATTTCCTTGGCCTGATACTCGTGGATATCCAATTAATTTCTCCCTCTATCTCGGTATTTATTTATTTCTACAGGTGTTTATGCCTATTGATCAACAATCAAATTATTTGGCTGCGATGGCTTCAGCCATTTTGACGATATTGTTGGCCATTCTTTCGGAGGCGGCATCAATCAGACGGCCATCCAGCGCGGCGGCGCCTTTGCCTTGTGCAGCGGCTTCTTTTAAGGCGGCCAGGATACGTTTTGCTTTTTCTACCTCCGTAGCAGGAGGGGTAAAGATCTCGTTGGCCAAGGTGATTTGTGATGGGTGAATGGCCCATTTGCCTTCACAACCCAGAGCGGCTGCACGTTTTGCCGCCAGCTTGAAACCCTCTGGATCTTGAATGTCGCCAAATGGGCCATCGATCGGACGCAGTCCAAATGCGCGACAAGCTACAGTCATACGGCTGATGGCGGCATGCCATTGATCGCCGGGGTAATCGGGGTTGAGGCCACCAATATTGGTGGTGCGTGCGCGGTTACTGGCAGCATAATCCGCCACGCCGAAATGCAAGGCTTCCAGGCGGCCACGAGTTCCCTGGCGCGCGATATCCTCGACGTTGGCCATGCCCAGCGCGGTTTCGATCAGTGCTTCCAGTCCTATCCGATTTTTCAGTCTCTGCTGAATTTCAAGTTGATTGACCATGGCCTCCACCATGTAAACATCCGAATACACTCCAACTTTGGGGATCAGCAGCGTATCGATCTTGTGTCCAGCCTGTTCGACCAGGTCCACGACATCACGCACCATGTATTGAGTATCCAGGCCGTTGATACGTACAGAAAGGGTAATGCCATGCCCCTTCCAGTCGAGATCGTTGATCGCCTGGATAATATTTTTGCGTGCAGATAATTTGTCATCTGGCGCAACGGCATCTTCCAGATCAAGAAAAATAAAATCCACGCCACTTTTCAGCGCTTTCTCAAACATTTCGGGGCGGGAACCAGGTACAGCCAGTTCGCAACGCTGTACGCGTTGAATCTTGGTTTCATAAAGGGTGTGACTCATTTTGTCTCCATTCTATTCATTTAAGGGTTAAGGAGGCTCTGATTAACTCACCTTTGTCATTCCGAACGTAGTGAGGAATCTTTGGCAATCAACAATATAGATTTCTCGCCATGCTCGAAATGACAGTTATTCAGAGGTTCCTTAATTCACTTTTGGCTATTACAAAACAAAAACAGACTGACAGTTTTTCTGGCGTGTTCTGTCAGCGCTACCAAATCCCGCAATTATAACATTGGCAATCCTCGACTCTGCTCAAGCTGCGTTGGCGTCAAAACCATGAATTCTGGTAAAATTTCCCGATCAACCAACAAGCCAAATAAAATATAATCCGTCAATGAGTTTTCTAATTGTCGTCAGCGCACCTTCTGGTACAGGTAAAACCAGCATTGTCAGCTCGTTATTGCAGGTGGATTCCAATATCAATCTCTCTGTATCGCATACCACACGCCCACCACGACAAAATGAAGCAGATGGCCGTGATTATTTTTTTGTGGATCGTGCGCGTTTTCAAGAGATGTCGAAGCAGGGGGATTTTCTCGAAAGTGCCGAGGTATATGGTAATTTTTATGGTACTTCCCGTAGCTGGATTGAAGAAAAAATGGCGGCAGGCAAGGATGTTTTATTAGAAATAGATTGTCAGGGAGCGCTGCAGGTGCGTGAATTATATCCACAAGCCCTGTCCATTTTTATTCTGCCACCTTCACTGGAAACATTGAAACAACGCCTTAAACAACGTGGCATGGATGAAAATAAGGTCATTGAACGCCGATTGCTTGCAGCTCGTGAGGAGGTTAGCCATGTACACAAATACGACTACCTGGTAGTCAATCAGGACCTGCAGGAAACCGTTCAGGAGATCGCTTGTGTTGTGCGTGCGGAGAGACTCAAGGTAATCAGGCAACTTGCCAGGCAGCGTGAATTGATTGCGCAGTTTGCCTGATTTAGTGCTATAACCCTAGGGATATTTCCAGCAATGTTTGGCAAGATGCCATATTGAGTGCGTATTCTTGTTAAACCAGATTTGTTCACACTTTTCAAAAATTACCCAGACCGGAGCGAATTAATAATGGCAAGAATTACTGTAGATGATTGTCTTGAAAGAATACCCAACCGATTCAATATGACGCTTGCTGCAACAGCGAGAGCAAGACAAATTTCGGTTGGATCCACCCCCATGATTGAAGAATCCAATGACAAACCAACCGTTATTGCGCTGCGCGAAATGGCACAGGGAAAGTATGGAGAAGAAATTATCAATGTTGGCCGTTTATCACAATTCTGCTAGCTTTGATGTGATGGTCTGCGTTTTGCTGTCTTCCGGTAAGTGGAGATAACGCATGAATTCGCTGATCACTAAAAATAGTTATTTCTTTTTTCATCAGGATTAAAAATCATGACAACGATCGTATCTGTGCGGCGTGGTGAACAGGTTGCACTGGGCGGGGACGGCCAGGTGACACTGGGTGCGGTGGTTGCCAAGGCAACGGCTCGCAAGGTGCGCAGACTGTACCACGAAAAAGTACTGGCCGGGTTTGCGGGTGGAACAGCGGATGCGTTTACTTTGTTCGAACGCTTTGAAAGCAAACTGGAGAAACACCAGGGGCATTTGTTGCGTTCGGCAGTTGAGCTCGCCAAGGACTGGCGTACCGACCGGATGTTGCGTCGCCTGGAAGCCATGCTGGTGGTGGCAGATCGTGAGGCTACCCTGATTATTACGGGTGCAGGTGATGTGATCGAACCTGAGCATGGACTGGCAGCAATCGGCAGTGGGGGTGCCTATGCTCAGGCGGCTGCGCGCGCCTTACTCGAAAATACCGATCTGGGTGCCCGGGAGATTGTTAGTCAGGCACTGACCATTGCCGCAGATATTTGCATTTATACCAATCAATCACATGTGATTGAGCAGCTCGACTGAGGGTATTCCTAAAAATCTTATTCAGAAATCTGGATTTTTGGAAGTACCTTAAACCTTATTGTATCCAGCGCCAGGAATAAACATCATGACCCAAATGACGCCACAAGAAATTGTGCATGAACTCAACAAACACATTATTGGACAGGAGGCAGCCAAACGTGCTGTGGCAATCGCGCTGCGCAACCGCTGGCGTCGACAACAGATCGATGAGCCGTTGCGTCAGGAGATTACTCCCAAAAATATTCTGATGATCGGTCCAACCGGTGTGGGTAAAACCGAGATTGCCCGGCGACTGGCAAAGCTCGCCGATGCGCCATTCATCAAGATCGAAGCAACCAAATTTACGGAAGTAGGTTATGTTGGACGTGATGTCGATTCAATCATTCGTGATCTGGTTGAATCCGCTATCAAGCAGGCGCGCGAGCTTGAGATCAAGCGTAATCGACCACTGGCAGAAGATCGGGCGGAAGAACGTATTCTTGATATTCTATTACCAGCCGCACGCGATACTGGCGGCACCCAATCCGAGCAGCATGAAGAGCACAATACGACCAGGCAAAAATTCCGCAAAAAATTGCGTGAAGGTGACCTCGATGATAAAGACATTGAAATTGAAGTTGCCATGTCTCAGGCCAGTATGGAAATCTTTGCCCCTCCTGGCATGGAGGAGTTGACCACCCAAATTCAGGGTATGTTTCAGAACCTGGGGACAGGCAAAAAAAAATCTCGTCAACTGTCTATCCGCGAGGCCAGAAAACTGCTTACTGAAGAGGAAGCGAGCCGGTTGATCAATGACGAGGAGCTGAAAGTCAAAGCGGTACAGAATGTAGAGCAAAACGGTATCGTTTTTCTGGATGAAATCGACAAAATCACCAGTCGTTCAGAGGTGTCTGGATCGGATGTTTCCCGGCAGGGAGTGCAGCGGGATTTGCTGCCACTAGTGGAAGGCACGACGGTTTCAACCAAATATGGAATGATCCGCACGGATCACGTTTTGTTTATTGCCAGCGGCGCATTTCATATTGCCAAACCATCCGATCTGATTCCTGAGCTGCAGGGTCGTTTCCCAATCCGGGTCGAACTTGATAGCCTCAGCGCCAGTGATTTTGAGCAAATTCTCACCAATACCGATGCCTGCCTGATCAGGCAGTATCAGGCGCTATTGAAAACTGAAGGGGTCGAGCTTAAGTTTACGGATGAGGCTATCCGACGATTGGCTGAAATTGCTTCGATAGTCAATGAAAAAACTGAAAATATCGGTGCGCGACGATTACATACCGTGCTGGAAAAGCTGCTGGAAGATATCTCTTTTAATGCGACACGCCACGAAAATACAAGCCTGACAATTGATGCCGCGCTCGTTGATGCGCGCCTGGGAGAATTATCCCGGAGTGAGGATCTGGCGCGTTACGTGCTCTGATTATGCGCCGTGCTGTGGCTGATGTTGTCGTCCTGAGTGGCGTCAGAACTGCCATTGGTGATTTTGGTGGTGCACTCAAGGAGTGTTCTCCAATAACGCTTGCGAGCCTGGTTGTCAAAGCGGCGATTTCCCGTTCCGGGATTGATCCAGCGACAATTGGGCACTGTTTTGCGGGTCATGTCATTCCAACTGAGTCTCGTGATCTCTATTTGGCTCGCGCAATTGCTATTGAGGCGGGGTTGATGCAATCGGCTGCTGCACTGACACTTAACCGGATTTGTGGCAGTGGCCTGCAGGCCATTATTTCTGCCGCCCAGAGTATTATGCTGGGTGACACCAAAGCAGCTGTCGCCGTAGGTGTTGAATCCATGAGTCGCGGAGGGTATCTGTTGCCTTCGCTGCGCTGGGGACAGCGAATGCGGGATGCAGTGGCGATGGATATGATGGTCGCTGCATTGACTGACCCCTTCGATCATGTGCATATGGGAGTGACGGCAGAGAATATTGCAAGGAAATGGAAAATCACTCGTGAGCAGCAGGATCAGTTTGCGCTGGAAAGTCACCGGCGCGCACGGCATGCCATTGATCAAGGTTATTTTCGTGACCAGATTGTTCCCGTCGAAATGACAGACCGTAACGGTAACCGGTCATTTGTGACGGATGAGCACCCTCGTCAGACCAGTCTTGACGCACTCGCAAAATTGCCCTCGGCCTTTATTGAGAACGGTACCGTAACTGCTGGAAACGCTTCCGGTATCAATGATGCTGCTGCGGCGCTGATACTCATGGAAAGTGGTGCGGCTGAGAGGCAGGGCGAACTGATACCGCTTGCGCGACTGGTTGCGTATGGTCATGCAGGAGTTGATCCGGCTTTTATGGGAATTGGCCCGGTACCGGCGGTCAGGCAAGCGATGCAACGGGCTGGCTTGCGAGTCGAAGATATGGATGTCATCGAATCTAATGAAGCCTTCGCTGTCCAGGCTTATGCGGTTGCGCAAGAACTGGATTTCGATCCACAAAAGACCAATCCCAATGGTGGTGCCGTGGCACTGGGGCATCCGGTTGGCGCGACCGGGTGTATTTTGTCAGTCAAAGCTATTCATGAGCTGCATCGTTGTCGTGGCCGGTATGCGTTGGTTACATTATGTATTGGTGGTGGTCAGGGTATTGCCGCGATATTCGAACGCCTCTGAATTTGAAAATATGATTTCTGAAAATACATGTCCACTTTGACTGAATCTCCTGCCTGGATTGCGCTGGCGGCGCACCACGCGCAGATCATAAATCAGCCGATCTCTTCACTTTTTGATCAGGATTCACAGCGTTTTGTGAAATTTTCCAGGCAACTTGACACGATACTCCTTGATTTCAGCAAGCAGCTGCTGGATGAAACGACACTTACTTGTTTACTTGCGTTGGCGCGCCAGCAAAATCTGCAGGACTGGATCAGGCGGATGTTTTCCGGCGACCGGATCAATACCACCGAAAACCGTGCAGCACTGCATATTGCGTTGCGTGCTGATACGCCAGTCTATTTCGATGGTGTAGATGTTATGCCAGAGGTCAACGCGGTTTTGCAGCAGATGGCAGGATTCGTTGCCGCCATTCATAACCATACTCATCGCGGCTACTCTGGCCTGCCGATTGTCGATGTTGTCAATATCGGTATCGGGGGTTCTGATCTCGGTCCGGTGATGGTTACAGAAGCGCTGAAGCCCTATTGTCTGCCGCAACTGAAGGTACATTTTGTTTCGAATATTGATGGCGCCCAATTGACCGGAGTGTTGCGAAATCTCGATCCGGCCACGACGCTGTTCATTATCGCATCCAAGACATTCACCACCCAGGAAACGCTCACCAACGCACATTCCGTACGCGCCTGGTTTCTGGAAAAGGGGGGTAACGAAGCAGCAATTGCCCGTCATTTCGTGGCGGTCTCCACTAATCTTGCCGCAGTGCAGCAATTCGGGATCGCTGCCGAAAACATGTTTACTTTCTGGGACTGGGTCGGAGGGCGCTATTCGTTATGGTCGGCCATTGGGTTGCCCATTGCGCTGGCAATCGGAATGAATAACTTTTGTGAGCTTCTGGCGGGTGCACGTGACATGGATCAGCACTTCCTCAATACGCCGCCGGAAGATAATTTACCGGTCCTGTTGGGATTGATCGGCATCTGGCAGATCAATTTTTGTCAGGCTAAAAGTCACGCTATTCTGCCCTATGATCAGTCCCTGCATCGCCTTCCGGCATATCTGCAGCAATTGGAAATGGAGAGCTGTGGCAAACGTGTTACCCGTGATGGTGAAGCAGTGGATTACAGTACGGGCGTTATCGTCTGGGGAGAATCCGGCACCAACGGCCAGCATGCGTTCTATCAGCTACTGCACCAGGGTACCCAGGTCTTTAATGCAGATTTTCTGGCACCGAGTAACGCGCAGCATCCGCTGCAACATCATCACACGATGCTACTGGCAAATTTTCTTGCCCAAACCGAAGCGCTGATGTGCGGCAAAGACACTCAGACCGTGCTTACTGAGCTGGAGGCGGCTGGTAATTCACAACAGCGTATCGAACAGCTATTGCCGCATCGATTTTTTCCCGGTAATCGGGGGACAACGTCCATTTTTTTTAAAAAACTGGATCCGGCTACGCTGGGAGCGCTGATTGCGCTTTATGAACACAAGGTTTTTGTGCAAAGTGTGATCTGGAATATAAATCCCTTTGATCAATGGGGGGTGGAGCTTGGTAAGCAACTTGCCAATACTATACTTTCTGAGTTAACAAACGGACAGTCTTCTGTAGAGCATGATGCATCAACTACTGGATTGATACACTGCTTCCGGGAATGGCGCGCCCGCATGAATGAGTAAGCCATCCATGGCTCATGTCAACTTCATCAGGATTGTATACAATCCCCTCTTTTTTTGCGTAGTTGTAACGTTTATTTACGCTTTTCCGGGAATGGCTAATGCAGTCTATTCGTAATTTTTCAATCATTGCTCACATTGATCATGGCAAATCCACGCTTGCCGATCGTATTATTCAATATTGTGGTGGTTTATCCGAGCGTGAGATGGAAGAACAGGTGCTTGATTCCATGGATCTGGAGCGTGAACGCGGTATCACGATCAAGGCGCAAACCGTTGCGCTGACTTACCAGGCTCGTGATGGTAATAGTTATCTGTTCAATCTGATTGACACCCCTGGGCATGTTGATTTTTCCTATGAGGTTTCCCGCTCGCTATCTGCCTGCGAAGGGGCATTACTGGTGGTGGATGCCTCTCAGGGAGTGGAGGCGCAAACGGTTGCCAATTGTTATACCGCAACGGAACTCGGGGTCGAAGTCATTCCGGTACTGAATAAAATTGATTTGCCGGCGGCTGATCCAGACCGGGTAGTGACCGAGATTGAGGATGTGATTGGTATTGATGCTACTGATGCCGTGCGTATCAGCGCCAAAACCGGTGAGGGACTGGAAGACTTGCTGGAAACAGTCGTCGCTAAAGTGCCGCCGCCAAAAGGTAACATTGATGCGCCACTGAAGGCATTGATTATCGATTCGTGGTTTGATAATTATGTGGGCGTCGTCATGTTGTTGAGGGTGGTGGACGGGGTGCTCCATACCGGAGACAAAATCCGACTGATACACAGCCAAACCACCCATCTGTGCGAGCGGGTCGGTATTTTTCAGCCCAAAGCGGTAGACCGTTCTTCCTTGAGCGCAGGTGAAGTGGGTTTTATCATCGCGGGCATCAAAGATTTGAAATCGGCGAAAGTGGGTGATACCGTAACCCTGTTTGATCGTTCTGCCTCTGAAGCGCTGACCGGATTCATGGAAATCAAACCGCAAGTGTTTGCCGGATTGTATCCCGTTGAATCCAATCAGTACGATGCGTTACGTTCGGCGCTGGAAAAACTGCAGCTCAACGATTCCTCCCTGCAATTTGAACCCGAAACTTCGCAGGCGCTGGGGTTTGGTTTTCGTTGCGGCTTTCTGGGGTTGCTTCATCTGGACATTGTGCAGGAGCGGCTCGAGCGGGAATATGATATGGACCTCATCACCACGGCACCAACGGTGATTTATGAGGTAGTCATGCGGGATGGTAATGTGGTCAAAATTGAAAATCCTTCCAGGTTGCCCGACGTTTCTTCTATTGCCGAAATACGTGAACCCGTCATCACGGCGACTATTCTGGTGCCCGAGGAGTATCTGGGCGCGGTCATTACATTGTGTGTTGGTAAACGTGGTGTCCAAAAGAATATGCAATATATGGGCAGGCAAGTGATGCTGGTTTTTGAATTGCCGCTGAATGAAGTTGTCATGGATTTTTTCAACCGGTTAAAATCCGTGAGTCGTGGTTATGCTTCTCTGGATTACGAATTCCTTGAATTCCGGTCTGCCGATCTGGTTAAACTCGATATCTTGATTAACAATGAAAAAGTGGATGCCTTATCTCTGATTGTGCATCGTGTCAGTAGCCAGTCAAGAGGGCGTGAGCTGGCGCAAAAAATGCGGGAACTCATTCCCAGGCAAATGTTTGATATTGCCGTGCAGGCGGCAATTGGAGCGCATATCATTGCGCGTGAAAATGTCAAAGCAATGCGTAAAAATGTGCTGGCCAAATGTTATGGAGGCGACATCACGCGCAAACGAAAATTGCTTGAAAAACAGAAGGCAGGTAAAAAACGGATGAAGCGAGTGGGTAATGTGGATATCCCCCAGTCAGCATTTCTGGCTATTTTGCAGACGGATAATAAATAATACCCATACCTTAATTGTTGGTTAAATTTTCAGAATCAAGTAGAAATACATTATGAATTTTCCTTTAGTCTTACTTGTGTTGCTGGTGGTGACAGGCGGGATCTGGACGCTGAATCATTTCTGGTTAAAACCCAAGCGTAATCCCGAAGAAGTGGAACCGTGGTGGATCGAATACCCCGTCAGTTTTTTTCCCGTGATTCTAATCGTGTTCTGCCTGCGGTCATTTCTGGTTGAACCGTTCAAGATACCATCCGGGTCAATGATTCCTACTTTGCTGGTGGGAGATTTCATTTTGGTTAACAAGTTTACCTATGGCATCAGGCTCCCCGTCATCAATCGTAAAATTGTCGATTTGAATGAACCCGTCCGTGGGGATGTGCTGGTATTCCGGTTTCCGGAAGATCCTTCCATTGATTACATTAAACGTATCGTTGGTGTGCCGGGCGATAAAATTGAGTATCGTAACAAACAACTGAGCGTCAACGGAAAACCCGTCAAGCTCGAGCTGAATGGTGATTACAAGTATGTCGAGTCCGGATTGGCCTATATTTATACGCAGAAATTCAGCGAGAAAATAGAGGATCGGGAATACCATATCCTGATCAACCAGGAAATGCCTGCAATACAATTATCTGCCGTCCATTATTTTCCGCAGCGGGAAAATTGCCAGTTTGATCACGCTGGCTTTGCCTGCGAAGTACCCGCAGGAAATTACTTTACCTTAGGTGATAACCGTGACGGCAGCAGTGATAGTCGGTATTGGGGGTTTGTTCCGGAGAGCAATATTATTGGTAAGGCTTTCCTCATCTGGTGGAATTTCAGTGATCTGAGCAGAATTGGTACGTCAATTTGACGATCTGTTTGTCAATTAATCAGGAGATAGCATGATGCGCCAGGATATTCCACAGCTCAAAAGCAGGCAACATGGAGTGACTCTGACAGGGTTGCTGCTATGGTCGGTCGTGATTATCGTGATTACAATTTTCGGTATGCGTCTGATCCCGGCCTATATTGAATTTGCAGCAGTCAAGCGGGCAATGGTCGCCACGGTCAGTGATCCTGCTCTGAAGGAGGCAGGTATCAGCGCATTGCGTCAGGGGTTTAACAAACGTGCGAGCATAGATGATATCAAGTCTGTTACGGGTAAAGATCTGGTAATTGAAAAACAGAATAATCAGGTGGTGATGCGTGCCAGTTATACGGTCAAAAAACCGCTGTTTGCCAACATTTCGCTATTGATTGACTTTGAGGCATCCAGTCATTGACTGGAATGCGCAAATTGTCGGCGCGGAGCATGGATGCCATTCTGCAGACACCACCGCACCTGATATTTTTTGACAGAATCGGCTACACTTTCAAACAGCCTGATTTATTCCGGGAAGCGCTGACGCATCGTAGTTTTGGACTGCCTCATAACGAACGGCTTGAATTCCTTGGTGATAGTTTATTAAATTGTGCTGTCTCTGCCTTATTGTTCAAACGTTTCCCCCAATTACCGGAAGGTGATCTGACCAGAACACGGGCCAACTTTGTCAACCAGGATGCCTTGTATTCATTGGCCTCTGGTGTGGGATTGGGTGAGTTGATCCTGCTGGGTGATGGTGAACGTAAAAGTGGGGGACATCGTCGCCCATCCATTCTGGCTGATGCGCTGGAAGCCATCATTGGCGCGGTTTATCTTGAAAGTGGATTTCAGGAAGTTGAGCGTCTTATTGCCAGACTGTATGGCACACTGGTCAATGATCTGGATATCGATGCGTCTGGTAAGGACGCTAAAACACTGCTGCAGGAGTATCTGCAGCATCGAAAAATAGATTTACCGCAATACAGGGTGATATCCATTGCGGGTGAAGCACACGCACAAACGTTTCGGGTTGAATGTATGGTCGAGAAACTGGCCATTCTCACGCAGGGTGAGGGAACCAGTCGCCGCCGCGCTGAACAGGAAGCCGCGCAGCAAGCTTATGCGAAGATAACCCGCAGCGACAGGTAGACAACTTGATCGTTTCTTGTTTAGCTCTGAATTTTAGAGACATCCTATGATGTTTTATCCACCTTCTCTGGCGTCTCTTATTTTGTTTCCTTGGGGTCTCTATCGCCATGAATACGGCTGAATTTAAAACCGGTTATATCTCCATTGTGGGGCGCCCCAATGTGGGTAAGTCGACATTACTGAATCATCTGATTAAGCAAAAAATCAGTATCACCTCCAGAAAGCCGCAGACTACCCGCCATCGCATTCACGGGATTTTGACGGATACGCAATCACAATTTATTTTTGTTGATACTCCGGGTTTTCAGATGCGTTATCGTAATGAACTCAATCAGGCGATGAACCGGGTGGTCATGCAAACCTTGCATGGTGTTGATGTCATCATATTCGTTATCGAAGCAGGTAAATTTGATCGGCAGGATGAAGTGGTCCTTGAGCGCCTGCCAACCGACCGGCCGGTCGTGCTGGTCATCAATAAAATTGATTTGCTGGTGGATAAGCAACAACTGCTTCCCTTTCTGCAAGAAATGGCAGGCAGGTTTCATTTTGCAGAGATGATTCCAGTGAGCGCGCTACAAAATGAGTCGCTTCCTGTATTGATAGAAGCCATCCGTAATTATTTGCCGATCAGCCCGCCGATGTTTGGTGCGGATGATATAACGGATCGCAGCGAGCGTTTTCTGGCTGCTGAGTTATTGCGTGAAAAAATTTTCCGTCAGATTGGGCAGGAAATTCCCTATTCTGTCAGTGTTAACATTGAACAATTTACAGTTGAAGGAAATTTACGGCGTATTCATGCCTGTATTCTGGTAGACCGCCCCAATCAGAAAGCCATCATTATTGGTAAGCAGGGGAAAAAAATGAAAGAGATGGCAACCCAGGCGCGCAAGGATATGGAGGCGTTATTTGGTGGCAAGGTATATCTGGAAGTCTGGGTCAAGGTGAAGACTGGCTGGGCTGAGGATGGCAATATGCTGAAGAATTTGGGTTACGAATGACAAGAGCAGTAAAACAGGGGCTATAAAGACCAGCCACTTCAGGAGGACAAATCACCATCATGATTACGTTGGGCGTCAATATTGATCATATCGCCACCGTGCGTCAGGCACGCGGCACCATTTATCCTGACCCGGTGGAAGCAGCCTTGATCGCTGAGACAGCTGGCGCGGATGCCATTACGTTGCATTTGCGTGAAGATCGTCGCCATATTCAGGATAGAGATGTCGAAATACTACGGGAGCGTTTGACTACCCGTATGAATCTTGAAAGCGCGGTGACTCGAGAAATGATCGATTTCGCCTGCCGCATCAAGCCGCAGGATGTCTGTCTGGTTCCCGAGCGGCGCGAGGAGCTGACTACCGAGGGCGGATTGGATGTCGTGCGTCATTTTGATTCGATCAAGGCAGCCTGCGACCGATTGGCGCAGACTGGCACACGTGTTTCGTTATTTATCGATGCGCAGCCCCAGCAGATCGATGCGGCTGTCCAGGCGGGAGCACCGGCAGTCGAACTTCATACCGGCCGTTTTGCCGATGCCGGAAGCAGTGCTGAACAGCAGGCCGAACTGGAAGCTATCAAGGCAATGGTCAAGTATGGTCTCGAACGTGGTCTGCAAGTCAATGCCGGACATGGATTGCACTATCAGAATACCGAACCCATAGCCAGGCTCAATGGTATTTCCGAGCTTAATATCGGACACGCTATTGTGGCGCGTGCGCTTTTTGTCGGCTTTGCCCAGGCGGTGCGCGAAATGAAAGCGCTGATCGGTCAGGCAAGCGCATGATCTACGGTATTGGCACCGATCTGGTCGACCCTGTTCGTATTGCCCATTCGCTGGAGCGCCACGGAGAGGCGTTTGCCAGGCGGGTGCTGGCCGAGGCTGAATGGCCGGATTTTCTGAATCATGCCAACCCCGCAGTGTTTGTCGCCAAACGTTTTGCCGCCAAGGAAGCTTTTGCCAAGGCAGCAGGCACCGGGCTGCGCGCGCCGGTTAGTTTCAGTAATATCACGGTACTGCACGACCCACACGGAAAACCGTATTTTCAGTTTGGCGAGGCATTGACGGAATGGGTTAGTCACGAGGGAATTATTGCGCACCACCTGTCGATCACTGACGAATTAACTATGGCAAGCGCTTTCGTTATTCTGGAAAAATAGACATGTCGAGAGGTGTCATCATGCTCGATGTGGCGGGTACAAGTCTGTCGGCAGAGGACCGGGAAAGATTGCTGCATCCCCTGACAGGTGGAATCATCCTGTTTTCCCGTAATTTTGTATCACCTGAGCAACTTTGTCAGCTAACGGCAGAAATTCGTGCATTGCGAGAGCCGCCCCTGCTGATTGCTGTTGATCAGGAAGGGGGCCGGGTGCAACGTTTCCAGAGTGGATTCACGCGCTTGCCTGCTATGCGTAGATTAGGTGAGTGCTGGAACGATAATCCGCAACATGCTCGTCGGCTGGCCTGGCAAGTGGGTTATGTGCTGGCAGCAGAATTAAAGGCGTGTGGGGTTGATATCAGCTTCACACCCGTGCTGGATCTCGATTATGGTCTGGGTTGCGTCATCGGGGACCGATCCCCGCATCGTAATCCGCAGGCCGTAGCGGAACTTGCGCACGAGCTGATGCTGGGTATGCGCCAGGCAGGTATGGTGGCGGTCGGCAAGCATTTTCCCGGGCATGGTGCGATTGCAGCAGATACACATGTGGAAATTGCAGTCGATACCCGTGATTTTGTTGATATTCAGATAGAGGATCTGCTGCCATTTCAGCGCATGATTGATTTTGGACTAGGTGGCATCATGGCGGCGCATGTTATTTATTCTGCGGTAGATCACTATCCCGCCGGGTTCTCCCGCAAATGGCAGCAGGAGATATTGCGGCATGAGCTTGGCTTTGAAGGCTGTCTGTTCAGTGATGATCTGAGCATGCGTGCAACCGGCAGTTATGGGGATATGCTGGCGCGCGCCAGCCTGGCGTTGCGGGCAGGCTGTGACATGGTATTGGTATGCAACGATACTGTGGCGTCAGACCAGTTGCTGGATGGTTTGTCATGGGAAGTTTCCTCGATCAGTATGGCAAGACTGGCACGGATGCGTGGCCACCGGGAAGGTCATTCCCTGAAGCAACTGCGGGATATTCCGCAATTTGCCAATGCAGTTGATGCTATCAATAGACTTGGTCAACACTATTAGGATAAACAGATATGGATAAAATTTTTGATGTGGCGGTGATTGGTGCAGGCCCGGGGGGTTATGTAGCAGCCATCCGCTGTGCGCAATTGGGACTGGATACCGTTTGTATTGATGATTGGAAAAATGAGCAGCAAAAGCCTAGCCTGGGTGGCACCTGTCTCAATGTGGGTTGTATTCCGTCCAAAGCACTGCTGGAATCCTCCGAGAATCTGGAACGGGCTAACCACAAGTTTGCCGAACATGGCATCAAGATAGAAGGTATTACCGTTGATGTCCCCGCGATGATTGCGCGCAAGGATAAAATCGTCAAAGCATTTACCAGCGGCATCGGCATGCTGTTCAAGAAGAATAAGGTCACTAGCGTGCATGGCCGTGGCATGTTGCGGAAACGTCCGCAAGACGCGAATGTGTGGGAAATCGAAGTGACGGATGAGCAGGATGCAAAAACTCTCCGAGCGAGGCACGTTATCATCGCAACGGGTTCATCGCCGCGTTCGCTGGAAATGGCACCAGTGGATAATATCAATATTTTCGATAACGCCGGTGCGCTCGCGCTGCAGACCGCACCCAAACAGCTCGCCATTATCGGTGCGGGTGTGATTGGTCTTGAGCTGGGCAGCGTGTGGCGTAGACTGGGTGCGGAAGTCACTCTGCTTGAGGTGCAGTCAGACTTTCTGCCGGCGGCGGATGAGCAGATTGCCAAGGAAGCTTTTAAGGTATTAACTCGTGGCACCGGATTGAATATCCAAATCGGATTGCAGATTCAATCGGTCAAGTCCCTGAAAAACCGGGTGGAGATTGAGTATCTTGATCAGGCAGGTAGTCGCCAGAAATTGTCCGTGGACAAACTGATTGTTGCCGTAGGTCGGGTGGCGAATACTACTGGGCTGGGTGCAGATGCAGCAGGTCTGAAACTGGATGCCGGTGGCCGGATCGAGGTCGATGTTTTTTGTCAGACGAATCTGCCGGATGTGTATGCGGTCGGAGATGTCGTCAGAGGTCCGATGCTCGCCCACAAGGCTTCTGAAGAAGGCGTAGCGGTGGCAGAGCGGATTGCGGCAAAACGAGATGGATCGACCAGTTCGATTGGGGAAGTCGACTTTGATACGATACCGTGGGTGATTTATACCAGTCCGGAAATTGCCTGGGTCGGTAAAACCGAGCAGGCACTCAAGGCGGCAGGAATTGCCTATAAATCGGGGCAGTTTCCGTTTATGGCTAATGGCCGCGCTCGCGCACTCGGAGAAACAGCTGGTCTGGTGAAAGTGCTGGCAGATGCCCATACTGACCGGATTCTGGGCGTGCATATGATTGGTCCGTATGTCTCGGAGATGATTGCCGAGGCGGTGACTGCCATAGCGTTTTCTGCCTGCAGTGAGGATCTGGCGCGTATCGTACACGCGCATCCATCATTATCTGAAGTGCTGCATGAATCTGCATTGGCTGTGGACAAGCGTGCGATTCATATCTGATTCCAGGATAAAGATTCTTGGAGGAAACATGAAATTAATATTGATTGGCTTATTGTTATTGTCGCTGCCGTTATCTGCGGCCAACGATGTGCAGAAACAGAGGCAGGAGGTCGAAGCCGCGTTATCAATGCTGCAGCAGGAACAGCAGAATCTGTTTCAGCAGTTTCAGATGTTGCAGGAACTGCGCCGGCAGGAGCTGTTGCAGGAAAATAGTATCATCATGCAGCAGAGCCAACCCATTGTGGGAAATGCGATGCTTAACTATGATGAAGTCCAAAAGCGCGAACAGGAGCGCCTGGTTCGTATCAAGGATTATTCGGCGCGACTGAACGAAATTCATGAGCGCTATCAGGAAATCGACCGGGAGCGGCAGGTGATGATCAACGAGCTGACTGCTTTGAGGCAAGGCAAATCTCCTGACCGGGAAGAAATGGATTGAATACCCAGGTTTAGCGTGAATGGATGATGATAGCGTTCTGCTCGGTCAAATCACACGCTATTTGTTGGGTAAGGAGCGCCTGCCGATAGCCCTGCCAGTCAAAATGGGGGCCGGGGTCGGTTTTACGTTGTGGTGCAATCGTGGCGTGTCCGGCAATATCGCGGATAGGATAGGTGATAAGCAGGCTTGCAGTCAATTTGACCAGTTGTGAGTATTGATCAGGTGTAAACGGCTGGTTATCACTGCCTTCCAGTTCGATGCCAATTGAAAAATCATTGCAGCAGGCGCGCGCCTGCCAGCAGGAGACTCCCGCATGCCAGGCGCGTAGCAGACAGGGGACGAGTTGAATGATCTTACCACTGCGCCGAATGAAAAAATGTGCCGAGACCCTTACCCCTTTTAGCGATTGGTAATAGGGATGAGCGGCAGGATCAAGCCGATTGGTAAAGAACTCGATCACACCATCGCCGCCAAATTCTTCCGGTGGCAGGCTGATATGGTGAATCACCAGCAGGCTGATATCGGTGTCGTCCGGGCGCGCGTCGCAATTGGGAGAAGGTATGTGTGTTGCCTCTACCAGTAACCCTACCGTGTTAATGTGCATATGGGGTTGACAATATTGTTATGTTAATCAGGTGGATATTCTAATTGAGCCAGATATGGTACAGCCAGGAAAATTTATTACCTTCGAAGGCATTGATGGTGCGGGGAAAAGCAGCCACCTTGAGTGGCTGGCGCAATTCCTGAGAGGCAAAGGGCTGGCAATAGTGGTAACCCGTGAGCCAGGCGGAACGGTATTGGGAGAAAGACTGCGAGAACTGCTGCTCGACCAGCGCCAGACGATGCATGCTGAAACCGAAACCTTATTGATGTTTGCCGCGCGGCGCGAGCATCTCGATAAAGTTATTTTTCCCGCATTGGCGCGCGGTGACTGGGTAGTCTCTGATCGCTACATGGATGCCAGTTTTGCTTATCAGGGCGCAGGACGGGGCGTGTCGCTGCAAAAACTTGTTTTGCTCGAGGATTGGGTGCAGGGCGGGGTTGCGCCTGATCTGACGTTATATTTTGATCTGCCGGCAGAAATGGGTAAAGCGCGTGTGCAGTCGATTAAAACTTATGATCGTTTTGAGCGCGAATCAGATGAGTTTTTTGATCGTGTCCGACAGGGTTATCTGCAACGAGCACGGCAGTTTTCACAGCGTATCCGCGTGATTGATGCAAGCTTTCCAATCGAACAGGTCAGGCAGAATCTGATGGAGCTGATCGAGATTTTTTGCCGGCAACAAAGTGGACAATGATGCAGACCGCTATCTATCCCTGGCAGCGCATGTTATGGCAGCAGGTCAGGCAAAATAGCGCTCGTCCGCATCACGCCTTGCTGCTAACAGGGCGTGCCGGGATCGGAAAGTTTGCCTGGGCGCGCAGCCTGGCCAAGGCCATGTTATGCGAACAGGTAAATGCGGATGCTGCCGCGTGTGGAATCTGCACCAGTTGTTGCTGGTTTGAACAGAATCAGCATCCTAATTTTCGTCTGTTAACAGCAGAAGCGTTATCCGAGGCAGTGGATCATGCTGACAAAGGCAAGACGAGTGGTGTGCAAGAGGGCGGTGGAGACGCCAGATCAAAAAAGAAACCCAGTCAGCAGATTACGATTGCTCAAATTCGTGAACTGGATGACTTTGTCTATCTTAGCGCCCACCAGAATCGAGACAGGCTGGTGCTGATTCATCCTGCGGAAGCGATGAATCACGCAGCTGCCAATGCGTTACTAAAAAAACTGGAAGAACCACCACCCCATGTCGTGTTCATTCTGGTGGCGCACGATGCTTCGTCATTACTGGCGACTATTCGCAGCCGTTGTCAGCAGATTCCCATGCCGCTGCCAGACCGGCAGGTTGCGCAGGACTGGCTACGGCAGCAGAAGGTGGATCATGTGGAAGTCCGTTTGGCTATGTCGGGTTTTGCACCCCTGCTAGCCTTGCAGTTTGATGAACCCTGGTTTGTGCGGTACCAGATATTCATCCGGCGTCTCAGCGTACTGAAGAGCCTGGATGTGGTTGGTGTGGCAGAAGAGATGCAGCAGTTTGAATTACTATGTATCGTGGACTGGTTGCAAAAATGGTGCTTTGATTTGATGAGTTGTCGCGCGACGGGTAAGGTTCGTTACTATCTGCAGGAGGAAGCGGTAATCCGGGAAATTGCGGCGAAAATCGATCCTGAGGTACTTGCATTTCTGTGGCGCGACCTGATTACCTCACGGCGATGGGCGCGCCATCCACTTAATCCCAGATTGTTTATCGAATCGCTGCTATATCGCTATCTGGATTCAATAGCATAACAAGTCAGCCGCTTCGATAGGGAATCACCAATCCATACATTCACTTCTGTCATGATCAACGGTACAGGACCACTGGGTGCGATGAATGCCTGCCTTGCGGTTCATGAGGAAATCGGCTTTCTGCCGTTGCAGCTGCTCACCGGTAGGAATACTTTTTTCCGGGATGAAGCGTTCTTCTATCCAGAAACGAATGCGGCAGAATTCCTCTTCCTTGCCACATATCCGGGTAATTGCATTGCTGTAAATGGTTTTATCCATTTGTCTTTTAGGCTCGACCAAAACCATATGTATAAATTTGCCGGTATTGCCCATTTCTACTTTTCGGGCTAGTCGCCAGCCAATACCGCTTATTGGTGCATCATTGCCACCCGCTGTTTCAGTGGCTGCGGCTGCTTCAGTTTCAGTGTGTGACGAAACTTCCTCAGTAGTATGTTGTACCTCTACCTCCTCGGATAAGGCCAGTCCTGCCCAGGAAATGGCTGTAGCAAAGAGCAGGCTATTTAATATACTTTTACTCATTCACTCTCCTAAATAACTATAATTTTTTGAAATATATCGATTTTCTGAATCACAATGGGAATTGCCCTTTGAAGGACGAATACTCACTGGAACTCAATTGAAATGTACTATTCAACCACCACCGCTTTTGTATGCAAGCCGCAGCAAACCGACATGGCCGATATTATCCGTAGATTAGGTCGCGATGCAACCATTTTGACCGGTAATCAGCGTCTCGCACGGGTACTTCGGCACCGCTATGATCAGTCTATGATCGAAGCAGGCCGTGAGGTATGGCCAGGGGCGGATATTCTTCCGTGGAGCGCCTGGTTGCAGCGGTTATGGCAGGAGGCCATGGTGGTCAATAATATAGCTTCAGATTTGTTTTTGCTGGATGCGTTTCAAGAGCGGCAGGTCTGGCAGCAAATATTGCGAACAATGGGCCAGTCACTGCCGTGGCAGACTGATGAGCTAACTGTCACGCACATCATGGCGGCTGCACAAGATCTGCGTGCATGGAAATTTTCATGGGATGCGGCGACATTTGCGCATAACGAAGATAGCCGTTTTTTCTGGAAAGTTTTAATGGCTTTTGAGCGTAGCTGTGAAAAAAATGGCTGGGTGACGGCTGCAAGATTACCGAATCTGTTGCTGCCAGCTTTGCAGGCAGGTGAAGTGGCTCTACCGGGTGAGCTGGCTTTGATCGGGTTTGATGAGCTGACACCACAGCAAGTGGAGTTGCTGCAGGGTTTGGCGAAAATGGGGCGTGTGCCGGAGTGGCTGCAGTTTTTGCCGGAATCGGCGCACGTTGGCAAGCTGGCCTGTATTGATAGTCGTGATGAATTGCAATCGGCGGCGCAATGGATTCGCCAGCGGCTGGAAGAAAATGCCGATGCGCAAATCGGTCTGGTAGTACCGGAATTAAGCGCACAGCGTGCGCTGGCGTGCCGCATGCTGGATGACGTGCTTTGCCCGACTGCGCTGCGGCCGGGTGACCATGAGTTAACGCGTCCTTATAATCTGTCGCTCGGTTTGCCGCTGATTCAATATCCGCCGATCCATGCTGCTTTTGAGTTGCTGGCATTACACCTATCTGTTGCTGTGATAACCCATGTCGGCCGCCTTCTGCGTTCACCCTTCCTGGCTGGCTGGGAGGAAGAGAGTAGTGCGCGCGCCCTGCTGGATGCACATCTGCGAGAAACCGGGGAGTGGAATGTGTTGCTGCAATTGGTGATGGATGATGGCAGCCGGGCTGAACAGCCCTATCATTGCCCGGTGTTTGTCCAGTGCCTGAAACAGCTGCTGGAATTAACCAGGGTGCGGCCGGAGATAGCTAAACCGGGTGAGTGGGGACGGCAATTCAGCCGGTGGCTGACTGCAGTTGGCTGGCCGGGTGATCGATCCCTGACCAGTACGGAATTTCAGGTAATACAAACCTGGCAGGCTTTGTTGCAGCAATTTGTATCGCTTGATTGGGTGGCGCAACCCATGACGCTGCCTTCCGCGCTGAGTCGATTGAAAGAAATGGCTGCCAGCACTGTGTTCCAACCCGAATCTCCCGTAGCCTCCATTCAGGTACTCGGCCTGCTTGAAACCAATGGATTGCAGTTCGATTATTTATGGGTCATGGGAGTGCATGATGGCGTATTGCCCGCACCGCCCCAGCCGAATCCGTTTATTCCTCTGCTGCTGCAGCGCCAGATGGAGTTACCCAGATCGACTGCCGAACGTGAATTGCAGGTAGCAAAAAGAATATTACAGCGGCTGATGAGGAGTGCGCCAGAGATCGTGGTCAGTTATCCGCAACGTCATCAGGATGAGTTGCTGATTCCCAGTCCGTTGATCGCAGCGTTTCCATCTCTGAACAAAGAAGTCTTGCCTGCCGTCAACTACTCAACCTGGCAGCAAATAATTTATCAACACAGCCAGTTGGAGTGGCTGACGAAAGACCCCGCCCCGCCGCTAGAGGATGATTCCATTCCAGGTGGTAGTCGGGCATTCAAACTTCAGGCGGCCTGTCCGTTTCTTGCCTTTGCTGAGCTGCGGCTGGCAGCGCGACCACTAGGTAGTGTGCAACTCGGTCTGAGTATGCCGATGCGCGGTAATCTGCTGCATCGTCTAATGGAGAAAATCTGGTCATCGCTTGAATCGCACGAATGCCTGATAACCATGTCGGCGGAGATATTGGAGAAATTAATCGCCACAAAAGTGAATGAGACACTGGAAGAAATGCTTCCTCGTTATCAGCAAAGCTTGGGCCGCCATTTACAGATGCTCGAATTTTCACGGTTATCCTCCTTAGTACGGGCCTGGCTGGATTTTGAAAAACAACGTGCGCCCTTTCAGGTGACAGCAAGGGAACAATCTGCAGAACTGGTGCTAAGTGGACGACAAGTACGGGTCAGGATAGATCGCATAGACACACTTGAACAGGGTGGAAAGTTGCTGATTGACTATAAAACCGGCTCATGTCAAGTCGATGGCTGGTTTGGCGAACGCCCTGATGAGCCACAATTGCCGCTATACAGCCTGCTCTTTCAGCGGGAGCTTGCTGGACTTGCCTTTGCGCAGATCAAAAATAGTGACATGGCGTTAAAAGGAGTATCTGACGATGAGGGCTACGCGCCGGGTATTCATCCGTTCACAGAATGGTCACAGACGCGTACTGCTGCCGATTGGCAAGCTGTGATCATCAATTGGCAGCAAACGCTGGAAAAACTGGCGGCAGATTTCATTGCTGGCCAGGCAGAAGTCGATCCCAGGCAATACCCGCAAACCTGCACTTATTGCGCATTGCGGCCACTATGTCGAATCGATGAGCACTTGGAGTGATGGGTGCCGGTTGGAAATAGCCTGCCATTATTTGTACCAGACGCATTTGATTTTAAGCGGCATCATGCTGTGTTATTGTGTTGTTTACACTTCAATCCTGAAATTACCCTGTTTTTGTCATGGTGGCATCATGGTGCGCATGAACCTGGCCAGTGAAACCGGGTCAATCTGGCTTGCGGGTATTTTTTATTGATCCGTTACGTAAAAATAATTAACGGCGACTGCAGACAGCCCATTTCAAGGGAGTTCACTTGATCTTCAAAAAATTGACAGGTTGCTTATTTGGCCTGTTCATCGTGATATCGGCTTGCGGTGCACACCCTCATAATTGGGTGATCGCGCGTAGTGAATTCAAGTTGAATGACCGGGGCCAATTGATATCTATCGACCAGGTATGGCGGTTTGATTTTTTTTATTCGGCGATCCTGGTTGCTGAGTTAGCGAATGACTGGCAGCAGCCGTTGCCCAAGGCACTTGAGCTGGAGGCGCGTCGTATGGTGACGAATCTGAAGTCCTATGGCTATTTCTCGGTACTTTCTATTGGTGAGCGCAGTATGGCTTTGCCAGCTCCAGATCGTTACCGGTTGCAAGTTGTCAAGGATGGAGATCAGGAATTCCTTGAACTGAGTATGCATTTTCAGCTTAATCCCTATTTGTTATTGACGAGTAACGAGCTGATCTGGTCGGTCTTTGATCCTACTTATTACATTGCCTATAGTCATGAGAATGTAAGTAATATTGAAATTCAGCATAGTGCCGGATGGCAATGCAGCAAGCAGATCAAACTACCTGATGTTACCGAAGAGCTGATTGCCTACGCCTTTTCGCTGGACCGGACACGGCGAGATACGGAGGGTCTGGGACAGGCATTTGCCGAAAAAATCGTGATCAGATGTGAGCCGTCATCGTAAAACCATGTCTCCGATGATTGCAAATAAAAACTTATGGTTGGTGGTAGTACTCTGTTTGGGTGTATTGCTTACCGTTTTCCTGATTCCCTGGGCAACGCTACTGGCAACCGTGGCCATGCTGCAAAAGCAGTTACATATTCTGTTGACGGAGCATGTTTCGCAAGTGGAAAACTCGCCTTGGCAATATGGTTCCGGATTGATTCTCATCAGTTTTCTTTATGGTATTTTTCATGCGGTAGGACCCGGGCATGGCAAGGCGATTATCATCAGTTATCTGGGAACGCAGAATCAGGAGCAGATGTCGCATGGCATCAGGCTCTCTTTCCTGGCAGCACTTCTGCAGGCGGTCGTCGCAATTGTACTGGTGACGGTTACAGCGCAACTGCTCGATCTGTCTATGGGTAGTGCGAGAAAGTATGGTCATTATCTTGAGCTTGCCAGTTATATTCTGGTTGTTTCATTGGGTGGGCTGATTTGTCTGCGTGCTATACGAAAATTGCATGCACTGCGTTTATCGAATTCCAGGCATTTGCATCAGCATGTGGTGTCTGGTAGTCACCATGCGTGTAAATGCCAACATCACTATGTACCTGAGACGACAGACGATAACAGGCAGCGAGGGCTGGTCGTGCTGTCGATGGGATTGCGGCCCTGTACGGGTGCAGTGTTGGTATTGATGTATGCTTATGTCGTTGATGTCTATGTTTTCGGAGTGATGGCTACGCTTGTAATGGGTGTGGGCACAGGGATCGCAGTTGCATTGCTCGCGATGGCGACGGTTTACTGCAGAACGAGGTTGCTAAAGTGGGTGACGCTACAGGATGATAAAGAACATTTGCTGGTTCGGTTTTTGTTCGCGGGATTGATGCTGACAGGAGGAATTTTATTGTTGCTGCTGGGGGTGTCATTGCTGATGGTGACGGATATCGTGCCGGTCAGTCATCCGTTGTTATGATCTGCAGATACTTTGCGTGCCTCAATTGCAAGGATTTAAAGAGTTCTGTTATAGTGTTTTTTCATATACAACAATAAAGAAGAGGTGTGCCATGAATACAGGAAAAATAGCCATTGCGGTTGTGGCGGCATTATTCATCAGCAGCTGTGCGGATATGTCAGCAACACAACGCGGTGCTGGCGGAGGTGCGTTGCTTGGCGCGGCAACCGGCGCAGCAATCGGCGCGATTGCTGGCGGAGGTAAAGGTGCGGCCATTGGTGCGGGTGCGGGTGCTGCCGTGGGAGCAGGTGCCGGTTATATGTGGTCACAGCGCATGGAAGAGCAGAGAAGGCAGATGGAAGCCGCTACGGCGGGTACCGGGGTATCCGTGACGCAGACAGCGGATAACCGTTTGATGTTGAATATTCCGAGTGATATTTCTTTTGATACCGGCAGTGCGCGCATCAAATCAGGATTCTTCCCGATACTTGACAGTTTTGCAGCCAGCCTGCAAAACAATCCAGGCACGCAGGTGACGATCGTTGGTCATACCGACGATACCGGTAGCGATACGATTAATAATCCTCTTTCAGTCAATCGTGCAGCCAGTACGCGTGATTATCTGGCCGGCAAAGGTGTGCCTTACCAACGTATCCAGATTGATGGACGTGGTTCTTATGAACCGGAAGTGCCTAATGATTCTCCGGCCAATCGTGCCAGAAATCGGCGTGTCGAGATTTATGTCACCGAGTCGCGTTAAATTTTTCTAAAACTAAAGAGATTGTGATCAGGTTGTTATGGCCGAAATAGAAGCTGACAAAAAAGATAGGTGGGAGAAGGAATTACTGGAAAAATTGGTTTTTACTTCCCTGCAGGAACAAAAAAGAGCTCGTAACTGGGGTATCTTTTTTCGCTTACTGACGTTTTCCTATTTGTTTATTCTACTTTTCTGGGCGTCGGGCTGGTTTGATTCGGATGCAGTGAGTGTATCCGACAAGCATACAGCGCTGGTTGACCTGAGAGGGGAGATATCTGCTGAGGGATTGAGCAGTGCGGAGAATATCAAGGCCGGATTAAAGAACGCATTCAAGCATCGCAATACTGCGGGTGTGATTCTGCGTATTAACAGCCCCGGTGGGAGCCCGGTTCAGGCTGGCGCAATTAATGATGAAATTTACCGGTTGCGTGCACAATATCCAGATATTCCTTTTTATGCAGTGGTTGAGGATATCTGTGCTTCTGGTGGTTATTATATTGCGGTGGCGGCAGATAAAATTTATGTGGATAAAGCAAGTGTAGTGGGTTCGATCGGTGTCATTATGAATGGCTTTGGTTTTACTGGCACGCTTGAAAAATTGGGTGTGGAGCGCCGTTTGCTTGCCGCAGGCGAGAATAAAGGATTTCTGGATCCGTTCTCGCCTTCCAGCCCTGAACAGCGTCAACATGCTACCAATATGCTCGCAGAAATCCATCAGCAATTTATTGACGTTGTAAAGAAAGGGCGCGGTGAGCGTCTGCAGGATGATCCGCAAATTTTTAGTGGAATCGTGTGGACCGGCGAACAAAGCATTGCGCTGGGATTGGCTGATGTACTGGGAGATGTCGACTATGTTGCGCGTGAAATTATCCGAGCAGAACGTATTGTTGATTTCACCTCGCAAGAAGGGTTGGTTGACCGTTTTGCGAAGCGATTCGGCCAAGTGACAACCAGTGTGCTGATGGGGCTGGAGTCTGGCTTGCAGTTACGATAGATTAGTTTTTGGATAGGTTCTGCAGCGCAATCAACTCGGTAAGCATCCGAATGACACCAGTTTGCCACGGCGGTAAATTCAGTTGAAAAACGTTGCGAAATCTACTGGTATCAAGCCGGGAATTAAGTGGCCGGATTGCCGCTGTAGCAAAATCTTTGGTTGCTACGGGAACAATATTGTCTGAACCGGCCTTGATTGCAACCTGTTTCTCGCGCGCAAAATCCAGGATGAGCTTTGCGTAGGTATACCAGGTTGCTTCACCTTGCGCACTGACATGATACTTCCCTGATAATTCAGGGTTGATCATTAATTGGGGAATAATCCGTGCAGTAATATCCGCCAGCAGTTCTGCGCCGGTGGGTGCACCAAACTGATCATTGATAATGGTTAATTGGTCGCGTTCCTGTGCCAGTCGCAGAATCGTTTTTGCAAAATTCTGCCCCATCGCACCATAAACCCAGCTGGTACGCAAGATGAGATGATTGCAGCCCGATTCAATAATAGCGGTTTCTCCCTGTAGCTTGCTGTGACCATAGATATTGAGTGGTGCGGTTGTGTCGGATTCTCGCCAGGGACGATCACCACTACCGTCAAAAACATAATCGGTTGAGTAATGAATGAGGCAGGCACCGGTTTTTCTAGCCTGTTCTGCCAACAGGCCAGGTGTTCGGGCATTGATCTGGTAAGTGGTGTCCACATCACTTTCTGCTTTGTCCACAGCGGTGTAGGCGGCTGCATTAACGATGACGGCTGGCTGGATGGTCTGGAGAGTACGGAGGATGCCAGCCTGATCCGCTAGATCACCACAATACCGTGAATCATGTCGGTCGAGCGCAATCAGTTCACCTAGCAGCGTCAGGCTGCGTTGCAATTCCCAGCCAACCTGGCCATTTTTCCCAAGCAGCAAAATTTTCATTAGATGCGCTCAGCGTAGTTGATTTCGACCCATTTCTGATATTCACCGGATTGTATATTCCGGCACCATTGCTGGTTCTGCAGATACCATCGCACCGTCTTTCGAATACCGGTTTCAAAAGTTTCGGTGGGTTTCCAACCTAATTCCTGGTAAATTTTATTTGAATTAACGGCGTAACGGCGATCATGTCCGGGACGGTCAGCGACGTAAGTGATCAGGTTGCGATAGCCATATTCAACTGGGTGCTCTGCTTGCAGAATATCGCAGATGGTATGCACGATTTCCAGGTTGGGTTTTTCGTTCCATCCGCCGATATTGTAGCTTTCTCCAGGCTGGCCGTTTGCCAGCACATAACGAATGGCGCTGCAATGATCATTGACGTACAGCCAGTCGCGGATTTGCTGGCCATCACCATAAATTGGTAATGGTTTTCCGGCAAGTGCATTGGTGATCATCAACGGAATCAGCTTTTCCGGGAACTGAAATGCACCATAGTTATTGGAACAATGGGTAGTCAGCGTTGGCAACCCATAAGTATGGTGATAGGCGCGCACCAGGCAGTCGCTTGCAGCTTTACTGGCGGAATAGGGGCTATTGGGGCGGAAGCAATGCTGCTCGGTAAAAGCAGCTCCGTCTGCAGTCAATGTGCCGAAGACCTCGTCCGTTGACACATGTAGAAACCGGAAAGTTGCTTTTAGCGCTTCTGGCAAGCTTTTCCAGTAATATCTGGCTGCTTCTAGTAATCGAAAGGTGCCGGTAATATTGGTTTGAATGAAATCCTCCGGACCATGGATGGAGCGGTCCACATGGCTTTCTGCTGCCATGTGAATGATCGCACGAGGCTGGTATCGAGCGAAAATCTCGCTCATTTTATTGCTGTCGCAAATATCTGCACGCACAAAGATATGCTGTGTATTTTTCTCCAAAGTGGAAAGATTTTGCAGATTGCCTGCATAGGTAAGTTTATCGATATTAACGATGGATTCATCCAATTGATTGACCCATTCAAGTACAAAATTAGAACCAATAAAACCGGCACCGCCTGTAATTAAAATCATAATATTTTGTTTTAAATAAATTTAATGAAGTGGGTCTGGTAGCCAGGTAATTTCCAAACCAAGCGCGCCAGGTGGTACCTGAAAATGGTAATCAATGCCGATTCCCGCTGCCCAGATTAGCGTATCCGCACAAAACAGTAGTGGCAAAGTATCGCGTTTCCACGGTGGGAGCGCGGTTTCCTGCAAAATTTTTTTTAAACTACGCTGTGGCCGTGCAGCATCTAACTGAAATCTTTCTCCACCAGATCGGGATCGTATTGTTATGTTTTGTTGAGACAGTTTCTGTAAATCAATACCGGTTCCTGGCTGATTTGTAAATATCAGCATTCCCTGTAGTGGCTCGATATATAGCTGTTTCTCGCCTTGCCAGGGAATAACAAATTGTTTTTTAGCAGTAGATTTTATCGTTAAACATTCAATGACTCCCCGAAAACAGCGAATTTCAAGATTCTCAAATTTAAACGAGAGGCGATTATCGGGAGTGATGACGGATAACTGGCGCAAGAGCTCATTCAGTTTGGCTGTGGAGGGTAAATAACACATCTTTCGCGCCAGAAAATAACGTAGCAGGTTTTTTGCACGAGCCGGATTGAGACTGCATAGTTTTTCCAGTGACAGCGTATCGTGATGAATGGCCTGCTCACCATCGGCCTGTGCCAATTCATCCAACAGTTGCGCTGCTTCTCCCAAATGATGGCAGACACGGGTGAGTGTTTTGCGGTAGGCAGGATAGCGTGCTTCAATTACTGGAAAAACCTGGTGGCGCAGATAATTTCGGTCGAAATCAGTATTGGTATTGCTTTCATCATCTACCCATGACAAATTACCAGCTTGTGCATAATATAGCAGGGCAGTACGTGGCACGTTGAGCAAAGGGCGCAGTAGCTTGGTTGATGTGCCCGTTAACAATCTGACAGGAGGCATTGCACTTAATCCTTTGACACCTGCACCGCGCAGCATTTGCAGCAACAAAGTTTCGGCTTGGTCATCCTGATGTTGTGCCAGCACAATATAATCAGTATCAACACGGGTGAATACCTGATAACGAGCATCTCGAGCAGCGGCCTCCAGACTCTGTTGGTTTTTTTTATGAATCTGTACCCGGAAGATGGATAGGGGAATGGCGAATGCTTTACATAATCCTTGACAGAAATGACTCCATTGGTCGGCATTTCTACTGATACCGTGGTTCACGTGTATCGCAGACAAATGAAATCCGATGACGCTGGATAGCCTGGCCAGCATATCCAGGAGCACGATGGAGTCGACACCACCGCTCAATGCTACTGTGAGGCTATCACCGGGCGTTACGGACGAGTGGAGATGACGTTGCAGCAGCTCAATCAGATTTTTCGGGTTGATTGAGTTTGAACTTTCCATAACCCATTAATCGTTCGTAACGTCTTTGTAGCAAAGTATCCGAGGGCATATCCTGCAGTTTGCGCAAGGATTCCTGCAGGGCCTGCTTGACTGATTGCATGGTGGCAGGGTAATCACGATGCGCGCCACCAATGGGTTCAGGTAGAATGCCATCAATCAAACCCATTTCCTTGAGTCGGTCTGCCGTAATACCAAGAATCTCAGCAGCTTCTGGCGCTTTATCTGCACTTTTCCATAAAATGGAAGCGCAGCCTTCCGGAGAGATAACCGAATAGGTGGAATACTGCAGCATCAATACCGTGTCTCCCACCGCAATAGCCAATGCCCCTCCTGAACCGCCTTCCCCGATGACGATACAAATGATCGGGATTTTCAGTTCCGCCATGACATAGAGATTTTTGCCAATTGCTTCTGATTGCCCACGTTCTTCAGCATCGATGCCTGGATAAGCACCAGGGGTATCGATAAAGGTAATCAGGGGAATCGAGAATTTCTCCGCCAGACGCATCAATCGTAAAGCCTTACGATATCCTTCGGGTTTGGGCATACCAAAATTACGGTATATTTTTTCCTTGGTATCCCGCCCTTTTTGATGTCCGATTACCATAACGGCCTGACCGTTACAGTATGCTAATCCGCCAACGATCGCCGGATCATCGGCAAAACTGCGATCACCATGCAATTCTTCAAAATTGGTAAATAAATGGTGTATGTAATCCAGAGTATAAGGGCGCTGTGGATGTCGGGCAACCTGCGAAATTTGCCATGGCGTCAGCTTGGCATAGACACTTTTGGTCAACCCCTGGCTTTTTGCCTGCAGTCGGGTGATTTCGGCTGATATATCCAACGCGGAATTATCCTGCGTGTAGCGCAGCTGCTCGATTTTGGCTTCGAACTCTTCGATACCTTTCTCAAAATCCAGAAAGAAGGTTTTCATGAATACAGTTTTGATTAAAACGGCGATGATACAGGATTTGTGCTGGCCTGTAGATTCTCAGGGAACATCAAATCCCGCTTCTTCTATGACACGCTTGAAATCTTCAGCGCTGGAAGAAGTCGCTTGATGTTTAATGGTTGCCTGTGCATCTTCGAGTGTGACAGTAACCCCCATGATTCCGGGCAGTTTTTCGAGAACTGTTTTGACGCTACTGGCGCAACCGGTGCAAGTCATGCCTTTGATCGGGATCACGGTTGTCGTGATGGTATCACTCATATTTTTATGTTCCATGATTTTGGTGAAATGTTGCGCGTTGCTTGTTAGTGTTCTGCCTTCCAGCGCTTGAGCAGCAGTGAATTCGTGACCACTGAAACCGAGCTCATGGCCATGGCCGCACCCGCAACGACTGGGTTGAGCATGCCCAATGCTGCCAGAGGAATTCCCAGTGTATTGTAGAAAAAAGCAAAGAATAGGTTCTGGCGGATTTTACGCAACGTACTACGCGAGAGTGAGATTGCATCGGCCACACTCATCAGGTCATTGCGCATCAGTGTGATATCAGCCGTGTCTATTGCAACATCGGAGCCGGCTGCAATTGCAAAGCTGACATTTGCGCTTGCAAGCGCCGGGGCGTCATTAATCCCGTCTCCGACCATGCCAGTAAAATGGCCGCTCGCCTTGATAGCCTCAACTACCGCAGCTTTGTCCTGTGGTAGTACCTCTGCCCTAAAATGCCGGATTCCAGCTTGAGCAGCAATGGTTGCGGCGGTGATCGAGTTATCTCCGGTTAGCATAATGACCTCAATACCCATATTCTGCAGTCGTTCAACCGACTTGGCAGAAGTATGGCGCAACGGATCAGCAATCGCCAGATAGCCCATGACTCTTGGTATAGAGTTCGTTTGTGCGGCAATGATAACTACAGATTTTCCTTTCGCCTGCAATGCTGAGAGCTGGGTCTGGTCAATGTTAATACCGTTACTTTCCAGAAACTTGTGTGAGCCGAGCAGGTAACTGATACCTTCGCAAGTAGCAGTAATTCCTTGACCGGTCAGGGATACAAAATCCTTTATTGGCAAGTATGGAATATTACGCTCGCTTGCCTGCTCCAGTATCGCTCTTGCAAGAGGGTGATCTGACCCCTGTTCCAGTGAGGCCGCAATCTGGAGCAACTCATTCTTTTCGATCAAACGAGTAGGAATAATATCAGTCACTACTGGGCGACCTTCAGTCAGAGTGCCGGTTTTGTCGACTACCAGTACTTGAATTTTCTCTGCAAGTTCGAGTGCTGTTGCATTTTTGACGAGAATTCCTTCCTGTGCACCCCGTCCGGTACCGACCATGATTGCGGTTGGTGTGGCCAGTCCTAGTGCACATGGACAGGCAATGACCAATACAGCAACGGCATGGATCAGTGCCATCACAAATTGGCCAGACCACCACCAGGTCAGCCCCAGCGTGACGAGGGCAATTACAACAACGATCGGAACAAAGATACCGGCAATGGTATCAGCCAGGCGCTGTATTGGTGCCTTGGAGCCTTGAGCAGTTTCCACCAATCGGATAATGGCGGCCAGTTGAGTATCAGCGCCAATACGGGTTGCGCGACATTTCAGCAGGCCTTGCAAGTTGCTGGTAGCTGCAAATACCTGCGCCCCCGTTTCTTTGGTGATGGGAAGACTCTCACCAGTCAGCATAGATTCGTTTACGCTGGAGCTGCCTTCCATGACGACACCGTCAACGGGTAAAGTTTCGCCTGCCCGAACAACAAAAATATCACCTGGTTGAATTGAATTGACGTCTACATCAGTGACGATGCCATTACGTTCTACATGAGCGACTTTGGGCTGCAACCTGATGAGTGATTCGATTGCAGATGAGGTTTTCTGTTTGGCGCGCGCTTCCATCAGTTTCCCCAGTAACACCAGAACAATGATCATTGCGCTGGCTTCGAAATAGACGTGCAAATCGAGTTGCCAGAAAGTAACAACAGTGCTGAAAAAATAAGCCATGCTGGTTCCCAATGCAACCAGTACATCCATATTCGCGCTACCACTGCGTAACGCATGCCACGCACCGGTATAAAACCTCTTTCCGGCCCAGAACTGGATTGTAGTGGCGAATGCCCATTGCAACCACTGCGGTAGTAGATGGCCATGATCACTAACTGTCATCATGGCCATTTCCAGCAGAAACGGTATGGCCAGTGCGGCGGATACCATAAAAATATAACGCTCTCGTCTATAGGCCGCAAGTCGCTGATTTTTTTCTGTTTCTCTGCTGCTATCGGTAATTTCCCGCGCGTCATAACCGGCATGTCTTATCGTGGCAATCAGTTCGTTGATTGTGGTAAGCGCGGGATTGAAAGTGATGCTGACGATTTCACTTACGGGATTAAGCGCTGCCATTACACCAGGCAGGCTATGCAACTCTTTTTCAATATGATCGCCACAGGCGGTACAGGTCATGCCTTCAATTCGGAATAGAACCGTGCGGCTAGTGACAGTAAAACCTGCTTTCTCAATAGAATGCAAAAACTCTTCAGGGCGTGTTAAGTTGCCGTCAAACTCGATCAGCGCTTTTTCACTGGCGAAATTAACCGCTGCGTGTACACCTGGAAGTTGATTAAGATTTTTTTCGATGCGTGCTGCGCATGCCACACAGCTCATCCCTGTTATAGGGAGCTCAAGTTTTTGGAGCTGTGCGGCGGACAAAACGTGTATAACAGGAAAGTTAGTCCCGCTCACCAGAGAAGGCAAGTAGTAGCTGCAACAGGCTGATGAACAGGTTGTATATGCTCAAATAGATCCCGAGTGTTGCCATGACGTAGTTGGTTTCACCGCCATTTACAATCCGGCTGACATCAAACAGTATAAATCCTGAGAAAATCAGGACTGCTGCTGCTGAAACAGCAAGTGAAACAGCCGGGATTGCAAAAAATAAGTTTGCCAGCGATGCCAGGATAATGAGTACCAGTCCAACAAGCAGAAAGTTTCTTAAAAAACCAAAATCTTTTTTTGTGATAGTTGCGATACTGGCGAGTGTCAAAAAGATAACCCCAGTTCCAGCAGCGGCTACACCAATAAGCTGCGATCCATTGTTGAAATTAAGTGCAAATTGCAGAATTGGGCCTAACCACCAGCCAGCAACAAAGGTAAAGGTGAATAGTAGAATAACGCCCCAGATACTGTTACGGGTAGCGCTAACCGCAAACATCAGTCCGATCATGGCAGCAAGCATGACAAGCGAGCCAATAATGGGCGACTCGGCTAGAAACGAAAAATTTGTGCTCAAACCCATAAACGCACCAATGACGGTGGGGATCATCGTTAAACTGAGCATCAGATAGGTATTTCTCAACACGCTATTGCGTATGCTGGGATCTAAAATAGTGTGACTGGCCGCGTAACGTGGCATAGATTGCATGGTTATTTCTCCTATGTGACGATGGTTGCAAGCAAAAACTTTGGGTGCTAAAAAAGTTTACATGTACTGGGATTAGTTTCTCTCGATAAAAGTTGCAATGACTATCGGTGGAGTCTATTTTACCCAGCTGTTATTCTATCATCAAGACGAATAACCACGATTAACTAATGGCTATTTCTGATCTGAAATAAAGGACATATTAGTGCTGTAAATTAGAATTTAGAGAGATAGTCCAAAGGTTGCATATAATACGAAAGCAGTCAAAAGTAGTAGGAATTAGAAAATGTTGGCTGCTGGGATAGCGAATCACCATAGTGATAATAGGGTAATTTTCCTATAAAAATCATGATTATTCCTTGCGGTTGTATTTTTGGAGTGCTAGACTTTCGCCTGAGATGATCGTTAGTTCCGAGGTTGTCTGTTTACATAGATAAAATGAATTTGGGTTTGGCAAGATTTTAAAAACGATGTACGTAACGTAATAATTTGTAATTAGTTGATTAACGTGGGGGGTGTTAAATTATGAGCAGTAAACTGTTATCGTTCTGGGTAGCATTAATGGGTCTTGGTGTCTATTCGAGTTCAGCGGTGTCAAGTAAGTATAATCTTCCGGAGCCACAGACCACCATCGCTCAGCAGATATACGATCAGCATATCTGGGCATTATGGATCTGTCTGGTTATTTTTGTAGCTGTATTTGGGGTAATGGGCTATTCCATCGTCAAACATCGAAAGTCAGTTGGATATAAAGCAGCAAATTTTCATCACAGTACTGCAGTTGAGATCCTTTGGACAGCCATTCCTTGCATTATTCTTGTTTTAATGGCTTGGCCAGCTACCAAAACAGTTATGGCCATGAAGGATACTACCGAGGCGGATATTACAGTTAAGGTAACGGGTTATCAGTGGATGTGGAGTTACGATTATCTTCAGGGTGAGGGTGAGGGTATCAAGTTCTACAGTCAATTGGCAACTTCACAGTCAGAGATACGTAATGAGACACCAAAAGGTGAAAATTATCTGCTGGAAGTGAATAATCGTTTAGTGGTTCCAGTTGGAAAAAAAATCAGGATAATCTTAACAGCAAATGACGTCATTCATGCTTGGTGGGTTCCCGCACTGGGAGTTAAGCAGGATGCCATTCCAGGATTTATTCGAGACACCTGGTTTACAGCAGATAATGTTGGCATTTATCGTGGGCAATGTGCTGAATTGTGTGGAAAAGAGCACGGGTTTATGCCAATCGTGGTTGAGGTAGTCGAGGAGCAACAGTATGCACAATGGGTCGCTAATCAGCTAAAAACGGCGGCTATTGATACCAGTGCCGCAATTGTTAGCGCTGCTGCAGAGTAATAACTATTCTCGTCAGAAATTTGTAGGTCGTGTTGATAGGTTGATTTATTAAGGAGGAAATAAAATGGCGGTAGTTCAAGATGTGCATGGTCATATACATGACCACCCAACCGGTATCATGCGTTGGTTAGGTGCGACGAATCATAAAGATATCGGCACAATGTATCTATGTTTTAGTCTGACCATGCTATTTGTTGGTGGATTTTTGATAATGGGTGTGCGAGCCGAGCTGTTTATGCCGGGTTTGCAAATATTTGAACCCGAGGTATTTAATTCATTTACTACGCTGCATGGCTTAATTATGGTGTTTGGTGCGATCATGCCTGCTTTTGTCGGATTTGCTAACTGGCAGGTGCCTATGATGATCGGTGCGCCAGATATGGCATTTGCACGGATGAATAACTGGAGTTTCTGGCTTCTACCCGTAGCAGGATCACTGTTAATTGCTTCATTTTTTGTGCCGGGTGGTGCGGCTGCAGGTGGATGGACATTTTATCCCCCTCTTTCTACTCAGGGTGGATTGGGTGTCGATATGATGATTTTTGCAGTCCATATCCTGGGTGCTTCATCCATCATGGGCGCAATCAATATCATTACGACTATTCTGAACATGCGCGCACCTGGCATGACGCTTATGAAAATGCCGATGTTTGTGTGGACGTGGCTCATTACGGCCTATTTATTGGTGTTGGTGATGCCTGTACTGGCAGGTACGGTGACTATGCTGCTGACAGATCGTCACTTTGGTACCAGTTTCTTTAATGCCGCTGGTGGTGGTGACCCTGTGCTGTTTCAGCATGTTTTCTGGTTTTTTGGTCATCCAGAGGTATACATCATGATATTGCCTTCATTTGGCATTGTTTCTGAGGTTATCCCAACCTTTTCGCGGAAGCCATTATTCGGTTATTCATCAATGGTATACGCTACGGCTTCAATTGCGATTTTGTCTTGTATCGTCTGGGCGCATCATATGTTCACCGTTGGAATGCCGACAGTGGGTCAGCTATTTTTTATGTATGCAACAATGTTGATCGCAGTGCCTACTGGGGTGAAAGTGTTTAATTGGACGGCTACCATGTGGCAGGGATCAATGACATTTGAAACCCCGATGCTGTTCTCAATCGGGTTTATTTTCTTGTTTGTTATTGGTGGATTCAGTGGTGTGGTTTGTGCGCTTGTTCCTATCGATATTCAGGTGCAGGATACCTACTACGTAATCGCGCATTTCCATTACGTGTTGGTTTCAGGCTCGCTCTTTGCTTTGTTTGCTGGTGCGTACTACTGGTTACCAAAATGGTCGGGTCACATGTATGACGAAACCCTTGGAAAATGGCATTTCTGGCTGTCCATGGTATTTTTCAATGTTACTTTCTTTGTTCAGCACTTCTTGGGTTTGGCAGGAATGCCACGCAGAATCCCTGATTATGCTCTGCAATTTGCGGATTTCAACATGATTTCCAGTATTGGAGCGTTTGGATTTGGCTTAACTCAGTTGTTGTTTGTCTATATCGTTATTAAGTGTGTTCGTAGCGGTGAGAAAGCGCCTGATTTACCGTGGGAAGGTGCTAAAACATTGGAGTGGACGCATTTGCCTACGCCAGCACCGTATCATAGTTTCGCAACACCACCAGTCGTTAAATTTTAAAGAGCGATCTTGGTGTGGATGATAACAACGATACTAAGCTGAAACGAAGAAAAATATTGACGGCGTTGGTTTTGCTGGTCACATTCATCGTTATTTATATAATTACCGTTACCTCCAAGCAATGAAACTAAGCGAGTCCAGAGTTAATGCAGAAATGCTGAGAAAGCTATTAATTTTCAGCGTGGTGATGTTTGGGTTTGGATATGCAATGGTTCCTCTTTATGAGAAGTTTTGTGAGGTAACGGGAATATATGAATTGCAACGACCGGATGTGCTGGATAAATCTACAAAGGTTGATGAAACCAGAGTAATCAATATTCAGCTAGATGCAAATGTACGCGGGCTGCCTTGGAGCTTCAGACCTTTGCAGTCCGCTATACAAGTGCATCCAGGTAAATCAGCAGAAGTTAAATACGAAATCAGTAATCAGTCAGACAAAACTCTGGCTGGTCAAGCTATTCCAAGCTATAGCCCCAGAAATCTTGAACGTTATCTAAAAAAGTTTGAGTGTTTTTGTTTTACTCGTCAGGATCTTGAAGGTGGCGAAAGTAGACAGCTGTCTGTCAGGTTTGTAATAGACCCTGATCTTCCTAAAGATGTACATACAGCTACGCTGTCATATACATTTTTTTCCTTGATGAGGGATTGATCTAATTGGATTTAAAACGCCAGGAGCCAGTATTGACTGAACGTGACACGGGTAAGGCAACCGTAATACAAGTAGCAAAGGCGGTTTTCTTCTCTTTTATTGGTATCAGAAAACAAGGGGATCTGGAGAGTGATGCAGCCAAAATAACGCTATTACAGGCAGTTGTCGGCGGTATCGTTGGTTGTTTGATATTTGTTGCGAGCCTGATTTTGCTCGTGCGTATTGTAACAAGTTGAAATAGAAATCAAATACAGGAGGATATAATGAGTCAAGCAACAGGGCATTATTATGTGCCAGCACCATCAAAATGGCCTATAGTCGGGTCGTCTGCATTGGTATTCATGGGTTTTGGTGCAGCGCTCACCATGAATAAATTACCACTCGGTTATGGCTTGTTGGCAATAGGATTTGCAATACTTGTCTATATGCTATTTGGTTGGTTCGGAGATGTTATTCGCGAAAGCGAAGCTGGTATATATCATGCTCAGGAAGATAAATCGTTCAGGTGGGGAATGACTTGGTTTATTTTATCGGAAGTCATGTTTTTTGCTGCTTTTTTTGGCGCGCTGTATTATATGCGTACTTTTTCCCTGCCTTGGTTATCCGGTGAGGGTGTCGGTGGAGTGGATCAAGCCCTGTTGTGGCCAAATTTTGCTGGTGATTGGCCAACGGCAGGCCCTGGCTTTGCGAATAATTTTACCCCTATGGGTGCGTGGGGAATCCCCGCCATCAATACCTTTTTGCTGCTGTCCTCTGGAGTGACTATTACTCTTGCGCATTGGGCATTGCAAAAAAATGACCGTGGTGGACTTAAATTATGGATGTTGGCAACCGTTGCGCTAGGGATAACCTTTCTTGGGTTTCAGATTTATGAATACGGCCACGCTTACGCTGATCTAAACCTGAGACTTACCAGCGGGGCTTACGGTTCGACATTCTATATGCTGACAGGTTTCCATGGCTTTCATGTGACACTTGGTACGATCATGTTGATTGTAATTTACTTCAGAAGTGCGGCTGGACATTTTAAACCCGAACATCATTTTGGTTTTGAAGGTGTGGCATGGTATTGGCACTTTGTGGATGTGGTGTGGTTGGGTTTATTTATATTTGTGTATCTAGTTTGATTTAATTAATAAATCAAAGTAAGCATTACAGAATAACCCGGTATGGCTTGAAAAAGTATATAAGTCGTATCGGGTTAGAAGTCTAACGTTAGGTTTGGCAGGTAACAAGTGAGAATTCGGAATTATCAATTTAAACCTAACTTATGGTTGCTGTTCATCGCGATACTTGCATTTGCTCTGTTTATGCGACTGGGTTATTGGCAGCTATCACGAGCAGAGGAAAAAGAAACCCGATTCTCAAAGCTAGAAGCATTTGCAAAACAGCCTGCGATAACAATCCCGTCAGTATTGATTGATTTTGAGAGCATACAATATCGTCGAGCTGAGGTGCGCGGTTATTTCGTGCCGGAGCTAACGGCATTGCTGGATAATAAAGTCTACAACGGCGTGGCTGGCTATCATGTTTTGACTCCATTACGAATTGAGAACAGTGATATGCATGTGTTAGTTAATCGTGGTTGGATTGCAGCAAATGCAAATCGGGTAGATTTTCCTGAAATAAACACTTCAGTCGAGAACATTGATATTGTTGGTACAGTGGTTTCTCCAAATATTAAGGCCATTGCGCTCTCACAGGATCAGGTGAGTGGCAAGGTTTGGCAGAATTTTGAATTAGCACGCTATCAAGAAATTACCGGCATAGTTCTTCAGCCAGCTTTACTGCTTCAAGAGGAAAATCATGATTGGGTAATGGATCACCTGATTAGAAAATGGGAACGACCTGATTCTGGTGCAGCCAAGAATCTTGGCTATGCTCTTCAGTGGTTTTCTTTGGCGGCAGCAACACTTCTTATCTATATAGTACTCAATGTCAAACGAAAAGACCCGCAGGGGTAGATTACAGTTAATTCTGCTGATGCTGCTGATATTATCACCAGTGATCGCTTCTTACATATTTCATACTTACAATCTTCGTCCGGAAGGTACGGTTAATTATGGTGAATTATTAGAACTGAAACGGATAGAAGGTGATGCGACAAATCTTGAAGACAATACGATTTTTAGAGTAAAGCAGTTAAAAGGAATGTGGACGTTATTAGTAATTGATTCCGGGAATTGTGATCAACCTTGTCAGGATAAACTCTATTTAATGCGTCAGCTTCGTTTAGCAACCCATGTCGATAAGGATCGTGTGGAACGAGTTTGGTTGATTAATGATGATGTTATTCCAGATTCCCTTCTCGTTGATCAATACGAAGGAACTCAACTTGTATTGGCTAAGCAAAAAGATTTGTTATCAGAATTTCCTTATGTGGAAAGTCAGCAGGATCATATTTATGTGATAGATCCGATGGGACATTTGATGATGCGATATTCCAAAAATCCAGATCCAAAGAAGATGATTGATGATTTAAAACGGTTGTTAAAACTGTCTCATATGGAACACTAGGCTAGTAATGTTGCTTTGAGATTTATAAAAAATACAGTAACTCAGTTAAGTTAAACAGCAATTGCTAAAGGAGGGAGATATGACTACAAATTCATTAACATGGGAAGATGCCTCTGCGAGGGTGGTGCAGTTCTATCGGCTAACCAAGCCGAGGGTCGTGTCACTGATTGTCTTTACAGCAGTTATTGGTATGCTTTTGTCCGTTCCCGGAGCTGTCCCACTTGATATCCTGATTTTTGGTACGGTTGGTATTTCTCTCGTGGCTGGTGCGGCAGCAGCTTTGAATTGCTTGGTGGAGCATAAATTTGATGCGATTATGGCACGCACCAAAGGTAGACCATTACCACAAGGTAAAGTCAGTGTACCTGAAACATTATTTTTTCTGACACTGGTTGGTGGTTCTGGATTGCTAATACTTTACCAATGGGTTAATCCATTGACTATGTGGTTAACGTTAGGTACTTTTGTTGGTTATGCGATTATCTACACATTAATACTTAAACCATTAACTCCACAAAATATCGTGATTGGTGGAGCATCAGGTGCAATGCCACCCGTATTGGGATGGACAGCGGTAACGGGTGAAATTTCCGCTGACGCATTATTACTGTTTTTGATTATCTTTGCTTGGACCCCCCCTCATTTCTGGGCACTGGCACTTTATCGTAAGTCTGACTATGCCAAAATTGGTATGCCCATGTTGCCGGTAACGCATGGCGATGCTTTTACGCGCTTACATGTGCTGCTGTATACAATCATATTATGCATCGTAACGCTTCTGCCTTATCTGACTCAAATGAGTGGTTTAATCTATTTGATGAGTGTATTGGTACTGGATGCTGTCTTCCTGTATTACGCAGTTAAGATTTATCTGAATTATACGGATCAGATTGCCAGAGAGGCTTTTCGATTTTCGATACTTTATCTAACAATTTTGTTTGCAGCTTTATTGGTAGATCATTATTTTTACTTCTAGATAAAGTTGGTAGCTTGATGCAATCGTTTCCAATTTTAGCGCTGAGAATAAAGTATTTTCAGCGCTAATTTTTTGTCTGATTGCAATCATAATTGTGGGAATATTTTTCCAGGATTCAGGATGTTATCTGGATCAAAAGCCTGCTTTACCCGCTGCATCAATGTGATTGTTGCGTTACTTAATTCTTTGTTAATGTACGCTCGTTTCTCTGATCCTACGCCATGCTCACCTGATAGTGTGCCTTGTAACTGAATAACGAGATCAAAAATCTTATCTAAACAAGTATGTGCTCTCTCAAGTTCACGAGAATCATCCGGATCTATCAATAGGTTGACATGAATGTTACCGTTTCCAATATGCCCAAAATTGATATTCTTGAGTTCGTAATGACTGCAGAGTTGTGATAGACCTGTCAACAAATCAGGTATTTTGCTGATGGGTACAACAATATCTTCATTAATCTTTTTGGGCGCGATGTCACGCAACAGTGGCGACAATATTTTCCTTGCTTTCCATAACTGATCCGTGCTGGTGCAAGCAGAGGCTATTAATAAACCATCATTTTGACATGCTTGAAGCAGTTGTTCAGTAACGCTCTTAATCTCCCTTGTGGTTCCGTCAATCTCAATCATCAGCATAGCATTTGAAGCAGACGGCGCTATCTCGGGATCTCTTGACCGAATCAGTGAGAGTGAGCCTGCATCGAGAAACTCGAGTGCGCTCGGTCCTTGTGCCTGCCGCATGATGTTTACGACGGCCTGTGCGCAGCTCATATTGTCACGGTAGTGAGCGGTAAGCCCACCTTTTGCGACAGGTAGGGGAGTCAATTTGAGAGTTGCTTCGGTGATAATGGCAAGTGTACCTTCAGAGCCGATCAACAAACGAGTAAGGTCGTAACCCACCACTCCTTTTGTTGTATAACAACCCGTTTGGATAATTTCTCCTGTTCCTGTGACTGCGGTCAGGCCGAGAACATGATCGCGCGTAGTTCCATATTTTACGGCATGAGGTCCGCCGGCACTTGTCGCAAGATTGCCTCCGATAGTGGAATAAGCTGCACTTGAAGGATCTGGTGGCCAGAAAAGTTCGTGTGGTCTGGCAGCTAGCTGTATGCTTTCATTAAGCGCACCAGGTTCAGTAACTAACATACGGTTAGTTGCATCGACCCTAATAATCCGTGTCATCCGCTCCATAGACAAGGTAACACCGCCCCGTTCCGGCAGGCTACCTCCAGCGGTGCCTGTTCCGCGACCACGCGCCGTCACAGGGATTTGATAAAGACGACATAAATTAATTAATTGAGAAACTTCTGCGGTTGTCTGCGGAAAAATAACGCACTCAGGTGGAAAAATCTTTCTGCTGTTATCGTATGCATAGGCATAGCAATCTACCGGATCAAGATAATATCGATCAGAAGGGATGGATTCCTCCAGTGCGATAATAAAGTCAGGCGCTAGCATTGGGGGTCAAATCTAATCGAGATACTCAAAAACTTTTATAACTTTAATCACATCAGGCGTTCCGCTAGCCAATTCGACTGCTTTTTCTCCTTCAGCACGTTTGACAATCCCTGTTAGATAAACCATATTGCGCTCAGTAACCACTTTAACGTGATTGGTTTGAAAGGAATCGTTATTCAAAAATACTGACTTGATTTTTGACGTTATCAGGGCATCGTTACTTCTGGTAGTCAAAGAGCTCTGAGGTGCGATTACGACTTCATTAAAGATATTACGAACATTTTTCACATTTGCTGCTAGTTTGAATATCTCATTTCTGGTTGTTTCGGTTAACGCTTCTCCTGTCAGCAATACATTGCGGTTAAAGCTGGTTACGTTTATGTGCACATCATCACCGAATTTCTCTTGAATCCTGCGGGCTGTTACAAGCCTGATTTGTTCGTCTTCAATGAAAACTCCGCTGCTACGGCGATCTTCCAACATTAGAGTGCCAGTGCTTGCACTGATGCCTATACCGGTAACGGTCATAGGAACGCAACCTGAGACAGGAATCAGGAGTAAGAATGGAAAGTGAAGCATCAATCTATTTTTTTGCATCATATTGAAATTCCACGTAGTAACTAACTTTGACTGATACAAATTTGATCTGTAATGGAGTAATGTGGCGCGGATTCAGTTTTCAAGTGTAACACCTGATGGTATTTTGGCATACGCGCCGTCTTCCTCGTAGCCTGCCAGCGCTTAGTGAAGGCGAAGGACAAACTTTAACAAGGTGGCTTTCTCAAATACACCATAAGCCTGTTCAATAAACGTTTCTGAATGGACGGACCAGACTGGCTAATCAAATTAGACGTGCTTTATCCCTTTTATTAAGCAGTACTTGAGATCCAATTTTTTTAATAATGGCAAGGCGCGATACGGCCTGCATTGATTGAATAACAAATAGGGATTGGCATGATTACCACAGAACAGGAACACTTGGTTCGGCAAGAAAAAAACTGTCCGACAAAATTGCATGCCAAAAAAATAGTACAAGCGAACAAAAAAAATAACAACCCTACTGCTGTAGAGATCAGCCGACTTATTAATGACTTCAATCAGGGGTTATTGGTAGAGGCAAAAATGCGGGCAATCAAGCTCACGCAAATTTTTCCCAATCATGGTATGGCCTGGAAAGTGCTGGGTGTTATTCACCATCACGAGCAGAGCATGGAAAAAGCAGGTGAGGCGCTTAAAACAGCGGCAGCACTCATGCCCAAAGATGCTGAAGTGCACTACAACCTGGCTAATTTTTATTGTGATTCCAATCAGCTGGAAGCAGCGAAAGCTGGCTACCAAAAAGCAATTAAATTAGCCCCGGGTTTAGCCAAGGCGCATTTCAATCTGGCACATGTGTTGAAAGATCTTAAGCAGTTTACGTCAGCAGAAACGAGCTACAGAAAAGGGCTAAAACTGGAACCACAGCAAGCAAAGATGCATTTTTATTTAGGACTCTGTCTTTATGCGCAAGAACGATTTAAAGATGCGCTGAAGTCGTTCCAAAAATCTCTGAAATTGAGCGAAAACGATGTAGATGTGTACTTACATTTGGGCATATGCCATAGAGCACTGGGAAATCTGACACAGGCTGAGGAATATTGCCGTAAGGCATTGAGGATTGATTCGCAAGATGCTGATATCTATAACCAGTTGGCAATCATATTAAATGAGCAAGGTCGCCAACAGGAAGCAGAAACTGCCTATCTGAAAGCCATAGAACTCGATACAAACCACGTGGTGGCTCATCAGAACCTGGGACTGTTTTATAGAGATCGGGATAAGCCAAAAGAAGCAGAAGCCTGCCTCAGGAAGGCGCTGAGTATTCGGGAACCCACTGCGGAAGCCTTGAACAACATGGTAGCGATTTTAACTGGTCAGAATCGTTATGTAGAAGCAGAAATCTATTGCAGACAGGCATTGGCGTTAACCTCCACAATCAGTGACATCTGGAACAATTTCGGGGTTATTTTACTTGCCAGAATGAAAATTGGAGAGGCGCAGGAAGCCTTTGAGCAGGCTTTGGCAATACAACCAAATAATGTCAGAACTTTATCAAACTACAGTGAGACATTAAGATTGGCCGGAAAGCCAAGTCAGACCGAGGTGTATTCAAAAAAAGCGATTGAACTGGATAACAGTCATGTCGATGCTTACCTGAGTTTAGGCAATGCGTATCATGATCAAGGACTGATTGAGAATGCCATTGAAATACTGAAACAGTCTCTGGTTTTGGCACCAGAACAGCTTTCCATATATAGCAATTTCTTATATTCGACCACGTGCTCTGAAAAATTCGCTCCAGAATCCCACCTGGCACTTGCGCGTGAGTACGGGCGCATTGTCTCGAAAAAAGCGGAGCAAAAATTTGATACCTGGCTCGTTAATCCGCAAGATCAATATTTGCGTGTTGGCGTGGTTTCTGGTGATTTACGCCAGCATCCAGTTGCCTATTTCCTCAAAAATGTGATTCAACATATCGATTCCTCAAAGATTGCTCTCGTTGCTTACTTGACGGATGGGCGTGTAGATAGCGTCAGTGCGGAATTGAAACCATATTTTACGCAATGGAAATCACTGGTCGGACATGATCATCGTTCTGCTGCGGAGATGATCCATGCTGACGGCATTCATGTTCTGCTGGATCTGTCTGGCCATACCGCTGGCAACAAACTGCCCATTTTTGCATGGCGGCCGGCACCCGTACAGGCCACCTGGCTCGGATACTGGTCGACCACTGGCGTGGCGGAAATCGATTATTGCCTGACGGATGAAGTCAGTCTCCCATCGTCATGCCAGATTCAGTTTTCTGAAAAGATTAAGTATCTGCCAGATACGCGCTTATGCTTCAGCGAGCCTGAGATCGCAATGGAAATCGCGCAATTGCCCGTAATCAAAAATGGATATGTAACGTTAGGTTGCTATCAACAGCTTGCCAAGGTGGGGAATGCAGTAATGGAGTTGTGGGGTAAAGTGATGCAGGCGATCCCCAGTGCACGATTACGCTGGCAATGTAAATCATTCACCGATGAAGCCATTATTGCCGAAGTAAAACAGCGCTTGCAAAGGAGTGGCGTTGATATCGAGCGTATCAGCCTGCTGGGGCAAGTATCGAGAGAGGCATACTTTGCTTCCTATGCAGAAGTCGACATGAACCTGGATACTTTTCCGTTTACCGGTGGCACGACGACGTGCGATGCATTGTGGATGGGCGTGCCAACGCTGACTTTGATTGGTAACACCATGATTGCAAGACAGGGAGCAAGCCTGATGACGGCGGCTGGTCTGTCAGACTGGGTTGCCGTGAATCAGACGGAATATATTGAAAAAGTAATTGCATTCAGTGCCAATTTGACTGGACTTGCCACATTGAGGTCAGGTTTGAGAGCACGCCTGAAAACATCACCTTTATTCGATGGCGCAAGATTTGCTGGTCATTTTGAGACTGCTTTACAAGAATTATGGCAAGAAAAATGCGCCATTCTGGCAAAAAAATTTATCAACACTGCTCAATCCAGCCCAGATGAGCAAAATCCAACTCAAAACCGGAGCCAGCAAGATGTCGCAGTGATCATTGAAATCGTAAGCGCTACCCGCATGAATGAACAGGATTTTTGGCAACATTCAGCCTTGGGGCAATCCCTGGTAACACAGCTTATACAAAACCCAAACTTAAGTGTCAACGTGACGTTCGAAAATACGCGTGGCTTGTCCGAAGTGTTCAATGCCGCCATAGCACAGGCCGATGACGAGGCTATTTTGGTTTTTATCCACGACGATGTGTGGATAGATGATGCACAGTTTACGCAGGCCGTGCTGGCTGGGCTGAATCAATTTGACATCATCGGCGTGGCTGGTAATAAGCGTCGATTACCTAAACAGCCGGCATGGGCATTTATAGACACCCAGTTTACCTGGGATACGCAAGAGAACTTAAGTGGCAAGGTTGCGCATGGAGAAACCGCTCAAGGAAAAATTTCTGATTATGGTGATGTGCCGACTGAGTGCGAATTATTGGATGGTGTGTTTTTGGCGGTCAGGAAGCGAACCCTGACGACCAGGCAAGTTGCCTTTGATCCACGGTTCAATTTCCATTTTTATGATTTAGATTTCTGTAGAAGCGCAAGAACAGCCGACTTAACGCTGGGAACGTGGCCGATTCAACTCACGCATCAAAGCGGTGGCGCATTTGGCACACCTGCTTGGCAACGTAATTATCAGCAATACCTTAACAAGTGGGAGAATGAAGTATTAATTTTTGAGTTGGCTACTGTCGACGAGGTAGTGAACACGTTTCAAGCAAAATCCTTACTACCAGCCATCGAATGCAACTCGCCAGCCGTGCCGATTTTTGGAAATGCCTCGCCCAATCCATTGGTCACGCAGGAGCATAGCCTCAAGCATCCACCGGTGTACATGGCGGAGGTCATAGACTTTAAAGTCATTGGCACGGCTGCGTTTCCGATTATTCAAAACAAAAGTATCGTGCACCAACATTTTTCACCTGACTACTGGGAGACGCAAGAGCAGGGCTTGGGCTTTTGCAGTATGCAGCGAGAGAAAGGTTTGATTGGTTATGGCAATGTACGTGGCCAGTTTGAACACGCGCACAAGGTCATCAATTTAATCGGCAATGGCTCTAACAACTATGCGCATTGGCTGACCGAGTATCTGCCACAATTGGTATTGTTAAAAAACGCTGGCGTCGATTTGGCGGAATATCGCATTTTATTGGATGCGCTGTCTTACCCTAGCATGCTAGAGGCGCTATATTTGTTGGGAATAGACCCAGCACAAATCATCAAGATAGATGCGCTGACCGTCAACCGTTTTCCATCGGCATTATGGGTGAGTCCGGTGGCCAATGTGGCGTTTCAGCGGCCCAAAGCATTGCATGGCGAAGGTAAAGACTTATTGTCGGAACCAACACACGTGATTTTTCATCCACTGGCATTGCAAGCAGTACGCGAGGCATTTTTAGCCCATGTAGATCCCGCACTTAACGACGAATTACCCTCAAAAATCTTTATTAAACGCACGCCGGGCCGCAATACCAATGTGCGCGTGATGGTCAACGAGCAAGAAATCGAAGCCTTGTTAGTCGCCAATGGCTTTACCAGCATCGACCCCAGTAAGCTCACCTTTATACAACAAGTGACGTTATTTAGTCGCGCACACTACATTGTGTCAGCCTCTGGCGCGGCTTTGGTGAATATGCTGTGGGCACCCAAAGGCGCACAGGTGTTGGTGTTGATGAACGACACTAAGTACGCCAACTATTGGTACTTTAGCCATATCGCCACGGCTAATGGCCAACGTTTAGCGTATGTGCTGGGTAAAACACTGCCGTCAGCGGCGTGTTCGGACTTGCATCATGCCAACTTTGAAATTGCCGTGCCAGCCTTGTTGCAAGCCTTGGAGCAAGCTGGCTTAAGCGACTTAATCAACACCCAGCAGGCATTGTTAGACGCGATGAACGATGTGATGCAATTGGCGCAAGAAAGCCTGCAAGCGGGCGATTGGACGATGGCCGAAGCGTTGTTGCGCGAAGTACTGAAAGTGCAACCCAATCACGCCGAAGCCAACCACCAGTTGGGGGTATTGTTGGCGCAACAGTCTAAGCTAGACGACGCCTTGATGCAGTTAGAGTGGGCGGTGCAACAAGCACCCCAGCAAGAACAATATTGGGTCAGCTACATTGATGCCTTGATGCTGCTTGGCGAATATGCGCAAGCAGATAGCGCGATTGGTTTGGGCGAGGAGTTTGGCTTGACGGCAGAAACCGCGCAAATGCTTAGAGTGGAGCTTGCTCCTCAGCTAGAGGCACAGCCACAAGCTAGCATCAAAACAAAAGCGCACTCCGACAAGCCAGTGGCGACGATTTGCACCTTAATCCCAGCTTACAAACCCAACTATATCGAGCAACTGCTGTTAAGTTTGGCCACGCAAACCTATCCGCACTTTAAAGTGGTGATTTCGGACGACAACCCGAACGATGAAGTCACGGCATTAGTGCAGCGCCTAGCCCAATTGGATATTTACAAAAAACTCGATATTTCCGTCGTGCCTGGTCCAAAAAAGGGCGGCTTTGTAAATATTTATCATGTGGCAAGAAGCTATGCGCAAGAGGCCGAGTTTTTCCACATCCTGATGGATGACGACTTAATTTACCCAACCTTTTATGAAACGCACATGCGTGAGCATGCCAAACAAGAGGCACTGATATCCGTCAGTGCACGCTGGAACGCGCTTGAAACCGGTCAGCCTTTCGGCATGTTGATTGATCACGCCACCAGCCAGGTATTTAGTCAACACTTTGATGCGGCCACCATGGCAAACGCGCTGATTCCTGGTTGCAGCAATAAGTTAGGTGAGTTTAGCCATGCGGTGTTTCGTCGCGAGGCCGCCGAGGTGATTCTTAACCCGTCCATGCAGGGCATCAGTTATTTTGGTTTGGACGACATTGGTAGTTTTATTCAAGCCGCACAGCATAAGCCCGCGATTTGGATACCAACGCCATTAGGCATTTTTAGAAACAATCCAGAACAAAATACGGGCAAACTGAATAACAACACCATCAAGTGCGGCCATTACGCGTGGATTGCATTAGCCATAATTGCGGTAGAAAACCGTTGGATATCGGCAGATGAAGCGTGGGCCAGTATCAGTATGATGCGTAATGCGGTACGTGTTCGCTACCAACAAGACGCGCTAGGGCAACAAATGCTAGCGGTGTTGGATGCGCACGAAGTGTATTCCGAAGCCTTAAAACAAAGCTTTTTAGCAGTGTGGAACACCTACTTAACGCAATTGAACATCGAAAAAATAGTCGCAGGAGATTTGTCGATACAAATCCTTTAACACCATGGACAAAGAGTTTAAAACAGCCTTACCCACCATCTGCATCGCAGGGCAAAATGCCATTGCGGTGCATGGATTGGCGTATGCGGTCAATGCGTTTCCCAACCACCCGATTTGTTATTTACCCGTCAAGGCCGATACGGGTGTGGATGGCTGGCAACCCTCGTTAATTAAACAAGCGAAAGTACTGGGTGTACCCCGTGTGACCTTGGAGTCATTGTACGCGATGGACGATTTGGTGTTTATCTCATTGCAGTTTGATGAAATCATCAACACCAAGCGTTTTAAGACCACGCAACTGTATAACATCCATTTTTCTAAACTGCCCAAATACAAAGGCGTATGCCCAGCCATTCACGCGATTTTAAATGGCGAAACTGAAACCGGCGTGACCTTGCATTGCATCGAAGATGGCATCGACACTGGTGATATCATTGGCCAAGCCACCGTGGCCATCACGCGCGATGACACGGCGAGAAGCCTCTATTTAAAGCAAATGCAGCATGCGCAAGACTTGTTTGAAGCATACTTAACGGCGTTAGTGACCCAAAAATTTGAAGCCTATCCACAACCTGCCATTGGCGCCTCGTATTACAGCAAAAAAGCCATCGACTTTGCCAACGTGACCATCGATTGGCGTAAAACGGCCTACGAAGTGCACAACCAATTGCGCGCCTTTCATTTTAGAGAATACCAAATGCCATGCTACCAAAATTGGCAAATAGTAAGTACTCACATTCAGCTGGTTAAAAGCACAGCCAAGCCGGGTACGCTGATAACTGAAACGGAATCGTACTTTGAACTGGCTACCATTGATTACAACATATACCTCATCAAAGATTATTTGCCTGTGCTGTGGATGGCGTGTGAGGTCGGCGATTTAGCAGCCGTGCATCAGGCTTGCAAGTGGATTCAACATTTAGACACACGCAATAAACACGGCTGGAATGCTTTAATCATCGCCGCCTATCACGGGCATTTACCTATTGTGAAAGCGTTACTGGCGCTTGGCTTGGATGTGAACAGCACCAACTACAAAGGCACTACCGCGTTGATGTATGCCTTAAGTCACTATGAGGCGCATCAAAATGACGATGTGTTTCAGTATTTGTTAAACGTGGGTGCAGATATCCACATGCGTGATACGTATGGCAAAACGGTCATGGATTATCTCCATAAAAAAGGCCTTCACCATTTATTGAATGCAGAAATTGCTTAAATATAAGCAAATGTAAGGAGTCAACTATGCCATTAGAAGATTGCAGAATTATCGAGCTACCCAAAATTCATAACCCGCAAGGCAATTTGACATTTATCGAGAGCAGCTCGCAAATCCCGTTTGATATCCAGCGGGTTTACCATGTGTACGATGTGCCCGGTGGGGCAGAACGTGGTGGGCATGCACACAAAGGCTTGCATCAGTTTATCGTGGCGATGTCTGGTAGTTTTGACATTACCCTGGATGATGGCAAGAACAAGCACAAGTTTCATTTGGCGCGTTCGTATTACGGACTATATGTTTGTCCGATGATCTGGCGCGAAATAGATAATTTTTCTTCAGGCTCCGTATTGATGTGTCTGGCCTCCAATAAATATAGTGAAGAAGATTATTATCGCAAGTATGAAGATTTCATGCGCGCACGTTGGGCGGCGGCCTAGGCAGATCAGCTCTTGATTCCATTTCTAGATCTGAAGGCAGCCTATCATGCACTGGCCAGTGAGCTGGACGAAGCGGTGTTGCGCGCCAGTCGATCCGGTCAATATATTGGCGGTACAGAGGTTAAGGATTTTGAAGCGCTCTTTGCAAGCTATGTCGGGGCAGGAAATTGTATTGGTGGGGGCAATGGCCTTGATGCGTTAACCTTAATCCTGCGGGCTTTAAACATTGGACCAGGCGATGAAGTAATTGTACCTTCACATACCTTTATTGCTACCTGGTTAGCAGTCAGTGCGGTTGGTGCGGAGCCGTTGCCAGTCGAGCCCGCTTCAGGGCAATATGTGCTCAATGCCTCTGATATTGCGCCATATATTACAAACCATACCAGGGCTATTATCCCCGTCCACTTATACGGAATACCTGCCGATATCGAAGCGATCTGTTTACTTGCCAAGCAACATAATTTATATGTGATTGAAGATGCGGCGCAGGCACATGGCGCAACGGTCAATGGCCGAAAGATCGGTTCACACGGTGACGCCGTTGCATGGAGTTTTTACCCCGGAAAAAACCTGGGCGCTTTGGGTGATGGTGGTGCCGTCACTACGAATGATGATGGTTTGGCACAACGCATACGTATGCTGGCCAATTATGGCTCCAAGGTGAAATACCATAATCAGGAGAGAGGCATCAACAGCCGTCTCGATCCTATGCAGGCCGCTGTGTTGTCGATAAAGTTGAAGTATCTGGATCGATGGAACAAACGACGTCAGGAAATCGCGCAGCGGTATCACACTGCTTTTGCAGAGTTGCCCCTGAGTTTGATCGATATGCCTCGGCATCAGTCTTCCGTCTGGCATCTGTACGTTGTAAGAACTCCGGAACGCGATGCCTTACAGGCTGCATTGAAACAAGCAGGTATTGAAACACTGATCCATTACCCGGTTCCTCCCCATTTGCAGCAGGCCTACGCCGATTTAAATATTCGTACTGCTTTACCGATAGCAACACGTTATGCAAAAGAAGTTCTCAGCTTGCCCATGGGTCCGCAACTGGCGGCGGAAGATGTTGAAAAGATCATAACCGCAGTACGTCGATATTTTGGTGGCTAAGGTTTTGCAGAACGTCATGATGATTGACTTGCCTGCGGATCAGCAAGTGGAAACCCTCATCCAGTTATTTATGTCGGGGCAATACCACGAACTTGAAGTGCGATTACACACCCTGCTGAACCATTTTCCGGATTGGCTCATTGGCTGGAAGATATTAAGCGATACCTACCTGGTGCAGAAAAAGGACGCCCGGGAAGTGGCGTATCGGGCTTTGGCGCTAAATATGCAGGATCCAGAGGAGCATTGTTACTATGGCCTTGTGCTCAAAGCACAGAATGATTTGCATGGTGCTGCACAGGCATTCGAACAGGCTATCCGGTTAAAGCCAGATTACGTTGCTGCCATCAATAATCTGGGGATCATCAGAAAAGATCTTGGTGATGTACAGCAAGGCGTCGCCTGTTTTGCGCGCGCACTCCAGCTCGACCCCTCCTATGCGAGCTGCTTCAGTAATTTGTTGTTTTGTTTAAGCCAGGATGACACGGCCAACGATGAAACCTTGTGGGATATGCACCGCAGGTTCGCCGGGTTTTATGAGACTCCAGGCAAAATATGCTGGAAGAACCACACCAATTTACGAGAACCAGAGCGAATATTGAATATAGGTTTTGTTTCCGCAGCTTTCAGAGAGCATTCACTGAGTAACTTCTTTGAGCCGGTACTTTCCTTCCTCGCGCAATCAGCAGAGCTCAGGTTACATGCCTATGCCGCATCAGCAATAGAGGATGGCACCACGGTAAGATTGAAAACCCATTTTAGGAGCTGGCGGACAGTCGATCGGTTGAACGATCTGGATCTGGCAGATATCATTCGGCAGGATCAAATTGATATTCTGGTGGATCTGGATGGGCATACCTCTGGCAATCGACTCACCATGTTCTCGCTAAAGCCTGCTCCCATCCAGGCAAGCTGGCTGGGGTATCTGGCCACTACCGGTTTGACTGCCATGGATTATTACATTGGCGATACCCATCTGAATCCGCCTGGTTCTTTGGATAAACAGTTTAGCGAAAAACTGATACGACTTCCGGTGAATGCCCCATTTCTGCCGGAAGTTACGGCACCAGATGTGAATGCGCTGCCTGCACTCAGCAATGGATACATAACCTTTGCCTGCTTTAATCGCATCAATAAAATAACACAAAGCACGGTGCGCCTGTGGAGTGTCATACTGAGGCAGATATCTACGGCAAAGCTGTTGCTGATTGGTGACTTGCAAAGCAACAATCACCGCATAATATTTGACTGGTTCAAAGAGCAGGACATCGGTACAGATCGCTTCATTATGATGCCTAAAAGTTCCTTGCAAGACTACATGGCATTGCATCATCGAGTGGATATCTGTCTGGATACCATGCCGGCCAGCGGTGTGACGACCACTTGTCATGCAGCATGGATGGGAGTGCCGACATTGTGTATTGCAGGCGATCGCATGATTAGCCGGGGAGCAGCAGCAATCATGCGACATCTGGAGTTGGAAGATTTCGTGGTGGACAATACCGAGTCCTGTATCAGGCAAGCATGTTACTTTGCAAACGCTTTGAATTTGCTGAATGATACAAGGCAGCAACTCAGGCCACGTTTCAAAGCTTCATTACTGGCGCAGCCGGCACAAAGTGCCAGTGCTCTGGAATCTGCATTCAGAATGATATGGAGGCGCTGGTGTACGGGTAAACAGACCCAGTCCATCATGATCAGTCATTACCTGCGTTGATGACCAGTTACAGGATGACACCCGGTTACGATCAAGTTCCGAATACCTCCGCGCACAAATCCAAAACTGCTTGGCGCGCATCAGCCAAATTATTGGCGGGTACGCGGGCGTATTCCTGGGAAATGCTTTTTGCAGGTGCACCACCGGCTGACTGGGGTGCGCCATTTAATCTCAGCTGGTGTTGCAGGCGGCGAAATTCTCGGTAGGTGGTAAGCACGGTGTTAGCCATGTCAATCGGAATCAGGCCAAGCTCTCCCGCCAGTTTCAGTAACGCGATATTGCCGATGTTGCCGGTTAATTGTGGATGCTGATGGGCGTAGCCCAATACCAGAAATTGTACGATGAATTCCACATCGATGATGCCACCACGGTCGTGCTTGATATCGAACAGGTTAGTGGTGTTTGGATGGGCATCCAGCATCTTGCGGCGCATCATGGTGATATCCTGTTTGAGTTGCGTCAGTTCGCGCGGTTGGCAGAGAATTTTCCTGCGTAACTGTTCAAATTTCTCACCCACCAACTGATCACCGACAACAAATCGTGCGCGGGTCAGGGCCTGATGTTCCCATACCCAGGCGAGTTCATGCTGATAGTTGGCAAATGCTTCCATAGAGTTGGCAAGTGCCCCGGTGACGCCGCTGGGACGCAGGCGCAGATCGGTCTCATACAGTACACCTGCGGAGGTGTGTGTGGTCAGCCAGTGGTTAATACTCTGCGCCAGTTTGGTGTAAACAGCCAGCGCATCCGGGTGGCTGTCTTCATATAGAAACACGATATCCAAGTCTGAAGCATATCCCAACTCTTTACCGCCAAGTTTGCCGTATCCAATGATGGCAAAGACGGGATTGGAGCGATGTTTTTTCTTGAGATCCTGCCAGGCAAGCTGGAGCAGGTTATTGAGAATGAGATCCGCCAGTTCGGTGAGATGATCACTGAGTTCTTCCAGTAGCAGATTACCCTCCAGATCAACCGCCAGCAGGCGGAAGGTCTGGGCATGCTGAAAGTGACGCAATACATCCATTTGCCATTCGGTTAGTTGCGCCTTTGGTATGTTGGCGTGATAAAGCTGGTGGACGAGCTCAGCTTTGAGTGCAGGCCAGTCTGGCAGAGTATGTACTCCGAGCGGTGTGAGTAGTTCATCGAGTAGAATGGGGTGTCGGCCAAGATAATCGCTGACCCACTGGCTGGCGCTGACAAGTTTGGTAACGCGTGGCAGGGTTTGTGGTTGTTCCTGCAATAATGCAAGATAACCTGGGTGGGGACTGATTTTCTCAAGTAGCTGCAGCATCCGCTCAAGAGTAATGTCAATCGGTGGAAAATGTACGATGACTTCAATCAGACTGGACATCAGACTCAGTATTTTTTCCTGGCTGGCAGAAGGCAGTTTCCGGAACAATTCACTGTCATAAAATCGTTGTACCCGTTCGGAAATTTTGTCGGGATCTGTGTAACCCAAAGTTTTAAGTTGCTGATTTAAAGCTTGGAGGGCCTGGAGTGCGGCATTTCCACCGGATTCTTCAGGTTGCAGGCTGGTTAGCGAATGGTATATATCTGATCTGCGCCGTTCCGCAAAAACAAGTTCGAAATGTCGTGAAACCATCTTGCGGAGACGGTTCAGCTGTTGCAGGAATGCTGTGTAATCCCTGAAATTCATTGTCTTGGCGATCAATATCTGGTCATCAGCATTCTGTGGTAAATCTTGAGTTTGTTGATCATCCAGATATTGCAGGCGATGTTCCAGTTTGCGTAAAAACTGATACGCTTCGATTAATTCCTCAAAAGTCTGTGCAGGTAAGGGTTGCTTTTGCCTAAGGCGCTTTAGTGTCGCGAGAGTAGGGCGGATGCACAGGTCGGCATCAAATCCGCCACGAATCAACTGGAAAAGCTGAGCAATAAACTCAATTTCGCGAATACCGCCAGGTCCGAGCTTAATGTTGTCGTGTAGTTCACGTCGATAAACCTCCTTACGCAATTGGGCATGCAAGCGCCGCATGGCCTCGTAGGCTTCAAAATCAAGATATTTACGGAATACAAATGGACGCACGACCCGCTCCATCAGGGTGGTCTCTGCAACAGAAGAACCAGCGATAACCCGGCTTTTTATCCAGGCATGCCGTTCCCATTCACGGCCATGCGTGACAAGATAGTCTTCAAGAGTAGCGAGACTGACTGCCAGAGGGCTATTTTCCCCATGCGGGCGTAATCGCATATCAACCCGGAATACATAGCCGTCCACGGTATAATCATTGAGGCTCGCAATCAATTTGCGCCCCAGCTTGGTAAAAAATTCGTGATTGGCGATGGAATGGGCGCCGGTAGTTTCGCCTTCTTCAGGGTAGATAAAAATCAGGTCTATATCGGAGGAAACATTCAGTTCCTTGCCGCCCAATTTACCCATTGCGACAACCAATAGTTGCTGATCAGCACCCGTTTTTTCGCCTATTGGCGCACCATAACGGACCGGATCGGTCAGCCAGGCATGGTGAAGTTCAAGTGAAAAATGAATCGTGGTTTCTGCCAGGGCGGTCATGGTCAACATGACTTCATTCAAATCCGCCAGCCCGGTAAGATCGCGTGAGAGAAGGCGCAGCATGACCCGCTTGCGAAGTTGTCTGAGCAATCGATGCAGCTCTGCTTCATTGGTTACCATCGGGGTTCTCAGGAATTCAAGCATTTCCTGTTCGCTGAAGGCTTGCTGCATATGTTGCACGAGGACATCTTCCAGCGCGGGTTCGCTTGCCAGAGTCCTTTGCATATACCGGCTATAAGGCAGAATGCTGTCTAGCAGTAAAGTGTTGTCAGGTGATAAGGTCATATCTGGTCTGGAAACGGTCTGAATTGAAAGCTATTGATGAAATTGAATAGAGGGCATCTCTAAAAATCCATATTTCGTTACAATACATCGTTATTCACAAAAAATACCTCCCTATATATCAATTATATGCTGCGTCAATATTTTTTGTTCTTGCCTCGTCTTATTTAGAACTCTGAATTTTTAGAGACGCTCTGGAATGATTTCCGGTTTGTTTCCAAGGCTCGTGTTTTGCTGCCATACATAAAAATAATGCTGCGGCTTGTCAATTATAGATTGCTCCGGTATTTATCATTCTGACCTAAGCGCTGGGTTGATGCTGCTACTGAATAAAGAAGTCGTTTACACGAGAAAAGTTTTTATGCTGAATCGTTTTATGTCGCACTATCTGGTAAACCTGGCTGGCTGGGTCGGGTTATGCCTGATATTGCTCGCAAGTACGGTGTTATTAAGTTTGCGTTACTGGATACTGCCTAATATTGATGATTACCGTGAGGAAATTGCGACATTAATTTCACGCACTGCGCAGCAGATCATCAGGATAGACGGCATCGAGGCGAATTGGGATGGATTGCGCCCGCATTTGCTGATGCACGGCGTGAGGGTATTTGATGCGGAGCACAATCCGGTCTTGATGCTCTCCGAGATCGAGGGGACGGTTTCCTGGCGCTCGGTTCTGCGTGGAGAGATCAATTTTCATGAAATTATTATTGATCGTCCAGCATTAATGGTGCGCCGTGATGCGCAGGGTAGTCTGCACGTTGCTGGGATCGCCCTGCAAACCAATAAAGATCAGGGAGGGTTTGGTGACTGGTTGCTGCACCAGCGGCGGGTAATTATCAGGCAAGCAGGTATTTTTTGGCAGGATGAACTCCGTTCAGCACCCGTACTTTACTTTGATAGTGTAAATTTTCGTTTACAAAATGATCGTGGAGGAAAACATCACCGTTTTGGACTGCAGGCCTATACTTCCGCTGATTTGATCTCCAGAATCGATATTCGCGGCGATTTCATGGGCGTATCGATCAAGGATTGGTCAGCCTGGCATGGTCGTTTGTATGTCAATCTACAGGATTTTGTGCTTGAAAACTGGCTGCAATGGTTGTCTCTGCCGGATGGATACGAACTGGCGGGGGGGGCGGGAACAATTCGTGCCTGGCTTGATGTTGGTGGAGGCGAATTAAATAAGTGGACAGCAGATGTTGTATTGCAGGATACCGCCATACGATTGGCAGAACAGCTACCCCGGTTATGGCTGGACAGATTACAGGGACGGCTGGGACAAGCGAGGATGTCTGGTTTATCTGAGATCGGAACATACTGGTTTGCGGATCATCTAGGTATCGGCCTGAAAGGTGTGGCACCGTTACAAATAGAATCGCTTGCCTGGCAGCAATTCCGAAATAATCGACAAGTAGCGTTGCAGCATCGGCTGCTGATTGATCAACTCGATCTGGTTCTGCTGACGAATCTGATACCGAGTCTGCCTTTTTCCGAAAACTGGCGCACTCTTATCTTGAAGCTTTTCCCTGTGGGCGTGGTATCCAGGGTAAAACTGGGGTGGTTGGAGGATCAATCTGAAAAGTGGGGGTTCAATCTGCAGGCTGATTTCAATAACCTTTCTACTCGAACTTACGATAGCTATCCGGCGGTTTCCGGTCTGAGCGGGACTATTCAGGCAACCGAATCAGTTGGAATATTGGCACTGGTTTCACAGAATTTACAAATTTCCGGTAAAAAATCAGCTGCTCAAAAATGGTTGTTTGACTCGCTGACGGGGCAAATTGGCTGGCGCCTGTCACCCGAAAAGAGGCTGGCACTGTTGGCAATAGGCGACCTTGATTTTTCCAGTAAGGAAGTCGCAGGTAGAGTGCGGGGTTATTACCGTCCTGCGGGGGTGACTGCGAATGATAAGGTTGTGGTGGACGGCAAGCTTTCCCGGGGGGATCTGGCGTTGTTGCAAAAGCAGCTTACCTGGCTGCCACAAGAGGAAATACACCAATCAGTCAGGGATCTAAATATAGCGGGTAAGCTAAGTGATACTGTCTTTCAGATAAACGGAAATCTGAAAGAGGTGGATACATGGGTGCCAGTAAAGGGTGTCGCGATTCATGCTCAGACAGAGGTCAGACAGGTGCGGGTGAAGTTATCCAATAGCTGGCCTGAGATTTCCAGTTTATCTGGCCGGTTGTCTCTTCAGGAAAATAATCTGAGCGTATTTTTTACCAAGGGGAAAATTGGCAATATTGATTTGCAAAAACTGAAAGTTGCGCTTCAGGGCCTTTCAACGGGTGTTTCGGCAGTTCAGTTTAACGGGGAAGCTAGCGGTGATTCCGGAGAAATGATTGATTTAGTAAGAGAAGGCCGCTTTGTTCGACCAGAAGAAGAGTGGCTGCACCAGATTAGAATGACTGGCAAATCCAAGTTGTCTCTGGAGCTCGATGCGGTGAGGAATAACAAAAATTTTTTGGTAACCAGTTTGAAAGGCCGTTATCAACTGATTGATAATCAAATCGATCTGGGGCGGCATATTCCAGATTTGAATGAAATCAGTGGCGCACTGGTTTTTACGCAATCGGACATCGCTTTGGAAAAATTGCATGGCAAAATACTTGGTGGCCCGGTCAATATTACTTCAGTTGCCCTGCCTGAGGGTGGGCTGCGTATTCAGGCCGATGGCGACGTAGATTTTGATGCCTTGGCGCTCGACTTTGCAACCACACCTGAGAGCATGCTCCAGCTTTGGGGGCGTTTTTTCAATGGCTCAACCGTATGGTCGAGCACCATCGATATGGTGCCGGATGGTGTGAGTGTTGTCGTCATGTCTGATCTGAAAGGGTTGGGTCTAAGCTTGCCGGCACCCTTGGCTAAAAACCCCACAGAAAGCATGCCTTTCTACTTCCAGAAACATTTAACCAAAGCGCGTCATGAGTTGATGACATTACGTTTTGGTGAAGTGATGGCTGCACAATTTGAACGTATTCGTGAACAGCCCTATCACTATCATCCGATTCGCACCACGATCCACTTCGGTACAGATAATCAGTTGCCGACAATGGCTGCTGGAACAACGATAAAAGGCGTGATCCCCAGACTGGAATGGGATCAGTGGCAAGAGCTGATTAAGCTTCAGGGTCATCTGGATGCAGTATCAGGAAAACCTTTGCAGGGACTGGATGGAATTTTTACCCGGTCTGCCTATCTGGATCTGCGTATCGATCAGCTTGAATATCTGGGTAGTTTTTTCAATAAAAGTCATTTGATGATAGACCGGCAGGGTAACGCCTGGACAGCACGTGTTACCAGTCAGGAATTGGATGGCAGTCTTAGCTGGTCAGCGCCTGCGCCTCATCGGGTGCAGGCGCGGTTGAGCAAACTGGTTATTCCGGCTCGGGCGCAACAGGCTGCCTGGCTGCCCGCGAATCACCATCAAATCTCAGTTGATTGGCCAAGCATCAACCTTACTGCTGACAGGCTGGTAATTGATAAAGAAGTGCTGGGCAGGCTAACACTAAGTGCAGATCAAAGAGAAAATGGTTGGCATCTGGAGAAATTACAGATTGTGTATCCGGATGGCGAACTACGTGCCAAAGGGGTGTGGCGTAATCACACGCCACCATTTGTAGTCAACGGCAATTTGCGTCTTCAAACCACCAATATGGGTAGCTTGCTTAGTCGTCATGGACAGAAGAACTGGGTTGCGCGTGGAGAAGGCAAGGCAGAAGGTGATCTTCAGTGGAACGGCAAGCCTACTTCCGTTGATTTTCCTTCATTATCAGGTAATTTGAATATTACGGCTGAGCGTGGTCAGTTGATTAAACTGAAACCTGGTATTGGCAAATTGCTGGGGATTTTTGACCTGAAGTCCCTGCCACGCAGATTGATGCTGGATTTCAATGATCTGTTGGGTAAGGGGTTTGGCTTTGATTATTTGTCTGGCAACATCACCTTTAACCAAGGGGTTGCCACATTACAGAATATGATGGCGGTGGGCAGCTCGGCGAATCTGGCTTTAACTGGAGAGTTGGATCTGGTCAATAAGACGCAATCACTCAATTTAAAATCTTTTCCATCATTTGGTCTTGCCACGCCTGTGGCCGGTATTGCGTCTATGATTACAACATTGACACTGCAAAATCCTTTTGATCGTGTACTGTTAAGTGAGTATGCTATTACGGGTAGCTGGGACGTACCTGAAGTGATCAAGCTTGATGATAGAAAGGGAAATGGTGAGGTTCCGGTAGAAAAAAATTAACAGGGAGGGTGTGTAAAAATGAGCAATTCAATAGATTCCCGGCAATTAATTTGTCTGTTTGTGAACAAGTATTTCAACAGTAAATTGCCTGCTTTCTTTAATGGACATTATCATGCAAGCTGAGGTCGGATTATTCTCGGGACGTTCGCCAGGGGGTGCCGATACAAAGATTCGCGTTGCTGCTGTGCAAATGGCCTCTGGACCAAGTGTCAGCGCTAATCTGGAAGAGGCGCTTCGCCTGATTGAGGAAGCAACATCATGTGGTGCAAAATTGGTGGTTCTACCCGAATATTTCTGCGTGATGGGAATGAAAGATACCGATAAACTTGTGGTGCGGGAACCTCTTGGGGAAGGAATGATTCAGCAGTTCTTGAGTGATACTGCCAAGCGATTGGGTATCTGGCTGGTAGGTGGATCGGTTCCGCTGGTGTCTCCTGTTCTGGACAAGATTTACAATAGCTGCCTGGTTTACGACCAGCAAGGTAAGTTGGCGGCGCGTTATGACAAGATTCATTTGTTTGGTCTCGCTCTGGGTAATGAAAATTTTGCTGAAAAAAGAACCATTGAAGCTGGTAATCAGGTAGTGGCGCTTGATACTCCATTTGGCCGGATGGGGTTGTCAATCTGTTATGATCTGCGTTTCCCGGAGCTTTACCGCATGATGGGGAAAGTAGATGTCATCCTGGCGCCGTCGGCTTTTACTGCGATCACTGGCAAGGCACACTGGGAAACATTGATTCGTGCGCGTGCGATCGAGAATCAGGCTTACCTGATTGCTTCTGCGCAAGGTGGATTTCATGTCAACGGACGTGAAACCAATGGTGATAGCATGATTGTTGATCCGTGGGGGGTTATTCTGGAGCGTCTGCCACGTGGTGCTGGAGTAGTAGTGGCCGATATTGACCGTACCTATCAAACTAGTGTTCGTAACAGTCTGCCTGCGCTTGAGCATCGCTGTCTGTTGCCCTGCTAGTACATCATGAGCATTATGGCTATTTTATGTTAGCTGTTTGGAATTATCTGATTTGCCGACTTAATATTTCGAGAATTTTTCAGGATGAATGATTTAATTGCAATAGCCGATCAGTATCTGCTCGCGCCTTATCAGCTGGATACCGGCAAGCTGGAGACGGTGTTTGGTCAGATTTGCACCCATCGTGTTGACTATGCAGATATTTATTTTCAGTATAGTCGCTCGGAAGGTTGGGCGCTGGAGGAGGGCATCGTCAAATCAGGCAGTTTCAATATCGATCAAGGTTTGGGAGTGCGAGCCATCAGTGGAGAAAAGACGGCATTTGCTTATTCTGATGAAATTAATCATCTGGCATTAATGTCTGCCGCACAGGCAACGCGGGCTATTGCTCAACAGGGAGAGGGCAGTTCTGCTGCCGTTACCAGCCAGAAACGGGATTCTCGTCCGGTTTCTCTCTATCTGCCGTATGATCCAATCGCCAGATGTGAGAATGCTGACAAAATTACTCTATTGAAAAAACTGGAGAGTTTTGCACGTGCTCTGGATAAACGAGTAATTCAGGTCATGGCATCACTGGCCGGTGAATATGAAGTTGTGATGGTGATGCGTAGTGACGGTTTGTTGGCTGCGGATGTTCGACCGTTGGTGCGGGTGTCATTACAGGTGATTGCAGAGGAAAATGGCCGTCGTGAACAGGGAATGGCTGGGGGCGGCGGAAGATTTGATTATGCCTACTTCAGCGATACAATTCTGCAGGAGTACGCGCACAAGGCAGTTCATCAGGCAGTGACAAACTTGGCGGCAAAACCAGCGCCGGCGGGCAGCATGACCGTTGTGCTCGGTAGCGGTTGGCCGGGAATTTTGCTGCATGAGGCCATTGGTCATGGATTAGAAGCAGATTTCAACCGTAAAGGGAGCTCCGCATTTTCTGGACGAGTGGGCGAGCAGGTGGCCGCACGTGGTGTAACTGTAGTGGATGACGGAACGCTAAAGGATCGTCGTGGCTCCCTGAATATGGATGATGAAGGTAATCCAACACAATGCACCACCTTGATTGAGGATGGTATTCTCAAAGGCTATCTTCAGGACAATCTGAGCGCGCGTTTGATGAATCAGCCTGTAACCGGTAATGGCCGTCGCGAATCTTTTGCGCATATTCCGATGCCGCGCATGACCAATACTTATATGCTTAATGGCGATAAAGAACCGGAGGAAATTATTGCCTCTGTCAAAAAAGGGTTGTATGCGGCTAATTTTGGTGGCGGGCAAGTGGATATTACCAGTGGAAAATTCGTATTCTCAGCTGCGGAAGCATATATGATCGAGGATGGTAAAATTACTTATCCGGTGAAGGGGGCAACCCTGATTGGTAACGGGCCGGATGTGCTGACCCGCGTTTCCATGATCGGTAATGATCTGCTGCTGGATCCCGGAGTGGGAACCTGCGGCAAGGAAGGGCAAAGCGTACCGGTTGGCGTCGGGCAGCCTACGTTGCGGGTGGATGGGATTACAGTGGGCGGTACGAATGGCTAGGGCGGCAATTATGAAAGCTTGTAGTCATATGCTATTGATATTCACGGAAACGTAAAGTGGTTTTTTAGTAAGATAACGATAGTTATTCTGGAATCGCTCGATTTAAAGCAATTCTGAAAGAACGTTCAGTTAGCGCTTGATTGTCAATCGCTAACTTTTTTATTGCAATCATGAAAAATAATATATTGAATTCGGTGGGGTATTTCCATGAATGCTGAGCTGACTGGTGCGGAAATTGCCATACGTTGCCTGCAGGAAGAAGGAGTAACCCATATCTTTGGTTACCCTGGTGGGGCAGTACTGTTCATTTATGACGAACTGTTCAAGCAGGATAAGGTAAAACATATTCTGGTCCGTCATGAGCAGGCTGCATTACACGCAGCTGATGGTTATGCCCGTTCAAGCAATAAGGTTGGCGTGGCGCTGGTGACTTCCGGTCCGGGGGTCACCAATGCGGTCACAGGAATCGCTACTGCTTATATGGATTCCATTCCCCTGGTCATTATTAGCGGACAGGTGCCGACTGCAGCAATCGGACAGGATGCATTCCAGGAGGTAGATACGGTCGGGATTACACGACCCTGCGTTAAACATAATTTCCTTGTCAAGGATGTTGCTGAGCTGGCCACAACAATGAAAAAAGCATTCTATATTGCTTCCAGTGGGCGACCGGGACCGGTACTGGTAGATATCCCGAAGGATGTTAGTCAGCATAAAGCGATATTTCATTATCCTGCTTCTGTTTCACTGCGTTCCTATATGCCAGTTGTCAATGGCAATATCAGGCAGATCAAAAAAGCAGTACAAATGATTCTGGATGCTAAGCGGCCCATGATTTACGCCGGTGGTGGGGTCATTCTGGATGATGCCGCCACGGAATTGGCGACCCTCACCCAAATGTTGGATTTTCCATGTACGAATACTTTAATGGGTCTGGGAGCTTATCCGGCAACAGACCGTCAATTTGTCGGCATGCTCGGTATGCATGGTACGTACGAGGCCAATATGGCTATGCAGTATTGCGATGTTCTGATTGCTGTTGGTGCCCGTTTTGATGATCGCGTGATTGGAAATCCAAAGCATTTTTATAGTGAAGATCGCAAGATTATTCATATCGACATCGATCCATCGTCCATTTCCAAGCGTGTCAAGGTCGATGTACCGATTGTTGGCAGTGTGTCTCAGGTGTTGACTGAATTGATCAATCTGCTGAAAGCCAGCAAGGAGAAGGGTGATACGCACGCGCTACAGGAATGGTGGAAACAGATCGAGCAATGGCGTGCGCGCGATTGTTTGAAATACGATCACACCAGCAAGATTATCAAACCACAAATGGTGGTTGAGAAACTCTATAACGTCACACACGGTGATGCATTTATAACATCTGATGTTGGTCAGCACCAGATGTGGGCGGCGCAATTTTATAAATTTGATAAACCAAGGCGCTGGATCAACTCGGGAGGTCTGGGTACGATGGGTTTTGGTCTGCCGGCAGCAATGGGGGTGCAGATGGCCAATCAGGGCGCAACGGTTGCCTGTGTGACAGGAGAGGCAAGTATTCAGATGTGTATCCAGGAGCTCTCCACATGCAAACAATACCAGCTACCGATAAAAATTATTAGTCTGAACAACCGCTATATGGGCATGGTGAGGCAGTGGCAGGAATTTTTCCATGGCAATCGTTACGCAGAATCATATATGGATGCCTTGCCGGATTTCGTAAAACTCGCTGAAAGCTATGGCCATGTTGGTATGCGTATCGAAAAGCCGGAGGATGTCGATGGCGCCTTGCAGGATGCTTTCAATCTGAAGGACCGATTAGTTTTCATGGATTTTGTGACGGATCAGACCGAAAATGTTTTCCCGATGGTGCCTGGTGGTAAAGGGCTATCCGAGATGATTCTGGTATAACAACATGCGACATATTATTTCAATTTTGCTGGAAAACGAGGCAGGTGCGTTGTCTCGCGTAGCGGGGCTTTTCTCGGCACGTGGCTATAACATTGAATCCTTGTCGGTTGCGCCTACCGAGGATCCTACCTTGTCGCGTATGACGATGGTGACGACTGGCTCCGAGGATGTTGTTGAACAGATCACCAAGCAGCTGAATAAACTGATTGAAGTGGTCAAATTGGTTGATCTGAGTAATGGTGATCATATCGAACGTGAACTGATGCTGGTAAAAGTCAGGGCGACGGGTTCGGCGCGTGAAGAATTTAAACGGCTGGCTGACATATTTCGTGGCAGCATTGTCGATGTGACCGAAAAAACTTATACGATCGAACTCACCGGTCCGAGTACAAAACTCGATGCACTGCTGGAGGCGATTGATCGCAGTCTGATCATGGAAATTGCACGCACAGGCGCTTCTGGTCTGGGGCGTGGTGAACGCTCACTAAAAGCTTAGCGTACTTCAATCCAGAAAAATTTTTAATTTATTACTTGTGAGTATTGATTGTTCATATTAATTTAAAAGGGAAACGATGAAAGTTTATTACGATAAAGATGCAGATCTGTCACTGATCAAGAAAAAGAAAGTGGCCATTATTGGTTATGGTTCTCAGGGGCATGCGCATGCCAATAACCTCAGTAACTCCGGTGTCAAGGTTGTCGTGGGATTGCGTAAAGATAGCGCATCCTGGGATAAAGCCAAAAAGGCAGGTATTACGGTAAAGGAAGTCAGTGCGGCAGTTAAGGATGCGGATGTGGTTATGCTGCTTTTGCCAGATGAGCACATGGCATCCATTTATCATCAAGAAATTGAGCCGGTACTGAAAAAAGGGGCGACACTTGCCTTTGCGCATGGATTTAATATTCACTACGGACAAATAGCTATTCGCGAGGATCTCGATGTGATCATGATCGCCCCGAAAGGCCCGGGACATCTGGTACGTTCTACCTATGTGCAGGGTGGTGGTGTGCCATCATTGATCGCAGTTCATCAGGATAAATCCGGCAAGGCGCGGGATCTTGCCTTGTCTTATGCTGCGGCAAATGGTGGCACACGCGGTGGTGTTATCGAAACCACCTTCAAGGAAGAAACCGAAACGGATTTGTTTGGTGAACAGGTCGTACTGTGCGGTGGCTTGACTGCATTGATCCAGATGGGTTTTGAAACATTGGTAGAAGCAGGGTACGCACCAGAGATGGCTTATTTTGAATGTCTGCATGAAGTCAAGCTGATTGTGGATTTGATTTATGAAGGCGGGATTGCCAACATGCGTTATTCGGTGTCAAATAATGCCGAATTTGGCGATATCTCAAGAGGACCTCGCATTATTACTGAGGCGACTCGTAATGAGATGCGCAAGATTCTACGTGAAATTCAAACAGGCGAATATGCTCGTGAATTTATTCTTGAAAATCGTGCCGGCGCGCCCATGCTCAAATCAAGTCGTCGTCTTGCCTCAGAACATCTGATCGAGCAAACAGGGGCAAAACTGCGAGATATGATGCCGTGGATCAAAAATAACAAACTGGTTGATCAAACAAAAAATTAAAAGACGATTAAACTTTTTCCAGATGTCTGTCGAGCTTAAGCAAGCACCATCTCACTGGTGCAGCAGATTAGCTTTAGTTTTGGCAGGCTTCTGGTGTTAAATCAAGTAAATAGACTGGATTAAGACATTAAGTACGGATTTTAAACCTGACTTTACCTTGTTTCTGCATACCCGTAGAAAACAGAGATAAAAATTAACTAATGACAAATACTTACCCACACCCGATCATAGCCCGTGAAGGCTGGCCATTCATCGCTATTGCATTTGCCGCTGCAATGACCGTTCATTTTTTTGCTGGCTGGGCATGGGCCATTTTTTTCTGGATAATCGCTTTTTTTGTTTTGCAGTTTTTTCGTGATCCACCCAGACTGGTTCCGGTACTAGCCAATGCAGTACTGGCTCCTGCGGATGGCCGTATTGTTGCGATTGAAAAAGTCTGGGATCCTTACCTGAATCGCGAAGCGCTCAAGGTAGGCGTATTCATGAATGTTTTCAATGTTCATTCTAATCGTAGTCCAATAGATGGAGCGGTTCAGAACCAGTGGTATTTCCCTGGAAAATTTTTTAATGCCAGCCTGCCGAAAGCTTCGCTGGAGAACGAGCGCAATGCTTTATGGATTAAAAGTGATGCCGGCCAGGATATAACCTGCGTACAGATTGCTGGGTTAATTGCTAAACGTATTGTCTGCCATGTTAATCCAGGAGAGCATTTGTCGCGTGGCCAACGCTTTGGTTTTATTCGTTTTGGTTCGAGAGTAGATGTCTATTTACCGCTAGGCAGCAAAGTCAGAGTAATCATTGGAGATAAAGTACGCGCAACTACCACGATTCTGGCTGAGCTTATAAACTAATGAAAACCTGAATATGGAGGAATTCGACCCGCTTGAGCAACCGTCAGATAGTAACCGACTCAGGCGAAGGGGTATCTATTTACTTCCTAATCTGTTTACAACAGCGGCACTTTTTGCGGGTTTTTATGCAATTGTGCAAGCCATGAATGGTAATTTTTCTTATTCCGTAATTGCTATTTTTGTGGCTATGGTATTTGATGGGCTCGATGGTCGGGTTGCGCGCATGACGCACACACAGACTGAATTTGGTGCGCAGTACGATAGTCTATCCGACATGGTTTCTTTTGGAGTGGCACCTGCATTGATTGTTTATGAATGGGCATTACGTGATTTGGGTAAAATTGGATGGATTGCAGCTTTTGTTTTTTGTGCCTGTGCTGCATTACGCTTGGCACGTTTTAATGTGATGATAGCGGTGGTAGATAAGCGCTTTTTTCAAGGATTACCTTCACCGGCAGCAGCGGCACTGGTTGCCGGCATGATTTGGGTAATTGAGGATTTTCAGCTTAATGGTAAGGATATAGTCTGGTTAGCCTGGGGATTGACATTGTTTGCCGGATTAACGATGGTGACTAATATCCCGTATTACAGCGGCAAGGAATTTAATCTGCACAAAAAAGTTTCTTTTTTCGCGGTATCGCTGTTGCTGCTCTTTGTTTTTGTACTGGTTCCAAGCCACCCACCAGTAGTATTGTTTGGATTGTTTTTGCTCTACGCATTTTCCGGCTATGGTATCAAAATCTGGCGTTTAGTAAAAAACAGAAAGCGTAGCAATCCACAAAGAGAGAATGGATTGCATTAGTTGTATGCGTAATTACAAACAATTTATACTTCTACAATGAATACTGGTTTCAAATTGTTAATCTCCTCATATCAGAATTGCCTGGAGCGTATGTGCTGCCGGGTAAATCGACTGTCGCGCTCTGCGCGCTAATCATTTAAACTTTCCCCCGTTTCTTCCAATATTCCAGACTGGCGTTAATGGCCATGTCGTCGATTCAAGCTAATGTAGTGTGGAGTAAGCAATGAAAGAGCATTTATATATTTTTGATACAACGTTGCGTGATGGAGAGCAAAGTCCGGGTGCATCCATGACTCGGGAAGAGAAAGTGCGTATTGCCAGACAGTTGGAGCGCATGGGCGTTGATGTGATCGAAGCAGGTTTTCCGGCGGCTTCTAATGGCGATTTCGAAGCGGTCAAGGCGGTCGCTGATGTGATCAAGGAGAGTACCGTCTGTGGATTGGCGCGTGCAATTGAAACAGATATCAACCGTGCTGGTGAAGCGCTCAGAGGTGCAGCTGATATCCGTATTCATACCTTTATTGCTACATCACCCATTCACATGAAAAACAAACTGCGCATGGAACCGGAAAGAGTGATGGAACAAGCAGTTAAGGCGGTGAAATGGGCAAGGAAATATACCGATAACGTTGAATTCTCACCGGAAGATGCTGGTCGTTCAGAAATTGATTTTTTGTGCCGGATTCTGGAAGCTGTCATTGATGCAGGTGCTAGCACGCTGAATATCCCGGATACGGTGGGTTATACAATGCCGGAGCAATTTGGTCAGTTGATCCGGACGCTGCGTGAGCGTATTCCCAATGCTGACAAGGCAGTATTTTCCGTGCACTGTCATAATGATCTTGGACTTGCTGTTGCCAATTCACTAGCGGCAGTCATGAGTGGTGCCCGTCAGGTCGAGTGTACTATTAATGGTCTTGGGGAGCGTGCTGGCAACGCAGCGCTGGAAGAGATCGTGATGGCGGTTCGTACTCGTCAGGATTATTTTCCATGTGATACCCGCATCGATGCAACCCATATCGTGCCCGCGAGCAAGCTGATCTCGGGGATTACCGGTTTTCCTGTCCAGCCGAATAAAGCAATCGTGGGTGCAAATGCCTTTGCACACGAATCGGGTATTCATCAGGATGGCGTACTCAAACATCGAGAAACTTATGAAATTATGCGCGCAGAGGATGTGGGCTGGGGCGCTAACAAATTGTTGCTGGGTAAACATTCCGGACGCAACGCCTTCCGAAATCGCTTGCAGGAACTGAGCATTGATGTCGCCTCCGAAGATCAATTGAATGCCTTATTTATACGATTCAAGGAACTGGCAGATAAAAAACATGAAATTTTCGATGAGGATCTGCAAGCACTGGTTTCAGAAGAAACCAAGCATCCTGAAGAGTATTACCGTCTGATTTCACTGATTGCGCACAGCGAGACGGGTGAAATGCCATTTGCCAGGCTGGTAATTGCGGAAGGAGACAATGAAAGGCAAGCGGAATCGGATGGAAGTGGTCCGGTGGATGCGACTTTTCGTGCTATCGAAAAAATTCTGAATAGTGGATCAGAATTACAATTGTTTTCGGTGAATAACATTACTAGCGGAACGGATGCGCAGGGAGAGGTAACGGTTAGATTGCAGAAAGCAGGCCGGATCGTCAATGGTCACGGTGCGGATACCGATATTGTTGCCGCATCGGCCAAAGCTTACTTAAGTGCCTGCAATAAATTACACACTAAACTGGAGCGGGCTCACCCCCAAGTATAAATATGCGTTATTTTTTAACTATTCTTTTATTATTTTTGATCACGGCGACTACTTTGGGTGCGCAAACACCTGATTTTACTCTGAGAGACAGCGCAGGCAAGACGCATCGGTTATCGGATTACCAGGGTAAATGGGTGCTGGTTAATTTTTGGGCAACCTGGTGTGAACCTTGTCTGAAGGAAATTCCCGACTTGTCTTCATTGCATGGAGCTCGCAAGGATATCGTCATTATCGGCGTAGCGATGGAATTTGATGATCCCGAAACCGTCATGAAATTTGTCGAAGATCTAAGCATTCCCTATCCAATCGTGCTTGGAAATCAAAAAATAGCGGGGCAGATAGATGAGCTTTCAATGTTGCCAAGTACTTATCTCTATAATCCGACAGGTAATCCCGCCGCGCGAAAAGTTGGCCTCATTACACGCGCCGAAATAGAAGCATTTATTAGCGCACACTGAACTTGAACATCATTGCGATTGAAGCCTCTACTGCTTACTGTTCGTTGGCCTTGTGGCAGAATGGTACAGTAAGCGATCAGGATACGTATGTGGGTCAGCAGCATTCAGAGCTGTTGCTGCCAATGTTGCAGGTTTTGCTGGATGAAGCAGCACTCAGCCTCAGTCAGATAGATGGTATTGCATATGGTGCAGGGCCGGGCGCATTTACCAGTCTGCGTATCGCCTGTGGCGTGGCGCAAGGGTTAGCGTTTTCTCATGATATTCCTGTCGTGGGCGTGATCACCCTGGAAGCGCTGGCGCAACGGGCAAATGTGCCCCATGCGCTGGTTGCTCTGGATGCCCGCATGGGCGAACTCTATTTTGCGGCCTACAGTAGAACCGATCAGGGCTGGCTGGCTATTCACGCGCCTGTATTGACTAGTCCAGCATTCACTCCTGCTGTGCAAGGAGAGGGATGGGTGGGGTGTGGGAGTGGTTTTGATGCTTATGAGACAGTGCTTGCGGATCGGTATGCTGGTCAACTGACCAGGGTTGTGCCTGGCCTTTATCCGCGCGCACGTGAAGTTGTGCAGCTGGCAGTTGATAAATTCATGCGAGGCGAAGGAATGGCAGCAGAGAACGCGCTGCCGATTTACCTTCGTGACAAGGTGGCGCTCAAGGAAAGTGAGCGATGAATGCTATCCAGGATCAGACGATAATTCGTGAAATGTGTTTGGAAGACCTTGAAGAAGTTATTCGTATCGAACATGAGATTTTTATTTTCCCCTGGACGCTGGGTAATTTTCGGGACTCGGTTAAGGCAGGCTATCACTGCCGGGTACTAGTACGAAAAGAAAATAATCTATTGATGGGGTATGGAGTATTGATGATGGGTGTCGATGAAGCGCATCTTCTTACCTTGGGTATCGGTTCTACCTGGCAGAAACTAGGATGCGGTGCTCATATGTTGCATTATTTTATTGAGTTAGCCGAAAATCAGGGAGCAGTATCCGTATTACTGGATGTGCGCGTATCTAATACTCATGCAGTCAAACTTTATCGGCGCCTTGGGTTCGAACAAATTGCAGTACGCAAGGGATATTATCCAGCAATGTGTGGTAAAGAAGATGCTTTGGTGATGCGGCGAGCGTTATGAAGCTGCGCATTTATACAAAAATACACCATGTGGAATAACAATCGCCTCAAAGAGCTGGGGCTGCTGCCACAATGGCGTCTCAGACCGGATTCCGGCAACCATCTGACGAAACCGGATCAGCAAATCAAGCTGAAAAATGACGCCGAAAAAACTGAACCAGTAAGCCTCATTGCCAGCATGGATTGGACACAGCTAAATCAGGCGGTTGGGGAGTGCATGGCTTGCCCATTGGCACAAACACGCAAAAATACCGTATTTGGTGTGGGTGATCAGGCTGCTAGCTGGTTATTTATTGGAGAAGGTCCTGGCGCTAGAGAGGATGAAATGGGTGAGCCTTTCGTCGGTCAGGCCGGCAAGCTGCTGGATAGCTTGCTGCAAGCCATACATCTTGATCGTCACCATGATGTTTATATTGCTAACATCGTCAAATGTCGTCCGCCCAGCAATCGCAATCCGCAAACAATAGAAGCAGCAACATGCCGCCCCTATCTGCTGCGTCAGATTGCCCTGATTGAACCTAAATTAATCATTACGCTCGGTAAGGTTGCTGCCGAGAATCTGCTGAATACTCACGACAGCCTCGTGAGTTTACGTGGCAGAGTTCATGATTTTTTGGGAATTCCGCTCATCGTCACCTATCACCCGGCCTATCTGTTACGGTCACTGACTGACAAAGCGAAGGCGTGGGAAGATTTATGCTTTGCACGAGCGACTATGTATAAAATCAGACAAAACCTCGAACTAAATCTGCCTGTCCCGCGTTCCGATGAGATGCAGTGAGTCTTGTTTACCTTGGTTTTTAATGTGCCATTGACGTACCAGGATCATGGTAACTGAAACAAACAGACCAAATAGAGCGATGACAGTGTAAATGTTGACATCCATCCAAATCAGGAATGCATAGACAGACAACATAATCAGTATTCCCAGATTTTCGTTGAAATTCTGTACTGCAATGGAATGACCCGCACCCATCAGGATATAGCCGCGATGCTGCAGCAGAGCATTCATCGGTACGACAAAAAAACCTGCCAGTGCACCAATGATAATCAAAAGGATGATCGCAATCCATAAGTCCTTGACTAGAATCATCAGGATGACGACCATACCCATGGCAATGCCTAACGGCAAAACAGTAACTGAACGGCGCAAGGAAATAATTTTTGCCGCTAATACCGCACCCGAGGCAATGCCGATAGCAACGACTCCTTGCAACAGTGCTGCTTGATTGAGTGCATAACCAAGAGCTATTTCAGCCCATTCAAGCACAATAAATTGTAATGTGGCTCCTGCTCCCCAGAAAAGGGTAGTAACCGCCAATGAGATTTGCCCGAGTTTGTCACTCCACAGTAATCTAACGCAATGGGTAAAATCATGAAAAAGAAAAAGCGGATTCTTTTTAAGCAATCGATGATCAATTCCAGTATCAGGAATAAACAGATTAATGATCGCTGCCGCTGCATAGAACAGGGCGACTACCATGATGCCGGCTGCTGTGGGAGTATTGATTAGTGCAGGAGAGAGATCAACCAGAAAGCTCGTGATAGCAGGAGTGACCAGCAGTCCACCAGTGACAGCACCGAGTACGATAGATGCAACTGTCAGACTCTCCATCCAGCCGTTGGCAATCACTAATTTTTCCGGGGGGAGCAGTTCCGTCAAAATACCATATTTGGCCGGAGAATAGGCTGCTGCACCCAGACCGACAATACCATAAGCCGCCAGTGCAGCATACTGGTGTGTCGCCAGAAACAACAACAGACAACCAATAATCTTGATTGAATTACTGATAAACATGACCTTTCCCTTGGGCATGGAATCAGCAAATGCACCAACCACCGGCGCTAGAACAACATAAAACAGGACAAAGACAAATTTGAGCATGGGCGTGAGATAAGTTGGCGCATGCAAATCAATCAGGAAAGCAATGGCAACCACCAGGAGCGCGTTGTCGGCTAATGACGAAAAAAACTGTGCCGCCATGATGGTATAGAAACCGCGCTCCAAACCCTATCTCCTCAATAATATCAACCAAGCACGCTTTATATCATGAAAGTCAGACCCGGTCATTTAAGGATTGAGGGTATTTCTAATCATCCCTATCTGGTCAATATACTTCGCTGTCTACAACAACTCCGTCAAGTTACGAGTTATTTGTGAGGGCGCTATACTCGGCGCATGGAGTCAAAGAACTCAGCGTTATTCTTGGTTGCCTTGACTTTATCAAGCAGGAAAGACATCGCATCCAGCTCGTCCATTGGGTAGAGTAATTTGCGTAGCACCCATGTTTTTTGCAAGACGTCTTGTGGAATGAGCAATTCTTCACGGCGTGTTCCGGAACGATTGACATTGATTGCGGGATAGATGCGTTTTTCTGCCATACGTCGATCAAGATGGATCTCCATGTTGCCGGTTCCTTTAAATTCTTCGTAGATGACATCATCCATGCGCGAACCAGTATCCACCAGTGCGGTTGCAATAATCGTCAGTGATCCGCCTTCCTCGATGTTGCGGGCAGCGCCAAAAAAACGTTTGGGACGTTGCAGGGCGTTAGCATCGACACCACCAGTCAGTACTTTGCCTGAGGCGGGTACGACTGTATTGTAGGCACGAGCAAGCCTTGTGATCGAATCGAGCAAAATAACGACATCCTTTTTGTGCTCTACCAGCCGTTTGGCTCTTTCCGCGACCATATCCGCCACTTGTACGTGGCGGATGGCTGACTCGTCAAAAGTGGAGGAGATGACCTCACCTTTGACTGAACGGGTCATTTCCGTTACTTCTTCCGGGCGTTCATCAATCAGCAGCACCATTAGAATGACTTCGGGGTGATTGGCTGCGATGGCGTGTGCGATATGCTGCAGCATGACAGTTTTCCCTGATTTCGGACTGGCAACCAGCAGTCCACGCTGCCCCTTGCCAATTGGCGCGATTAAGTCAATGATCCGACCTGTAATATTTTCTTCGGCATGAATATCACGCTCCAGAAAAAGCCGTTCTGTCGGAAAAAGTGGAGTTAAATTTTCAAACAGAATTTTGTGTTTGGAATTTTCCGGTGGTTCACCATTGACATTTTCGATTTTGACCAATGCAAAATAGCGTTCACCTTCTTTTGGAGGTCGAATTTCACCATGGATGGAATCGCCGGTATGCAGATTGAACCGTCTGATCTGACTTGGTGAAATATAAATGTCATCGGGCCCGGCCAAATAGGATGTATCTGGTGATCGCAAAAACCCAAAACCATCCTGCAGGACTTCCAGTGTGCCATGGCCAAAAATACTTTCGCCCTTGCGTGCCTGATTCTTGAGTAATGCAAAAACCAGATCCTGTTTCCGCATGCGACTGGCACCTTCAATTTCATTGGTAACAGCCATTTTGACCAATTCGGATACATGAATACTTTTTAAATCAGCTAGACGCATAGGAAGTGCTCTCGGAAAACAGGAAAAGGGTACAAATACGAGAAAATAGAGGAGGTACTACTGTAACTTGATCAATTAAGACAGTACGATGGTAAGTTAACGACGATGAATGGAGTTATCTTGAGCCAGAATGTCTGTTACAGGTGACTATCGATAAACGCTGTTAATTGAGATTTTGATAATGCACCTACTTTGGTGGCCTCAATATTTCCATTTTTGAATAACATTAAAGTTGGGATACCACGAATACCATATTTTGGAGGAGTAGCCTGATTTTCATCAATGTTGATTTTAGCTACCTTGAGCTGGCCGTTATATTCACTGGCTATTTCATCAAGAATAGGTGCAATCATTTTGCAAGGGCCACACCATTCTGCCCAGTAATCAACCAGAACGGGAATTGTCGATTCCAGTACTTCTTTATCAAAGGTTGCATCTGTAATGTGATGAACATGCTGACTCATAAATTCCTCTTGTAAATTAATTGGTTATTGTTAAAAACCGCGTTATATGGTACAAAAAATGGTGAACCACAGTTCAGTTAATTAAACTGATGAACAAAAAACTGCTTTGATATGCATTAAACCGACAACCAACGCCTGCGGATCAAAAGTTGACTGCAAGAAGATAACGATCGTGTAGGTTATATAAACGCTGCATTGTGGGAAAGCAGATCAAGATTTAGTGGGCCAAAAATCAGGAACTATTGCAGCCGATACTCAATTGAATTTTACAGCAGTCCTAAATCTGAAAACTTTTGGCAAGATAAGGCCAATTAATTTGTCTGTCAATGTTATTCTTCAATTTGTTAACAGAAAAACTACATTTGGCTACGTTACCATGAAACAGCACAATTTCTGCACCATATATGATAAGAAGAATGATTGTTCTGGAAATATCGGTTTATCTGTAAGTTACGTATACGCCAGGACATTAAGTTTTACTGGTGTCTGTTTTTCTTTCTTTTATTATCTAATCAATAGATCAATCTGCTTGGCTGCTATTCTGATTTTAGCTTTATTGTCAGCAAATCCGGTATGGGCTGTTTCTGATGTGGAGCTGCAGATTGAAAATTTTATAGAGGATATGGTCGATCAACACGCATTTGACCGGCGCGAGCTGGAGGCTGCCTTTGGTCAGGTCAAAATTCTTCCAGATGCGCTAAAGCTGATATCCGCACCTTCCTCGTCGATTGCCTGGCATAAATATCGTGACCGTTTTGTAAATCGGCAGCGTATCTCAGGTGGAGTGAGTTTTTGGCGCAGGCATGCCCCGGCACTGGTAAAAGCTAGCCAGGTTTATGGTGTTCCTGAGGAGATTATCGTTGCGATTATTGGAATTGAAACCAACTATGGTACTTCTACCGGTGGTTATCGGGTGATTGACGCGCTGACGACTCTGGCTTTTCAGTTTCCACGCCGGGCAGATTATTTTCGTGAAGAGCTGGCACAATATTTTTTACTGTCAAGAGAGCAGAATTTCGATGTGCTGAGCATTAAAGGTTCCTATGCCGGCGCAATCGGGATTCCACAATTTATGCCGGGCAGCTACCGGCGTTATGCGGTTGATTTTGATGGGGACGGAAAAATAAATTTGTCCGGTAACGTGAATGATGCGATTGGCAGTGTGGGTAATTATCTTAAAATGTTTGGCTGGCAGGAGAAGAGGCCGATTGCATTGCGCGCCCAGAAGACAAACGAAGACTTTCTGAAATCGATAGAACCCGGAATAGAGCCGTTGCATTCCATCAATAAATTACGACAAGCGGGGATCGTCTCTGTTGACCCTGTAGAGGGTGAAAGCCTTGCTGCGCTCATTATGCTGGATGATGAGGGACGGGAGGAACTCTGGTTGGGATTGAACAACTTTTATGTCATTACGCGCTATAATCGCAGTACCTTCTATGCCATGTCCGTTTATGCGTTGGCAGAGGCTATCCGAATAGCCAAAAACAGTTAAAGTAGTTCACTGGTGCAGGAATTGTTTTGCACAGAAGATTGCTCGAATACCACAACGTGATCTGCTTCCAGCCTGATGCCGATACTGTCACCAATAGCATGATTGTGATGACTGGGAATCAGCGATAACACCGTGGTTCCTTCTGCGAGCTGCAAGGTATACAGTATGTTCGCACCACGAAAAGCTTTGTTTAGAACGACAGCGCGCAGTTTGCTGTGATCATCGTGCACGATATCATCCGGACGTATCAAAACGTCGACTATCGCATTCATTTGACGAATATTGCAACCTGGCTGACAGGAAAGCCAAATATTTTCCGTAAGCGTGCCAGCAGTGATTTCAACCTTTCCGGATGAATGAATTACGCCGGGCAACAACACACCTTGTCCGATAAAACCGGCAACAATGCGATTGGCGGGTCGGTGATACAGATCGTAAGCACTGCTCCACTGCATCATCTTGCCCTTATGCATCACGCCAATTTTATCCGCAACGGCAAAGGCCTCAGCTTGATCATGCGTGACCAGAATGGCGGTAATACCAAGTTGCTTGAGTAGCGAACGTACTTCCTGACCCAAATGCTCGCGTAAAGCAACATCCAGGTTGGAGAACGGTTCGTCCAGTAGTAAAAGATCAGGGCGGGGAGCCATTGCACGTGCCAGCGCGACCCGTTGCTGTTGCCCACCAGAAAGTTCATGCGGATATTGGGTGGCGACATCCATTAATCCGGTAATCTGCAGCAGTTCGTCGATCCGCTGTTTCTTCTCGGATTGAATGCTGCGATGCAGGCCAAAGCCAATGTTGTCTGTCACATTCAGGTGTGGGAACAATGCATAATCCTGAAATACCATACCAATCCGTCTTCTCTCGGGCGATAAACTGTAATTGCTGCGGCTCACACATGTGCCTTTAATCAGTATCTCTCCACTAATAATGGATTCAAATCCCGCAATGCAACGTAGCACAGAAGTTTTGCCACAACCGCTTGGTCCCAGCAGGCAGCCGATTTCACCCCGTTGCAGAGTAAACGATAATTCGTTGACGATGACCTGTTTGGTATAGGCAAAACTGATTTTATCCAGTTGCAGCACCTTATCCATAGTGTTATTTTTCTGTCTGGTGGATGAGCAGAATGATAGGTATCAGCCCGACAAGAATCAGGGTTAAGGCGGGCAGGGCGGCCTGCTGCCATTCACCTTCAGACGTGAGCGAAAAGATGCGCACGGCGAGTGTGTCCCAGTTAAAAGGACGGGTCATCAGAGTAATGGGCATTTCTTTCATTACATCTACAAAAACCAGTACCAAAGCAGTAAACAGGCCGCTTCTGAGCATGGGAAGGTGCACAGTACCTAACATTTTCCAGCCACTGATACCAAAGCCAATGGCCGCCTCATCTATGCTTCTTGTTATCCGTGTCAGTGAACTTTCCAGAGGAAAATAACTAACCGCCATGAAACGGGTCATATAAGCGATCAGCATTACGATTAATGTTCCCTGAATCAGCAGTCCGCTCTCGAAATTAAACAAAACCAGGAGCCAGTCACTGAGCAGACTATCCAGCCACGCCAGCGGAATAAATATACCGACTGCCAGAACTGCACCGGGTAGTGCGTAGCCGATGGTTGCCAGGCGTACCGCAAAGCGAGTCAAAAAACCCGTATGTAAGCGTGCCGCATAAGCCAGCAAAATCGCGGCAAAAGTGGTAAGAATGGTAGCAATGATTGCCAGCGACAAGGAGTGCCAGACAAATTCCAGGTAGCGCTGATTCAGGCTGTCAGAAAAAGAGTCTACTGCCCAGAGGGTCAGTTGTGCTACCGGCAGGATAAAGGCAAAAAATAATACTGTACTGGCAAAAGTTGTCACGGCCACAGCCTGCCATCCTGTCAGTCGAATACGTTCGATACGTGCGCTTTGCTTGCTTTCGGCAAACCGCATGCGTGAGCGAAAATACTGTTCCGTCATGATGATCACGAATACGATCAAAATCAGTAGTGAGGCAAGCTGGGATGCAGCAGTCAGCGAAAACAGGCTGAACCAGGCTTTGTAAATGGCCGTGGTAAATGTGTCATAGTTAAAGATTGTCACGGTTCCAAAATCGGCAAGTGTTTCCATTAATGCCAGCATAACACCAGCGGCGATCCAGGGGCGCGCCATGGGCAGGGCAACTTTAAAAAACCCCTGACGATGATTCAATCCAAGCGATTGGGCGACCTCCAGCAAGCGTTTACCTTGCGTTAAGAAAGCATTACGCGCCAGCAAAAAAACATAGGGATAAAAAGCCAGCGTCATGACGACTGCCACGCCCGGTCCGCCGCGTATATCAGGAATCCAGAACAGATCAGCATCAAACAGCTTACGCAGGGTAGTTTGCAATGGTCCTGTAAAGTCAAATATCCCCAGCGCAACGAAAGCGGTGACATAAGCGGGAATGGCTAATGGCAAGAATAATGCCCAGGAAAAAAAACGGCTTCCGGGAAAGGTGTAGACAGCTGTAAACCAGGCCAGGCTGACACCGAGTAAGGATGTGCCAATCATGACACCTAATGCGAGCCACAATGTATTAGTTAACAGACGAGGCAGCAACGTGGCGGTCAGATGTTGCCAGATTTCATCTTCTGTTGAGAAAATGGAAGTAACTACCACGCAGACTGGAACCATGACCAGTGCAGCAACCATAAATGGAATGGTTTTCCAGAATAGCCGCTTGCTGAGTATATCTGGCTGGAATATCCCGGTGACGGGTTGTGTGGTACGAGTAGAAATATTTTTTCCCAATCCTAACGATAACCGGCGCGATCAATCAGCTTAACTGCCTGGGCTTGGAGCAGGCCTGCCTGAGCAACATTCATTGGGTTGGCTTTGAACGTTCCCCAGCTACGGATAAATTCCCCTACTTGTGCTTGCGGATTCGCGGGAAATTCCATGTTGAGTTCGGCAAACAATTGTTGTGCGGGTGTAGAAGAAAGGTATTCGAGCAGTTTCAATGCGCTAGATTTATTTTTACTATAACGGGTAATGCCCGCGCCCGAGACGTTAACATGTACACCAGAGCTATCCTGATCTGGCCAGAATATGGCTAATGGCAGATCAGGTTTTTCCTTCATTAAACGTCCAAAATAATAGGTATTGACCAGCGTGACATCACATCGTCCTGCAGCGACAAACTCCATCGCACGCGTATCATCCGGTAGCGGATCAGTTGCCAGATTGGCAACCCAGCTCTTGACGATACGTTCGGTTTTCGCTTCACCATGTTCGGCAATCATCATGGCTACCAATGACTGGTTATAAACTTTGTTGGAAGTGCGCAGACACAGACGTCCGCGCCATTGTGGATCGGCAAGTGCGGCATAGGATGTTAAGTCTTCCGGTTTGACTTTCAGGGTGTTATACACAATCGTTCGCGCACGCACGGTCAGGCCAAACCAGTGGTTATCCGGATCTTTAAGGTGCGCCGGAATATTGGCGGCGAGTACAGGAGAATCTACCGGTTGCAGCAATCCCTTGCGGGATGCCTCCCACAGATTGCCCGCATCGGTTGTAATAAGGATATCCGCTGGTGTTCTTTTGTCTTCCGCCATGAGGCGCGCCAGCAGGGCTCCTTCCTTGTCGGTCGTGAATTTAACGGTTATTCCGGTTTTGCTGGTGAAATCATCAAATAATGGTTTGATGAGCTGTTCAATTCTCGCGGAGTAAACCACGACTTCGGCAGCATGCAAGTGCCCGGAAAACAAGGTGGTACACAATAATGCACAGATGGTCTGGAAAGGTGAATATCTGCGAGAGTGTGAATTGAACATGTCGATATTATTCCTATGAAATACGCAGCAAAGTAATTGAGAAGAAGTATACGCTAAATGGTAATAATTATCAGTCAGTGATTATTGCTGGTTGATATGTGCCAAAACTCACATGCTAGCCGGCATACTTTAGCGACAATGATACAGGGCGGATAAACCTGCTGCCCACCCCGGTAATTTCTATAGGAGAGCATGATATGGCTGGCCACGGACGTACAATATTGGGAGGTGAGAATCCCCCCAGATCGATTTATTATGAGCAGGGCAAATTCGGACGGATGTTTCCGACTTTGCCCCCTTTTGCGACAGATAATCCCAGTATAAGGAGTGCACTCAAGGAATTGGGCAAGCCGGGTGGTATTATGGATGCGCAGGAGAGCATGGATGTGGCAGCGAATCCCAATCTGGCGCGGGATCTGATCATCGATCCTCTTTTAAATGTCAATAATCCCAATAATCCGACCCAGACGGCGGGTATGACTTTTCTCGGTCAATTTATCGATCATGACATCACATTTGATCCGACATCCAGCCTGGAAAGGCAGGCGGATCCGGAATCGATTCAGAATTTCCGCACACCCCGGCTGGAGCTCGATAGTGTCTATGGATCAGGACCTGGCGCGTCACCTCATTTATACGACCAGCATTCGGGCGAAGGTATCAAATTCCTGGTAGAAGACATTCCCGGTTCTGCCGTATTCTCAGCGGGTGGGCTTCCGCGTTTTGATTTGCCTAGAAATAGCCAGAACACCGCATTAGTCGGAGATCCACGCAATGATGAGAACCTGATCGTTTCACAGCTGCATCTTGCAATGCTCAAGTTTCACAACGCTGTCATAGATCATGTTAAAGGTGAAATTGGCCTCACTGATCCAGGTGAGGTGTTTCTCGAAGCGCAACGATTGGTGCGCTGGCATTATCAATGGATTGTTGTACATGAGTTTCTGGAAAAAACCGTTGGTAAGCCGATGGTTGATGACATTCTGACAAATGGCCGCAAATTCTATAACTGGCGGCATGAGCCTTTCATTCCGGTAGAATTTTCTACGGCAGCCTACCGCTTTGGTCATTCTCAGGTGAGGCCGTCCTATCGTTCGAACTTTGGTCCGGTACCCTCGGACATCAATTCACAAGTATTCAAACTGATTTTTAATGCCAATTTAGCAGATAGTTCCGATCCCGATGATCTACGTGGCGGTAAACGTGCGCCGGGGCGCTTCATCGATTGGCAGACTTTTTTTGATTTTGGTGATGGTCAAGCGCGCCCAAACAAAAAGATTGATACTAAACTCTCGACGGTGCTGTTTATGCTGCCAGGATTTCCGCCTGGAGATATTCAGTCTCTTGCACAGCGTAATCTGCTGCGCGGTCTGACTTTCAGCCTGCCTTCCGGCCAAGATGTTGCCAGAGCGATGGGAGTACCCTTGCTCGATGTTACCGACCTGCTGGATCTTAAAGATCTGAAATTGCATCTTCGCACACCACTGTGGTTTTATGTCCTGCGAGAGGCGGAGGCTAAGGAGAATGGCGAGCGTCTCGGGCCGGTAGGAGGACGTATCGTCGCAGAAGTATTGATCGGTCTGCTCGAAGGCGATGGCATGTCCTACTTAAAACAGGATCGTCACTGGACGCCTACGCTGCCCGGTATAACTATCGATACGTTTAACATGGCGGATTTACTTAATTTTTCTGGAGTTACCGCTACCCTGTGACGGATAGCAATCAATAACATGGGCAGGGATAAACCCAGCATGACCTGCCCATGTTGAGTAATCTCAGCTGATTTATCGGTCTATCGGCCATCATCTGTAAAGGATGGGGATCGGACTGAGCGAATGACGGGTGAGCGACCTCTTCAGAACATAATCAGATCCGTTTCTGTCAGAGATGACTGATTTATATTCAGGCCAGAAAATTCTAGTTTCATATATGTTATTGTATTAGAATGCTTTGGCAGTAATCTTCTATACTGAGAACTGCTGCGGTTTTATTCTTCCTGCAATAAGATGCCTTAAAAAAATCCTGAGGAGAAATTCATCATGCGTAAATTTTTATCGGAGTTTATTGGTACCTTTTTTTTGGTGTTGACTGTTGGGTTGACTGTTATACCAGGTAACGCAGGGGTAATTGCGCCGCTTGCCATTGGCTCCGTGCTGATGGTGCTGGTTTATGCGGGTGGACATATTTCCGGTGCACACTATAATCCGGCAGTAACAATCGGTGTGTTGATTCGGGGTAAATGCTCAGTCGTTGATGTCATTGTATATATCCTCGCGCAAATGGCTGGAGCGGCTGCCGCTGCATATCTCTCCATTTTGATGGTGGGCTCGGGAAATGCCGGTACGCTTCATGTAACGAATGCGTTGATTGCCGAATTTTTGTTTACGTTTGCGTTGGTGTATGTCGTACTTAATGTGGCCACGGTAAAAAGCACGAGTGGAAATTCGTATTATGGCCTGGCAATTGGCTTTATTGTTATGGTTGGAGCGTTTTCAGTCGGGGGGATTTCAGGTGGTGCATTCAATCCAGCGGTTGCGGTAGGAGCGGCGTTGATGGGTTTGCTGAATTGGGCAGATATCTGGATTCATCTGAGCGCTGATTTCGCTGGTGGGATTGCGGCTGCGCTGGTATTCCGATTACTATATTCGGAGGAAGAAGACTAAACGGGTCTCGTTCGCTTGGTAGTACTTGGGATACGTAGCCAGACCAGCAGCACTTCCGCCTGCAATATGAGTGAAAGTGCTGCTGAAATGAGGTGATTATTTGGCGCGACTGCGATATTCGAGTGTGCGAGTATCAATTTCGATTTTATCACCGATTTCGCAGAATAATGGTACCGGTAATTCAAAACCACTGGCAATCTTGGCAGGTTTCATTACCTTGCCGGAGGTATCACCTTTAACAGCAGGCTCCGTATAGGTTATTTCGCGTATAACCATGCCAGGTAACTCCACCGAAATGGGTTTGTCATTGTAGAACACCACCTCACAGATCATGCCATTTTCCAGAAAATTAAGTGCTTCCTCACCCATCGTTTCCGCTTCAATCTCATACTGGTTATATTCATTATCCATGAATACATACATGGGATCAGCGAAATAGGAATAGCTGACTTCTTTCTTTTCCAGTACGACTACATCAAATTTGTCATCTGCCTTATATACCGCTTCACTAGGGGAGTCGGTCAACAGGTTTTTGAATTTCATTTTTACGACGGAAGCGTTACGTCCGGATTTACTGAATTCTGTTTTTAAGACAACCATCGGGTCTTTGCCAAGCATAAATACGTTACCTGTACGGAGTTCCTGTGCTGTTTTCATTTGATATCCCTGATTTTTTGGTGTGGGCGTAAATAGATCGCATTTTACTTGGAAAGCCCCTGTAAATCCAGAAATTACGTTGTAGAACTGCGGTTTGATGCTGGCTTGGAGACTTTAAACCTGGAGGTTTCAAGAAGCCAGTTAACATTTATTAAAGTGCAGGTTTCTTGCTAAAGTTCACCAGATTGGATGCAAGATCACCGATTAGTGTTAGCTGTTGCACCCAGGTTGTGGCATGGATTTGTAATGTGGTTTGATTTTGCCAAAATGTCTCCCAGTCAAGATGTCCACCTTGGTTCCAGCCAAGATGAAAAGTACGCAGGCTAGCCGCAGCAGTTTTCGTTAATTTCTGACAATAGCGGTCAAGGAAAGCATCCAGCTTAACCTGATGAGCATTATCCTGTTGCGGATAGATTTGCCAAATGAGAGGTTTGGCTGCCCATTGCGCACGTACAAAAGAGTCCTCACCACGAACAAAATTGCAGTCACACGCCCAAAGCAAATGGTCGTAATCCTCCTGTGGCAGGAAGGGGAGAATGTGAAGTAATAAACTGCCGCGTTGTACGAAATCACCCGGAACGAGTTTTTCTCGTGTTGCCCACTGTGCGATATTTGGCAAGACTTTGCTTTCAGGCAACAAACAGCGCACGGTGCTGGAAGAAGCCGCCCATGCGTCGAGCAGATTATTTATTTGAGGGTTGTCATAACAAAATAATGAAATCGTGGTTTCTGCTGGATCGGGAACGGGCAATTTAATTTTTTGCCAGAAATCTGTAAAATTTTGCTGTTGCGTAACTCGCTGTCTGAGCAGATCATGTTCGCGTATCAAGCCACCAGTGACTTCCGTGAATCCAGGGAAGAAAAAATATTTGATTAATGGCAAATTTGGATGAGGTGAAGGTAAGCCGTGATAGCTTTCGATCCATGATTCAGCGGATAGATATTCCAGGTTGATCCAGACAAGTGAGTTTCGCACTTTTGCTAAAGATAGCTGTTGTGCTATTGCTGCAACATAATTTGCTGGTAACGTGCACCCAAATGCTTCAATTACAACTTCTGCTGGCGTGATGGCGGGAAAGGGTTCAATCCAGCGCCGTACTTCCACCCCTTGCCAATGCTGAATAGAGAAATCAGGATTAATATCCGGGCAGATACGATGCAGACTGCTGATCTCATCTACCCAAAGACGTATTGAAATACCATGTTCTGCAGCTAACTGGCGGGATAAGCGCCAGCACACACCAATATCACCATAGTTATCGATAACTCTACAGAAAATATCCCAACGTGGCGCTCCTGTCATTTGGCAGTGGACGCAGCTCGGCTATTTATCAGAGTCAGCAGTGAATACTTGATCGGTTTGATTAATACCGTAGCGTTCTCGGTAGGTTTTAATATCAGCTAGATATTGTGCAAGATCCGGCTGGGTGCTTAAATAAGCAGTAACGTTATCCAGATTACTTAAACTGATAACAGGGATACCAAAATCATGCTCGATTTCCTGAATTGCGGATAATGAACTTTCACCACGTTCCATGCGATCAAGCGCGATTACAATACCGCAGGGAGTTGCACCGGCGGCGTTGATAATGTCGATTGACTGCTTAACCGAGATTCCAGCGGAGATTACATCATCCACGATCAGGATACGGCCAGCCAGGGGTGCACCTACGATACTGCCGCCTTCTCCATGATCTTTGGCTTCTTTACGATTGAAACTGAATGAATGATTATGCCCTGATTGGGCCAGTGCAATCGCAATAGTGCTGACTAGAGGAATTCCTTTGTAGGCCGGTCCGAATAAGGCATCAAATGGAATGTTACTTTCAAGAATCGCGCTCGTATAGTACTGGCCAAGTAGTTGCAGCGAGTAGCCATTGTTAAATAATCCGGCATTAAAGAAATAGGGCGATAGCCGACCAGCTTTGGTTCTGAACTGTCCAAAACAAAGTGCATGTTCGCGAACGGCAAATTCGATGAATTCTTGTCGGAAAGTAGGCATGTGAAAGGCTAATCAGTCTGAATATTGCAAGTACTTAATGCAACTTGGTCAAGCTATTTTTTCTATTTCTGCGAAATTAAGTACTGCCTTACCTTGTATTTCATCGATATCAACCATCACTTTCCCGCCATTGGATAGCTGGCCAAACAATAATTCATCCGCGAGTGCGCGACGGATAATATCCTGGATGAGTCGAGCCATAGGGCGGGCGCCCATAAGGGGGTCAAACCCATGAATTGCCAAGTAATTACGTAAATTCTCGGTAAAAGTTGCGTCCACTTTCTTTTCCTGTAACTGGGTTTCCAGCTCAATCAGGAATTTATCGACTACCCGTAGAATAATGGTCTCATCCAACGGCGCAAAGGAAATAATATCATCAAGCCGGTTACGAAATTCGGGGGTAAACAAACGTTTGATCTCGGCAAGTTCATTGCCAGCTTTAGTGCCCTTGGCGAACCCAATAGAGGTTTTGGTTAATACATCCGCGCCAGCATTGGTAGTCATGATAATGATGACATTACGAAAATCTGCTTTGTGCCCACTATTGTCGGTAAGTGTGCCGTAATCCATTATCTGGAGCAGTATATTGAATATATCAGGATGAGCTTTCTCAATTTCGTCTAGTAGCAGCACAGCATAAGGTTGTTTAATAATCTTGTCAGTGAGCAACCCGCCTTGATCGAAACCGACATATCCAGGCGGAGCGCCAATCAATCGCGAAACGGCATGGCGCTCCATATACTCAGACATATCAAAACGGTGCAAGGGAATACCAAGAATATAAGCCAGTTGTCGAGCCACCTCAGTTTTTCCAACACCGGTTGGTCCAGAAAAAAGAAAAGAACCAATTGGTTTGTGGATATTTCCCAGACCGCTACGCGCCATTTTGATGGCGGCAGCAAGCGCATCAATGGCCTTGTCCTGGCCGAAAACGATGGATTTCAGGTCGCGATCAAGTGTTTTTAGTTTGTTGCAATCATCATTGGAAACACTTTGAGGAGGAATTCTCGCCAGTTTCGCAATAACAAGCTCTATTTCGTGTTTGCCGATTACTTTACGTTGTTTGGATTTTGGCAAAACTCGTTGTGCTGCGCCAGCCTCATCAATAACATCAATTGCTTTATCAGGCAGGTGCCGATCATTCATAAAGCGTGAAGACAGCTCGACGGCCGCGACCAAGGCAGCTTCGGTGTATTTAACGTTATGGTGTTTTTCGTAGCGGGATTTTAATCCGCGTAGAATCGCGACAGTTTCATGAATTTCGGGTTCGGAAATATCAATTTTTTGAAAACGTCTGGACAAAGCATGATCTTTTTCAAAGATACCTCGGTACTCATTATAGGTTGTGGCGCCAATACACTTTAAAGCACCGGAGCTTAATGCCGGTTTAAGTAGATTGGAGGCGTCAAGCGTACCACCCGATGCTGAGCCGGCACCGATGAGGGTATGGATCTCGTCAACGAATAATATAGCTTTGGGATTGTCAGTGAGCTGTTTAAGTACGGCCTTCAACCGTTGCTCAAAATCTCCACGGTATTTTGTTCCTGCCAGTAATGCACCTATATCGAGCGCGTATACCTGATGATGCTGCAATACTGCAGGCACCTGACCTTCTGTAATTCTTCTGGCCAACCCTTCCGCGATAGCGGTTTTTCCAACGCCTGCTTCTCCCACGAGCAGGGGATTATTTTTGCGTCTACGGCACAATGTTTGAATAACTCTTTCAACTTCTTTTTCTCGTCCAATCAATGGGTCAATTCGATTGGTAATAGCCAGGTTATTTAGATTAACTGTATAATTTTCAAGCAGGTTGTTAGAATTATGCGGTTCATTATCGGCACCATCATCATTTTTTTCGTGGGTGCTGTTTGCTGCAGCTTCATGAACACCGTGAGAAAGAAAGTTGACGATATCCAACCGCGTTACGCCTTTCTGTTGTAAAAAATAGGCTGCGTGTGAATCCTTTTCTCCAAAAATTGCGACTAATACATTTGCACCGGTAACTTCTTTTTTTCCGGATGACTGAACATGCAGGATAGCCCGCTGAATGACTCGCTGAAATCCTAAGGTGGGTTGTGTGTCAACTTCTCCAGAACCGTCGACTACAGGAGTGTGACGGGAAATGTGCTCTTGGAGCAATGTACGTAATGCTTCAATATCCACTGTACAGCCTGTTAAAACTTCTGCAGCACTGGGGTTATCAAGTAAAGCCAGTAATAAGTGTTCAACAGTGATGAATTCGTGACGCTTTTGCCTGGACTCAACAAAAGCCATATGCAAACTAACTTCCAGTTCTTGCGCAATCATATCATTCCTTATCCATCACACACATTAGCGGATGCTGATGCTGCCGCGAAAATTCATTTATTTGCTGCACCTTAGTTGCCGCAATATCATTGGGATAGACACCGCATACACTTGAACCCTCATGGTGAATTTTAAGCATCACCTGTGTTGCCCTTTCTTCACTCATCGAAAAAAAATTCTTAAGTATGGCAACCACAAAATCCATGGGGGTGAAATCGTCATTTATTAATATCACCTTATACAGGGGAGGGGAAATTAACTTTATTTTACCTTTCTCAAGCACCCCGCCATCAGGTTTCCCGTTACGTATCGCCATAACCCTCTCATTTTCCATTCTATAAGAAATATTCTGTGTATGTTAATCCAATTAAATCGATCTTCAAGATACCCGGACTTTATACTGGCTACGCTTGCGCAGCCTGTTGACAGTAAGTGCTAAGAATACTTCCCAAAAATTACACGTTCAACCAACGACTAAACTTTTTATTGCCAATCTCAAGCTTGGATTACTGGATTCGATCAATAATTCCGCAACAAATGCTTCCTGCGCTCCCTGTATATTATGAAATCATTTTGATAATTACGACAAGAGTCTCGTGTTGCTTGAGCAAGTATTTTTATCCTGATCAAACAAATCCGGGCACATCAGTTAAGTAATTCTCATCATTCTCGCAGCTTCCGCTTGATATCGATTAGGGCTTTTATAGTCGGGCGGACGGTCTTCTAGACCACCATCTTGCGGAATTTATGGATAACAAAAAATACCAAGGAAATAATTACGGGGATCGCTAAACCTGTTGCTAATTCAACATTGACTGCAATACCGGTAGCTTTGAGCGCTTTGAGACCATAGCCGGTAATGCCGAGCAGATAATAGCTTAGTACAACGACGGACAATCCTTCCACAGTCTGCTGTAGACGCAGTTGTAAATGCGCTCGATTATCCATCGATTTGAGGAGATCTCGAATCTGGGATTCCATCGAGATATCCACCCGTGTGCGAAGCATGGAGGTGGCTCGTTCGACGCGAAGAGACAGTATTTCGAGTTTAGATCGCACCAGATCAAATGTTCCCATGGCAGAGGTAACGCGCTGCTTGCGGTATTCATAAAGCATCTGCAGCCCTTCAATTCGCTCTTCGCGCAACTCAGTGATACGTTGCTGCATGATCGCATGATAGGTTTGTGAGGCACTGAAGCGGTGACTGGATTGAGCGGATATTTTTTCTATTTCTGACGCAAGATTGGTTAATTCGACCAATAATTTCTGCTCATCCTCCATATTAATGAGTGCGTTATTGGACGCAATCAAATTGGCGAGCTGATCTCCGTATTGTTCCAAATGGGAGATAAGATTACGCGTCATAGTCAGCGGCAGGATAGCCAGCATCCGGTAAGTCTCGATCTCTAGCAGACGCTGTACCAGTCTACCAACCTGGCGACTACGCAGATTATCATCATGAATCAGAATACGAGTGAAGCCGTCTGGGTGAATTTGGTTATCACTCCAAACGCTCGCACTGCCAGCAGAAACCTTCGAGCCGATTACCATATTGGATGAAAACAGCGCAGCCAATTCGCTCAGGCTACGGCTTGGGCGCCTGCGGTCATCCAGTGCGATATGAGTAGCAACCAGTATTTCTCCCGGCAAGCGTGTCAGCCAGTCTTGAGGGATAGATGAAATGGCGGGTGTAGTAAAAGGGACATCAAACAGGCCAGCATAGTAAAAAGTGTAGGTTGAATACTCGGTGTGGCGCTCCCAGCGCATGCGTAAATCTCCCAGATCGATACTGATCTGATCAAAGTTGTCGTTAGAAACGCTGACGTTAAATTGCTCACAGAGCTCAATAATGAGATCGCGTTCGCGATTGACCCATTGCCGGTCGGATAGCAACACCAAATGTGAAAGCTGTAGCGGGATGTTAACCAGTTCATAAATATCAGCGTTGAGCTCCATATGCAGCAACCGCCGTTCTGCATATTCTGCGATACCCAGCAAATTTCTATCGGCTGACTCGTTTGACATGATTTTCTAAATCTCTCAGTAAATAATGGGTGGGGTTAGCGCCAGAATTCCAGCAGTAATTTTGTTCCCAGCAAATAAAGTAATCCTACAAAAATATTTTTCAGTCTGTTTGTTGGCATGGCATGTGCCGCTCTGGCGCCAAGCGGTGCAGTCAACATCCCGGTCAGGGCAACCATCACAAACGCAGGTAAATAAATATAGCCTACTGCATACTCTGGTAGAGGTTGTGATTGCAATAATCCATTTGCAGCATAACCAACGGCACTTGCCAACGCGATTGGAAAACCAACAGCAGCGGCTGTTCCTATCGCCTGATGTAATCTGATCTGGCAGGCGGTAAGAAAGGGCACGGTCAATACCCCCCCGCCGATTGCTACCAGACTCGATATTGCCCCAATCATACTGCCTGCTATCAGCATACCCAAACTGCCGGGAAGTGAAAAATCAGCTCTGGTATGTAGATTAAGCCACATTTGTGTTGCTGCACAATAAATAAATATGACAAAAATAATTCCGAGTGTCTGGCTGGAAAGTTGGCCAGCGAGTGTTGTGCCGACCAGTGCACCAAGAAAAATACCCGGTGTAAGATGACGGACAATAGACCAGTTTACGGCGCCACGTACGTGATGAGCGCGCAGACTCGATAGAGATGTCAAAGTAATGATAGCGGTGGTGGTACCCAGTGCCAGATGCATTACCTGGTCTGCAGCAAATTCTTTACTGACAAATACGGTCATTAATAGGGGCACCATCAGTAAACCACCACCGACTCCGAGTAGTCCGGCAAGAAAGCCGACAACTGCACCGGTCAGCAAAAAAATCCACCAGGCCTCCATGATTTCTTGCTTTATTTTGCGGCGTTATAAAAAATCATTTGATGCGGATAGTACTTACAATTTTGTTGCAATAAATTTCCACTCACTGGGGTCAACCGGGGTAATGGATAATCGATTACCTTTTTGCAGGGCACGCATACGATCCAGTTCAGGATAGATTCGCAATTCCTGGAGGGGAAGTAGACGGGTTTTTTCTAAAAGTGTTACTTCAACATTGAACCAGCGAGGGTTTTCCTTCGATGATTTGGGATCAAAATACTTGCTTTTGGGGTCGAACTGTGTTGTATCGGGATAAGCTAACCTCGATATCTGCACAATGCCCGCTATTCCAGGCTGCGGACAGCTGGAATGGTAAAAAAATGCCAAATCGCCAATTTGCATCTGATTGCGCATGAAGTTGCGCGCCTGGTAGTTGCGCACGCCATCCCAGGCGACGGTTTGTCCCGGTAAGGAAGCCAGACTGTCAATACTCATCTCCGATGGTTCGGATTTCATTAGCCAGTATCGCATTACCAACATGAATTGACGTACTTAAAAGAAGTAGGGTCCCCGCGAATGCCGTCAGGCTGATATCTTGAACCTGATGGTTCAAGATGGTCGCCAACCGGTCGCATCAGGTGCATCTTACTAATGCAAGATGCTCACAACAGCAGCCATCTGGTCAGCAACCCGGTACAAGAATTGGTTCAAAGAATACAGACCTTAACCAACACCGCAGGGATAATCGATTGATGGCCGATCGCTAACAGAAAACCTCAAAGCCGATGGCCTTCCTCTAGTAACGCATCGTCCAGCTTGGATTCGATGAGACCGATTCTACGCCTAAATTCCTTGATGTCAAAACCTTTGCCGGCATGCATATTCAGGAGCTCATGTGTAATATTCAGCGCTGCTGCGATCGCAATTCGTTCCGTGCCGACAATTTTGCCGTTACTTTTGATTTCCTGCATTTTTTTATTGAGAAAATCAACTGCCAGCAGCAATCCATCACGTTCGTCTTCAGCACAGTGAATCCGGAATTGCTGTCCCATCACATTAATATCTATTGTAGTTTCATCACTCATTTTTTAATTCCCGGGAAGGTTATCCAATAATTTTTGTAGTCGTTCGGCGGCTAGATCAATGTGGTTCTTCAAACGGAGATTGGTCGCCTGTTCGCTTGCCAGTAGATCGCGCAATCTGGTGTTTTCCTCACGAAGGGCTTGTTGTAACTTCAGTAGTTGATCAAGTTTATCCTCAAGCACTTTTAATCCTAAATCGGTTGGCGCCACTTTTGATTCAGCCTAGCTGCTTTTGGGTTTAGTTTGAGTGCGAGCCAGTATCGTATCTCTTTCCTGCGGCAGGGTATCAGGAAAATCCCGGCTATAGTGTAGCCCACGGCTTTCGTGGCGCAACATCGCGCTTCGAACAATCAAATCAGCAGTACAAACCAGATTGCGCAGTTCCAGCAGATCACTGCTTACCCGAAAATTGGCATAGTATTCGCTGATCTCTTCGCGCAACAGGTCGATACGATGCTGTGCACGCTGCAGGCGTTTATTGGTACGCACAATTCCGACGTAACTCCACATGAAGCGGCGTAGTTCATCCCAGTTATGCGATATCACGATTTCCTCATCGGCATCGGTTACGCGACTTTCGTCCCAGTTCGGCAATACCGGGTTTGCAGATGGCGGCTGTTCCATGATGTCGCTGGCAGCTGACATGCCGATAACCAGGCATTCCAGCAGGGAGTTGCTTGCCAGGCGATTGGCGCCATGAAGACCGGTATAGGCCGTTTCACCGACAGCATAGAGATGGTCAATATCAGTGCGGCCACGCTGATCTGTCATCACGCCACCGCAGGTATAATGCGCTGCCGGCACCACAGGAATAGGTTCACGGGTTATATCGATACCCAGATTCAGACAGAATTTATAAATAGTTGGAAAGTGTTGCTTCAAGAAATCAGCCGGTTTGTGGGATATATCCAGAAAAACACAGTCCAGACCACGTTTTTTCATTTCAAAATCGATGGCGCGTGCGACGATATCGCGTGGCGCAAGCTCGGCACGTGCATCATGCTGTGGCATGAAACGCTCTCCATTGGGTAGTTTCAGCAAACCACCTTCTCCTCTGACCGCCTCACTGATCAGAAAAGATTTGGCATGAGGATGGAACAGGCAAGTAGGGTGGAATTGAATAAATTCCATATTGACTACCCGGCAGCCGGCTCGCCAGCCCATGGCAATCCCATCTCCAGTCGCCACGTCAGGATTGGTTGTATATAGGTATACCTTGCCTGTTCCACCGGTTGCGAGAATTGTGTTTTGTGCCCCGATCGTGCGAACCTTATTCGATTCCTTGTCCAGTATATATGCACCAAGGCAGCGATTTCCTTCTGCAGGCTGGCGTTGAGATAATTTTTGATTGGTAATCAGATCAACCGCGATGTGCTGTTCCAGCACATCGATATTGGGATGCTGTAATACCTGTTCACCAAGGGTCAGTTGAATTACCTTGCCGGTTGCATCATCGGAGTGAATAATGCGACGCACGCTATGCCCGCCTTCACGGGTCAGATGAAAGCCCGTTTCGTGTTGATCGTCACGGGTAAAATTTACACCATGATCTATCAGCCAATTGACCGCAGCCGGGCCATTCTCGACGATATAACGTGTCATGGCTTCATCGCATAAACCGGCGCCAGCTATCAGGGTATCGCGAATATGTGTATCGGGTGAGTCCTCGATGGACAGCACAGCTGCAATGCCACCCTGCGCCCAGGCACTGGCACTGTCATTCAGTTTCTTTTTGGTTACCAAAGCAACCCTGAGAAATTTTGCCAGACTGAGAGCAATTGTCAGGCCAGCTAACCCGCTACCGATAATCAATACGTCATAATGTTTTGCTTGCATCGGAACAGGTCGCAATAAGGTTTAGTGAACATAACTTTTAGGGAAAACCGAAATTATCACATTTTCAGGCAGACTTCAGTGATAGCTGAGTGTGCTTGCGCCGACACCAGCGTAAAAAAACGCTAGAATACAATCAAAGCTGCCAATGCTACCAATACAGGCGCCTGGTTTTACAAGCCTGGGGAATGACTGGAATGCTGGTATTTACTTAACTTATTGATTCTCAAAAGGAGTGTTGGAATGTCAATGGCGGATCGTGATGGGGTTATCTGGTACGACGGTGAACTCGTTCCGTGGCGTAATGCGACTACACATGTACTGACCCATACGCTGCACTATGGAATGGGAGTTTTCGAGGGATTACGTGCTTACGAAACTGCCAGGGGTCCCACTATTTTTCGTTTGACTGAGCATACGCAGCGCCTGTTTAATTCTGCTCATATTTTCAGAATGCACATTCCCTTCGACCAGGCAACGCTCAACGATGCCCAGCGAGCTGTCGTTCGCGAAAACAAGTTTACTTCGGGTTATATCCGCCCAATCGTTTTTTATGGTTCGGAGGCGATGGGGTTGTCCGCCAAAAATCTATCTGTACATGTAGCGGTAGCGGCCTGGCCATGGGGCACCTATCTCGGTGCAGATGCGCTGGAAAAGGGTATTCGCGTCAAAACTTCCTCATTTACGCGGCATCACGTCAACATCAACATGTGTCGCGCCAAATCGGTTGCCACTTATACCAACTCGATTCTGGCGCACCAGGAAGTTGCGCAGGACGGTTATCAAGAAGCGTTGCTGCTGGATGTCGACGGCTATGTCGCGGAAGGTTCCGGAGAAAATATTTTTATTGTTAAGCAGGGCAAGCTTTATACGCCTGATTTAACAGCTTGTCTGGAAGGCATCACCCGTGCATCGGTTATGCAGCTGGCGCAGGAAATAGGAATTCAGGTTGTTGAAAAACGGCTGACCCGTGATGAGATTTACTGTGCGGATGAAGCTTTCTTTACCGGCACGGCGGCCGAAATTACTCCCATCCGCGAACTCGATTGCCGCTCGATTGGTAGCGGTACGCGTGGGCCGATTACCGAGCGGCTGCAAACTCTATTTTTTGATTGTGTCAATGGCAGGTCAAATGATCATACTGACTGGCTGCACTATGTTTAACTAAATCAATTGGAATTACCCATGACTACCACTAATCCCAAAGTTTACTCACAGGATGTTGATATCACGGCGGACGATTTGCCGCTACATTGCCCCAATCCACACATGGATCCAGCCAGCTGGCACCCGCGCGTGTTTCTGACACTCGATACAAATGGCCAAGCCATGTGTCCGTATTGCGGAACGCGGTATACGTTCAAAGGTGACATGCCTCATGGTCATCATTGAGGCTTTATCCTGACTTCAATTTAATTAAAGGTACGCCTCATGAACCGCATCCCGCATGAAATATTCAAGGCTTATGATATACGCGGCATCGTTGCAACCGCATTGACACCGGCAGTAGTCGAGCTGATTGGCCATGCAATCGGCTCTGAGGCTCGTGCCCGCAAACTTAGCAGCATAGCGATTGGCCGTGATGGGCGTTTGTCTGGAGCAGTCCTGACGCAAGCGTTAACTGATGGCATACGTAAAAGCGGCATTGATGTCATTGATGTGGGTATCGTCGCCACCCCTATGCTGTACTTCGCGGCGCATGAATTATGCGACTACTCTGGTGTGATGGTAACAGGTAGTCACAATCCCCCGGAATACAATGGATTAAAGATGGTATTGGGTGGGGAAACCCTTGCAGCAGAAGCCATTCAGGCGTTGCGTCACCGGATTGAGCAGCAGGACTTCACCCATGGGTCAGGGGGATATCGCGAGCTGGAGATTGGCGAGCGCTATCTGCAACGCATCACAAGCGATATCAAGCTGACACGTCCGATCAAATTGGTGGTCGATTGTGGCAATGGTGTGGCAGGTGCATTTGCGCCTGAGCTTTATCGCCGGTTGGGCTGTGAAGTAACAGAACTGTTTTGCGAAGTGGATGGCACTTTTCCGAATCATCATCCGGATCCTTCCGTGCCGGAGAATCTTCAGGACGTCATTCATGCGCTTGAAACCACCGATGCTGACATCGGTTTTGCTTTCGATGGTGATGGCGACCGGCTTGGTGTGGTGACCAAGGATGGCCGCATTATTTATGCCGATCGCCAGCTGATGCTTTTTGCTGCCGATGTGCTATCGCGCAATCCGGGTGGACAAATCATCTTTGATGTCAAATGTACGCGTAATCTGGCACCGTGGATTGAACAGCATGGCGGTAATCCAGTGATGTGGAAAACCGGTCATTCCTTTATCAAAGCCAAGTTGAAAGAAACAGGGGCTTTGCTGGCAGGCGAGATGAGTGGGCATATTTTTTTCAAGGAACGCTGGTATGGATTTGATGACGGACTTTATGCCGGTGCGCGTCTGCTGGAATTGTTGAGCAAGGAACAGGATATTGGCGCAACTCTCAATGCGTTGCCCGACTCTCTCAATACTCCGGAACTGCAAATCAAGCTTGCAGAAGGAGAGAATCATACTTTGATTGCGCAGCTACAGCGCGAGGCGCGTTTTCCTCATGCCGACCGAGTGATCACCATCGATGGGCTGCGCGTGGAATACCGGGATGGTTTTGGTCTGATTCGCGCTTCTAATACCACGCCCGTTGCAGTATTGCGTTTCGAGGCAAAAGACGAGGCCGCACTTAAGCGTATTCAGCAGGATTTTCGCCAATGTATCCTGCAGATCAAACCCGACGCAGTGTTGCCTTTTTGACAAGACCGGGAATGGACGGCTGGCATTATCAATCCAGCCCGCCGCACCTCAGTCATTCATGACTACCATAAAAATCGCTCTGGCGCAGATCAATCCTATTGTTGGTGACCTGCAGGGAAACGTCGATAAAATTCTTGATGTCTGTCTGCAGGCACAGGCCAGTTTATTCATCACTCCGGAAATGGCGTTGACGGGTTACCCGGTTCAGGACTGGTTGCTGCACAAAGACTTTATTTCAGCTTGTGAGCAGGCATTACTGACCCTTGCCGCAAAACTTCACCATATCACCCTGGTGGTTGGTCACCCAGCAGTCGAAAATGACAAACTGTTCAATGCCGCATCAGTTATCCGCTGTGGCAAGATTATTGCCCGGTACCATAAAAATCACCTGTCCGCAGACAATGTATTCAACGAACAGCGCTATTTCACAGCAGGGGATCATCCTTGTACTTTTGAGCACGATGGGCTGATTTACGGATTAACAATCGGTGAAGAGGCCTGCCAGTTGTCTCACCTGCAAAGACTGCAACAACAAGGGGCACAAGTGTTACTCGCAATGCATGCTTCCCCTTATGGCATTGAGCAACACGGTGAGCGACTACGCATAGCAAAAGCTGCTTCCATGCGTACTGTTCTACCCGCTATTCACGTCAATCTGATTGGTGGGCAGGACGAGCTGGTATTTGATGGCGCATCATTTGCTGTCGATGGCTGTGGTGAACTCACCCATCAGTTTGCCCCGTTTCAGGAAACACTTGGCATCATCGAATTGAGCCATGATCATCCACTTCATGGCACAGAAATTGAGCTGCCAGGCAAGATAGCCAGTATTTATGCCGCATTATGTTTGGGGGTGCGCGATTTTATTGGTAAAAATAAGTTTTCGGGTGTATTGATTGGCCTGTCGGGCGGTATCGATTCCGCGCTGGTACTGGCCATCGCAGCGGATGCGCTCGGATACGACCGGGTTAGAACGGTGATGCTGCCCTCTCCCTATACCACTGACATCAGTCGGCAGGATGCTCAGATGATGGCAGAGAATCTTGGTGTTTCACATCAGGAAATTCCAATTGATATTCTTTTTGCACAATGCCGTCAAACCCTGCTGGCACCATTGCAGGCCCTGCCAGCCATGCCCAATCCCACTACGGAAGAGAATCTCCAAGCCCGTATCCGCGCCACCCTGTTGATGGCGCTCTCCAATCAGAGTGGTCTATTGCTGCTCAATACCAGCAACAAATCTGAGACGGCAGTTGGCTACGGTACGTTGTATGGTGATATGGCAGGTGGATTGGCAGTGTTGCAAGATGTCAGTAAAACCCTGGTCTACGCGCTGTGCCACTACCGCAACCAGATTTCTTCAGTTATTCCAGAGCGCATTCTGCAACGCCCGCCATCGGCAGAGCTGCGCCCCAACCAGACCGACCAGGACAGTCTGCCGCCCTATGCAGCACTGGATGCGATTATCGAAGCCTACATCGAGCTGGGATACTCAGTTGAAGAAATTATTGCCTTGAACTACCCGCAGGATATTGTGCAGCGGGTGGTCAATATGATTCACGCCAGCGAATACAAACGCCACCAGGCCGCCCCCGGCATTCGGCTCACTCGAAGAGATTTTGGGAAGTCGTGGAATTTCCCACTGACTTCCCGGTTTTTGAAATAATTAAAGGCTCTCCTGACGACGCCTGGTCAAAGCTATGCGTTGATTTCATGGCATGAAAATTCCACATCCCTGACCCGCAAGCATACACATTCCATTAAACGCAGGCCCGCACCATGAGGCAGGCTTGCCATAAGTCAGACGATTAAACAGATTGTGTACTTCTTGAACGGTTAATTCTACTTTGGACTAACATCGACACCTCGTTACCCATACAAATTGGTATCCAATCTGATAAACCGTATAATTTCTATCACCTTCCCGACTCATCAATGCCTGTTTGAGTCACACTTAGATTAAACTGAGAATAGTTGAGAGGCATAAAAATTTATTTTATAAAAACCATGTTAGTTTAAGGCTATGTCATCGTTAGTTAGTGGTTGCCATGTAACCCAGTGAATTTAAAGAAAAATATCAATTATTGGTTTTTTGGCTAACGACTTGTTTATAAATGATAAATAGTGTTTATTTGCAGTGACCAACAATTAACGATGACATAGCCTAGTTTAATGCTCATGATTACTGATATGAAATTTGCCTTACGCAATCTTATACGCCAGAAACACCGTAGTTTCATGGCGCTAGGTGCAGTAGCGTTCGGCATTACTGCGCTGGTTATCGCGAGCGGTTTCATCCAGTGGATTTTTCTTGATTTCCGCGAAACCTCGATTCGCTCACAACTGGGTCACATACAGATCGTTCGGCCCGGTTATTTTGATGCGGGCAAGGCGGATCCTTATGCTTATCTGTTACCCGATGCTCTATCGGATTTTTTTGCACGTGATTTTGACGATAATCAAATTCAGGCGATTGTTCCCCGGCTCAATTTCAGTGGGTTGATCAGTCATGAGGAGGCAACGTTATCCTTTATCGGTGAGGGGGTGGATCCTGCCGAGCAGCAGTTTTTTGGTGATGCGTTGCAGATATCTTCCGGTGGGCATTTATCTGCTGACAAACCCAATCAGATTATCATCGGTGAGGGGTTGGCGCGCAACCTGGGGGTGAAAGTGGGCAACACTATAGTGTTATTGGTCAACACCGCTACGGGAGGGATCAACGCGGTAGAGGCAACGGTGGGTGGATTGTTTACGACGGTAACTAAATCATATGATGATAATGCGCTGCGTCTGCCGATCGATACCGCGCGCGAGCTATTGCGCACGCAGGGTGTGCACCGCTGGATCGTGCTGCTGAATAATACCGACCAGACCGATACTGTTTTGTCAAAACTGAGAGCTATACTACCGGCGGATCAGTTTGAAATCATACCCTGGTATGAGCTTGCGGATTTTTATAATAAAACCATCGTGCTGTTTACCAGACAGGTGCAGGGTATCAAGATAATCATCGCGCTTATCATTTTGCTCTCTATTTCTAACACCATGAGCCGCAGCGTAATGGAGCGCACTGGCGAGATTGGTACTGCGATGGCGCTGGGTATAAAAAAAGCCGATATTTTGCGCCAATTCCTGATCGAGGGCGCGTTGATTGGCGTAATCGGGGGGCTGATTGGACTGTTCGTCGGAATGATTCTGGCACAGATTATCTCATCCATCGGCATTCCCATGCCCCCGCCACCCGGCATGGCGCGCGGCTATACGGGTGAGATTTTAATGACGCTGCCGATGGCGGGGGAAGCGCTGCTGCTCGCCATTTTCACTACGCTTGTGGCGAGTGTTTACCCCGCATGGAAAGCATCACATATGCAGATTGTCGATGCACTGCGACACAATCGCTAATGTTGGAAAAATGATGCTATCTTTTTTTAAAGATTCCACACCAAACTTTCAGTAATCTATGTTCAAACTTGCATTGCGCAATATCTTCCGCCAGAGAATGCAAACAATGATGACGCTCGCCGCAATTGTTAGCGGTGTGGCGGGAATCATTCTGGCAGGCGGCTGGGTAAATGACATTTATGTCCAACTGGGTGACGCGCTGATTCGCTCACAAAGTGGCCATCTCCAGGTTTATCGGCAAGGCTATTTTGCTTCCGGTACGCGCTCACCCGAGAAATACCTGATCAACGATTCCGCGCAGCTGAGGCAACAGATTGCCACATCGATTGGTACCGAAAAAATGAGTACCAGCATGGTACGTTTGAATTTCTCAGGGTTGCTCAATAATGGCCGCAGCGATCTGCCCATCATCGGCGAAGGAGTGCAGCCGGCACAGGAAGCCGAGCTTGGCAGTTCGGTCGTCATTACTGCTGGTCGGCAATTGGTGGATGGTGATAACTTTGGTATTCTGCTGGGTCATGGAGTAGCACAAGTACTTAAGCTCTCGCCTGGTGATCACATCACGCTGCTGGCGAACACGCTGGATGGCGCATTAAATAGCCTCGATTTTGAAGTGATTGGTGTGTTTCAGAGCTTCTCCAAAGATTATGATGCGCGCGCAATCAAAATTCCGCTGCCTGCCGCACAGGAATTAATTGGCACGTCAGGAGTCAACGCGCTCGTTATCCTGTTACAGGATACCAGCTATACCGATCAGGTAACTAAGCAACTGGCCAGCCAGCTCGATGCGATGGGGCTGGAAATTAAGACCTGGGTAGAGCTCAATGATTTTTACGAAAAAACGGTAGAGTTATATAAAGGCCAGTTCGGAGTATTGCAAATTATCATTCTGATCATGGTACTGCTGAGTGTTGCCAATAGTGTCAACATGAGCATCTTCGAGCGCGTTGGGGAGTTTGGTACCATGATGGCGCTCGGCAATCACAGCAGGCAGGTATTTTTACTGATCATGCAGGAAAATCTGCTGCTGGGGCTAATTGGCAGCGGACTGGGTATTGGAATTGGCATACTGCTGGCCATGGTGATTTCTGCAATTGGTATCCCGATGCCACCTCCACCTAACGCCGATCTGGGGTATACCGCCCGGATTCAGATCGTGCCAGTTGTGCTGCTGATCGCATTCAGTATTGGTTGCGTTGCGACTATTTTGGCTGCATTGCTTCCTGCGCGACAGGTATCGCGTATACCGGTAGTAGATGCATTAAGACAGAATTTCTAGGAATACTATTGAAAATCAATAAAAAAGGTTTATCTGATATATGTTGACGCTTCGGACTTCATCTCAAAGCGTCAACTTGCTCTGGTTTGATTTGTTATTTTCTTGTGTCATTGGCAGCCCTCAGTTGAGACAAAAGCTATGCTAAATGTTTTTTTAACAGTCGATACTGAAATATGGCCATACTCAGATGGCTGGCCGGTACGATCGCTACCTGCGGATAAAACGCAGTTTGATGCCGAAATCGCCGCTTACTTGTATGGCAAAACATCCACGGGTGAATTTGGCCTGCCTTATCAGATTGAGCAGCTGAATCAACATGGATTAAAAGCGACCTATTTTCTGGAGCCACTTTTTGCAGATCGTGCGGGTGACCAACATCTTGCCAATATTGTGAATCTTATTCAACGTAATGGGCAGGAAGTGCAGCTACACATGCATACCGAGTGGCTGAGTGAAATCCATGATCCGACCATTCCCTCCCATTTCAAACAATATATGCATCAGTTCACACTGGAGGAACAAACCGCGTTGATTGCCAAAGGTGTGCGCAGCCTGCAAGCGGCGGGTGTGCAAGACGTGCACGCATTCCGTGCGGGCAGTTATGGTGCAAACCGTGATACCTTGCGCGCAGCCGCAAAAAATGGATTACTGTTTGACAGCAGCTATAACCCTTGTTTTCTAGGAAATGACTGTCAGGTAGATATGGAACAAACCTTGTTGCAACCAGAAAAAATTGAAGGCGTGTGGGAAATTCCCATTTCCTTTTTTCAGGACTACCCCGGACATCGGCGGTACACACAATTAGCAGCCTGCTCTTTTAATGAGATGAAAACTGCGTTATTCGATGCCTGGCAGGCTGGATGGTTTTCATTCGTCATTGTTCTACACAGTTTCGAGCTGGTCAAAAAAAATAATTCTGGCATGCTCTGTCTGCCAGATAAACAAAATATCGACCGCTTTTGCAAGCTGTGCGAATATCTTTCCGCGCATCAGGATAAATTCAGGACAACACTGTTTTCCGAACTCAATCCGGCAGCCATACCGCAAGCAGATTCGGTTAACAGATTGCGATCGCGCCCCCACCATACTGCTGGACGTTATGTCGAGCAGGCACTCGCCAGGTTGAATTAATGGAAATTTGGTCCAGGCAAACTATCGACTTTACCGTCAGGCTGGGAGAAATCAGGCTGCTGAGCTGGCAATTGACTGCTCGTGTGCTAAAAACTCATTTTACCCGGTTGCCATCTATCCCCGTTATTCCATCAGAATTATCCGAATGGTTTGATGAGTCGTTGGATGTGATAGTGACTCGCTCCCACCCTGTGGAAGCCCCTCTGCCTAAAATTAGCGTACTTCCGCAAGCCATCCGGTATGTTCCAGCAAGCTATCAGCGATACTGGGTCTCGATGGAAGATACATTTGACGCTTACCTGAAAAAGTTTTCTGCTAAATCGCGAAATACGCTCATGCGTAAAATAAAGAAATTTACAGAGTTTTCTGGCGGCGAGATAGACTGGCGGGAATACAGAAAACCAGATGAAATGCAGATATTTCATCAACTGGGGTTGGAAGTCTCACGTAAAACCTACCAGGAACGACTGCTTGATTGTGGACTTCCGGCCGAACAGTCGTTTCTGGATAAAATCATTGAGCTGGCAAAGGAGGATAACGCCCATGGATATATCCTTTTTCATCAGGAAAAACCGGTAGCGTATATTTTTTGCCCCATTCAAGAAGGTGTCGCACTGTATGAATATGTCGGACACGATCCGGACTATCAGCAGTGGTCACCTGGAACATTGCTGCAGTATTTCGCCTTGCAGCGTCTGTTTACTACGGGAAACGTAAAAATTTTTGATTTCACTGAGGGTGAAGGTGCGCATAAGGCATTCTTTTCCACACATTCACAATATTGCGCAGATATCTATTATTTCCGGCAAACGCTAAAGAATTCGGCCAAAGTCAGGTTGCATGCTGGATGTGATAATTTGTCAAAAAGGATTGTGCAACTCCTGGATTTTTTAAAGATAAAATCGGTTGTGAAAAAACTGCTGCGTTCCCATGCCTGACCCCGCTGATCCAAAAAATTATCAATTTGACTGCCACTCATTAACAATATGAAAGTATTATTGCTTTGCGAATCCGGGCCGCTCGGCTTGAAGGTTCTGTACTGCCTGCGCGGAATGCGCGCCAATGTCCAGACTGCGGGTCCTTCTGGTGCAGTTATGTTGAAGTATTCACGTTATGCGGAGCACCATACAACCGTGCAATTCTGGTTGCATGGTGCTCCAAGACCAGAAGCACAGCAATGGTTACGGGATGTTGTTACGGCAGAGTCCTTCGACATTGTGGTGCCTTCTGATATCGGTAGTGCCGCTTTTTTGGCTGCAACCAGGAAAGTCTATCCAGAAATCCCGTGTTTTCCTTGCAGTGGCCTTGATACCCTGGATGAGTTGCACAACAAATGGTCATTTGCGCAGGTTTGTACGAAATATGACTTGCCGATACCAGCCACCATTCTGCTGGAATCAGCCACGCAGATCCATGAGCATTTTTTCGATAAAATTGGGTTTCCACTGATCATCAAGCCGCTGGAGGCAGAATCCAGCCATGGCGTGGTACGTGTGAATGATTTTCAGATGCTTCAGCAGTATCTTGCCAAAGATACACGCTATACCCAATTTCCATTGATTGCTCAAGCTTTTATTCCTGGTCAGGATATTGATATCAGTATTTTGGCAGCGAATAATACGATTCTGTGTAATACGGTTCAGTCCTGGGTGGGCGATGGGGTGCTTGAATTTACCCGGCATCTGGAAATGCACGATATTGCGTTACGTCTTGTCAAGGCGTTTCAATATGAAGGCTTGGCACATTTTGATATGCGAATTGACTCGCGCGATGGCAAGCTGTATGTCATCGAGTGTAATCCCAGGGCGTGGTATACGATTTCTGCTTCGATGTGGCAGGGGCTAAATTTTGTGCAGGCAGGTATCGAATATGCACTGGAAAATAAGATGCCGGTTCTGGGGAAAGGGGAGGGTGAAGGATACTATTGTCTGGCAGGCTCGCTGTGGAAACATTGCCTGTCGCCCCGCACGGGCTGGCCATATATTTCGGTGGGAGCGTTTAAAGGATTCTGGCAGTCGATTACTGATCCGCTGCCGCATCTTTATTCAAAAATCCGTTGAATTTGTGAAGAGGGGTTATGAAACTCAGTAAACTGCTGGATTCTGCCAGAAAAATAAATGAAATTGTTCGGGCTAACGGTTACTCCCTGATTCCCAGTTATTTGCGCTTCCTTGATCTGGCTGTACGTAAACAATATTCCCCTGTTGAGATCTTCATGGAAGACTTGCTCAATCCGCGCTGGAGTGATGCGGAAAGAGCAGAAATGATCAGCAAGGAGCGTTTTCTTCACTTGCAGGAAAAACTGAATCCGCAGCCTTATCGCTACCTGACGGAAGACAAGATTGCCTTTCATCACTACTGCATTAAAAAAAACCTGCCCGTACCGGATTTAGTTGCCATATATGATCCTGACGGAAAGTCTTTCTGGGGAAACGGCGCCTCAATTGACTCCGGCGAATATTTGCTGCAAGGGTTGGCGGATTATCCATTCGATATTATTGCTAAACCCGTTCATGGTGTTCATGGCGATGGCGTGACCTGTCTGGATTTTATCGATGGAAAACATCATCTGGCTGACTCCCCTCATATTCCACTGGACGAAGCATTAGGCAATATTTTTATGAAACAGAGTGACCAGTATATTTTGCAAAAAAAACTGTACAGTCATCAAGCCATTGTTAATTTTACCAATAATACTGCGTTGCAGGGTTTGCGCCTGATTACCTGTCTGGATGAAAGTGACCGACCACTTCTTATTATTCGTAAATTAAAATTATCCAAAAAAGGCAATATTGTTGATAACTTTTACTGGGGCATGAATCAAGGGCGACAGTGCGCCATTGATGAAAATGGGGTTGTAACAAGTACGGCAACCTATGATCCGGTAAAAAAATGCGTTGTACGGCTGGATTATGTTGAAGACGCTGCTGGCAGTCGTGCTACTTTTAAAATACCCATGTGGGAGCAATGTGTAGCACTGATGCTGGAAGCGCAACGCGCCTTTGCGCCATTAAGAACCATCGGATGGGATGTGGCAGTTACGAATGATGGCGTATTCCTGATTGAAGGCAACGTTTTCTGGGATCCCCTAATGCCGCAAGAAGGCAGCATGCATGAAATATGCACGCTTCTTCCGGTAAAACCAGACTCTGTTACTGCCTGGCCAACCCAATGAATTACCGTTTCAACCCATAAAGCTTCAATTTTTCGTAGGGCAGGTTAAAGGGCACGACAGGTACCCAGTTTTCATTGCCTTCAAGCACCATTGGTCCTTGATCAGTGATGGCAATATCCCACCCAACTGCTCGCAGTGGCAGGAAAGCAAGTGCAGCCTGTTCGGCAAGTTGCTTGCAAGTTTGCCAGCAAGGCACTGTAAACTCCAGTAAATTTGCCAGCGTAACAGGATGATAATCCACCTGTACGAGGTATCCCTGTTGTTGATCCATCGCATGGATCTTGCGAAATCTTCCGTTCGTGGGATCAATCTCGGCCAGCATGTTGCCAGTCTTTCCGAGATTAAAGGCATCAGCGAGTCCTTCCGACCCGGCAAGCTTCATGAAGGCAAACAGTATTTCCACCTGATTATCAGCTGTGACGTGCGTACAGATGCGCATGGTCTGCAACATGTTGAAACCAGTCAGCTGCATGATATCAGAATGATTTTTTACCCGGGATTGCAGTAATATGCCCTGGAAATCCTGATCGACCACCGTTATATTTTTCTTGTAAGATGCAAATGATGCTTCTATTTGAGTTAACGTCCGGAAAAAATCATCAACACCAAGTTTCTGATTCTGATAGATCAAGCTGCCGTCCATATGCTTTTCCAAGGTGGCCAATCCCAACCCGAGTATGCCATTATTGGGCTTGAGCAGGTATTCGCCCGGTGCTAGTGCATTGACAAAAGCAACCCAATCCACCGAGGTCTGCAGAAGTGTGCCATCTACTCTCTGGATAGTGCCATCATGGAAAAGGCCATGAGTAGCAGGCGTCGCCAAGTGATTGTGAAGGCATAATTGGGTAAACCGAAGTTTGTCTTCGATGTTAGCAACGGCGGAAACCGGATTATGCTTGCGGTAAAACCGGTCAGCCATTTCCTTGGAGACATAATGTTGAAGTCGGTCTGACCCGTCAAGCGGATCGGCTAGTCCGTAGAGCCGGATTTCGTATGCGGAGAATTGTGCCCACCCATAAGCGGTGAACCAGTTTTGTAACACTTGAACAGGTGAGCGCTGGTAACGTTGGATTTCCTGATTGATTGTGGCGAGTGTTTGTAATACTTTTTGTAACAAAATAGCAGTCCTCAAAATAGTGAAATCCAAAGCAATGAATGGCCATATCTTCTGATCTGGCGATAGTAATTTATGGCAGCATTCTTAACCGATAGTACTTGCTACGTAGATTTTTGTAAATTTAGTTATCTGGAGAAAATAATGTTGCATCAATATCGATCAAGGATCAAAGACATTTACGAAACTCTGCGCTGGCGTGGCCGTCTCGCATACACTTTTACATCCGCACGGTTGCATCGTATACGCTTGTCGCAAACTACGTTTATCGGTATTACAGGTAGCGCAGGTAAGACAACTACTAAAAATCTGAGCCATCTGATTCTTTCAGCCTTTTATCCGGTGATCAGCACGGAAGGAACAATGAATACGCCCATCATCATCGCGGAAACCCTGCTTGCCACAGAGAGAAGACATCGATTCTGTATTATGGAGATCGGTGCGTTCAAGGCTGGCGCGTTGGATTTACCAATGCGTCTGCTCACGCCCAGAATTGGTATCTTGACCAATATAGGAAAAGATCACTTCCGAGCTTTCGAGGGAAAAAGTATTGACGGAATTGCCGCCGAGAAGGCGAAATTGATCAAAGCATTGCCAGCAGATGGCACGGCAGTGCTCAACATCGATGATGCGCGCGTCAAGGCCATTGGCGAGCAATGTCGGGCACGGATTATCTGGGTGGGTAGGGATGAAGGGGCGACCATCCGTTTGATCGAAGCCACTTCCCGTTACCCGGAACCGCTCAAATTAACGATCGCCTATCAAGGCAAAACCTATAACGTCATCACGCAACTACACGGCACCCAGCTTGCATTGTCGGTATTATCGGCGTTGGGGGTGGCCGTCGCGGCTGGTATTCCACTGGAGAAAGCGATTCCGTTGCTGGCAGAAGCCTGGCCAGAGGACGGGTGGATGCAGATTGTTGATGGCGGGAAGGGCGTGACGTTTATCCGTGAGGATTTCAAGGCACCGCTATGGTCACTGGGCGCGTCATTTCAATTTCTAGGCGAAGCAGCTGCTATTCGCAAGATTGCGGTGATCGGGTCAGTTTCCGACTTTAACGGAAAGAGCCCTTCGATCTATAGAAGAAGTGCAAGAGAAGCAACAGAATATGCCGACATTGTCATTTTTGTCGGTCAACATGCGCACCGTGCGTTGCGTGCCAGAAAAGATGAGAACGATCAGGTGCTGCAGGGGTTCGCCACCATGCGCGAAGCTGCGGATTACTTGCGGAGTATTTTACAGCCGGGCGATCTGGTGTTGCTCAAGGGATCGAACAAGGTCGATCATCTGGAACGACTGGTGTTTGACCGGCAGCAGCCGATTCAATGCTGGCAGGAGCGCTGCGGGCTGGACCGGTTCTGTAATCATTGCTCGCAACTATATCAGGCCGACCCGATAAATGATTCCGTTCGGGAAGTAATCCCTCCAGAAATGATGTGTGAGGCGATTTCTCGGGAAGTTGCGTATCAAGCTGCCACGGTCACGCCGGTTATTGTTGGACTGGGCAATCCCGGCAAGGAATATGAGGATACCGTACATAATATTGGCTATCGTGTAATTGATGCGCTCGCCGCACGTTATGATGGCATTTGGCAAAATGTGGAAGAAGGGCAGTTCTGCTCGATCCGGCTTAATGAGGCAGTGGTGAAACTGTTCAAGCCTGATGCATACATGAACCTGACGGGGCCCAGGCTGCAGCAGTTTCTGGCCAGTACGGGTTGCCTCCCGTCGCATTGCATGATTATTTACGATGACATGGATATCGAGCTGGGCAAAGTCAAATATAAACAGGAGGGCGGCGATGCTGGGCATCGCGGCGTGAAATCCTGTCTGGCGGCATTGGGCACCTATGCTGTGCCAAGGCTGCGCTTTGGTGTGCGTGAACCAGGCAGTGATAAAAAGGCGGGCGAGCAGGTTCTTACCAATTTTAGCCCGGCAGCGCAGGCACAACTGCCACAATTGATCGAGCAGGCGATGGATATGATTGTGCAAAGGCTTACGGTAGTGAACTCTTCTGATAGCCGGAAGTGAATATAGCGGATTCCAGATTCAGGGCAGTAATTTAAGGCTTCCCCCCGACGGAAAGTGGCTTTGGGGTAATCTGACAAGGTAGGACTAGCCAGCATAATGAATTACCGTTTCAACCTATTTTAGAAAGAGGAGAAATAAATGCAGGTTGCAGAAAATATCGAACACATGAGCTTTCAGACGGAAGCTAAGCAGTTGATGAAGTTGATGATCCATTCCTTGTACAGCAACAAGGAGATATTCTTGCGTGAGCTGATTTCCAATGCGTCTGATGCCGCTGATAAGCTGCGATTTGAGGGGTTATCTGATGCGGCTTTGTACGGGGATGATCCTGATCTGAAAATCTGTGTGGCTTTTGATGGGGAGGCTCGTACACTAACGATTACTGATAATGGTATAGGCATGTCGAGACAAGAGGTGATTGATAATATCGGTACGATCGCCAAATCGGGTACACGAGAATTCTTTAATGCGCTGACTGGAGATCAGGCTAAGGACGCGAATCTGATCGGACAATTTGGTGTCGGCTTTTATTCGGCATTTATTGTCGCGGATAAAGTAACTTTGACCACACGGCGTGCGGGTTTGACGAACGAGCATGGCGTTCGCTGGGAATCAAGCGGTGAGGGAGAATTTACACTGGAGACCGTTGAAAAACATGACCGTGGCACCGAGATCGTGTTGCACCTGCGTGAAGATGAAGTGGATTTTCTGGATGGTTATAAGCTGCGTTCAATTATTCGTCGTTATTCGGATCACATTACCCTGCCCATTCTGATGAAAAAACAGGTATGGGATGAAGAAAGCAAGAGCGATAAGTTAAGTGATGAGGATGAGACGGTCAACCAGGCCAATGCCATCTGGACACGGCCCAAAAACGAGATTACCCAGGAGCAGTACGAGGAGTTCTACAAACACGTTGCCCATGATTTCGAACCGCCGCTGGCTTATGTGCATACCAAAGTAGAGGGCAAACAGGAATATACCCAGCTGCTATTTATTCCCGCACGCGCACCATTTGATTTGTTTGATCGTGATCATCGCCACGGTCTCAAGTTATATGTTAAACGTGTTTTTATTATGGATGATGCAGAGAAACTGTTGCCTGCATATCTGCGATTTGTCCGTGGTATCGTTGATTCGAATGATCTGCCGCTAAATGTTTCCCGGGAAATTCTGCAGGAATCCAAAGATATCGATACTATCCGTGCGGGTTGTATTAAAAAAGTGCTTGGATTGATCGAGTCGCTGGCAACCAGTGGAGAAAAAGCCGGCCAGGAGCAATTCAGAACATTCTGGCGTGAATTTGGCCAGGTTTTGAAAGAGGGCATCGCTGAGGATTTTGCTAATCGCGAGCGCATCGCCAAGCTGCTCAGATTTGTTTCGACATTCGATGAAAGTGAAGCGCAGAATGTCTCGCTGGATGAATATATTTCCCGTATGAAGCCAGAGCAGGAAAAGATTTATTACATCACGGCCGATGGGCTAAAAGCAGCTCAAAGTAGTCCTCATCTCGAGATTTTCCGTAAAAAAGGTATCGAAGTCTTGCTTCTCTGTGATCGTATCGATGAATGGCTGGTATCGAATCTGCATGAATACTCAGGCAAGTCACTACAATCAGTAGCCAAGGGTGATCTTGATCTGGGCAAACTGGAAGATGAAGAAGAGAAAAAAATACAAGAAAAAGAAACCAGCGAATTTCAGGAGTTAGCAGCGAAAATGAAGGAAGTTCTGGCAGACCAGGTCAAAGATGTTCGCGTCACTTTCCGTCTGACGGAATCTCCTGCCTGTTTGGTGGCAGATACACACGATATGAGTGGTAATTTGGAGCGTTTGCTTAAATCTGCAGGCCAAAAAGTCCCCAACACTAAACCTTTTCTGGAAATCAACCCGCATCACCCCATGGTGCAACGTTTGAAATATGAAGATACCAAATTTACCGACTGGAGCCGGATTCTATACGATCAGGCGCTGCTGGCAGAAGGTGGGCAGCTCGAAGATCCAGCTGGATTCGTAAAACGGCTCAATGATCTGCTGCTGCAGAACGTGTTGAGCAGGTAGAAGAACAGGCTCTTAGTTCTTAAATGGGATTTTTCAGTCGAAGCTTGAAAATGGTGCAACACAATGAATGCTGGAAAAATTACTGATAGCATTCTTTCAAAACTGGGGCCGGGATTGCTGTATGCCGGTGCTGCTGTGGGGGTGTCCCATTTGGTGCAATCGACGCGTGCAGGGGGGATGTTCGGATTTGAATTGATCCTGGCGATTGTGATCATCCACTTCATTAAATATCCTTTTTTTGAATTCGGACCACGTTATACCGCAGCAACGGGTAAAAACATACTGCATGGCTATGCCATGCTCGGGAAATGGGCGGTGTGGGCGTATTTGTTGATGACTCTGTCAACCATGTTCATTATCCAGGCGGCGGTTACCGTGGTGACTGCAGGGCTGTTTACCCATATTTTCGGGCTGGACGGATTGGGCGGACATGCGCCACAGACTGTTGCCGCCATTATCAGCAGCTTGTTGCTGCTGATCTGTTTCACGCTACTGGCAAGTGGGCACTACGTATTGCTGGATAAGTTAATGAAGGTCATTATTCTGGTGCTGTCCGTCACCACCGTGATCGCTGTGATTGCATTGCTGTTTGACAATCCAGGACATTACGCCTCTGCAACCGTGCATTTTTCCTGGGGTGAGCATTTGCACCTGCTATTTCTCGTCACCCTGCTTGGCTGGATGCCCGCGCCGGTCGAACTTTCGGTGTGGCACTCCATCTGGTCACAAAGCAAGAATGAGAGTGAAGGCAGAATGGTCAGTATGCGCGACACCATTTTCGATTTTCGGGTAGGTTTTATTGGAACGGCTTTTCTCGCCATCTGTTTCCTGCTGATTGGTGCGCTGGTCATGTATGGCAGCGGGGAAATCTTTGAGACTGATGGCGCCAGATTTGCCGGACAGCTGATCGGCATGTATCAGCATGCGCTTGGTGATTGGGCCTATCCGATCGTTGCCTTGGCCGCACTTACCACCATGCTCAGCACCACGCTGACCTTGCTCGACGCCTTTCCACGCAGCATTGGCATGTCGCTCGAACTGCTGTTTCCGCAAAAGATTCAGCATAGCAAGAATGGAAATATCTACCTGGGCTGGCTGTTGATCACGATTGCTGGCACATTGTTGATCCTGTTCTTTATGCTGCCTTCAATGGGAGAGATGGTAAAAATAGGTACGATAGTTGCCTTTGTGGCTGCACCGGTATTGGCAGCACTCAATACGCTGGTGATGTTTGACAAGAATGTTCCTGAACAATATCGTCCCGGAAAGTTTATGCTGCTTTGGTGCTTGTTCGGATTGGTCGCGTTAACAGCCTGCTCAGCGGGTTATCTGCTTTTGCTGTGAATATAATAAGGTGCGTATAGTTGAAAACAGGACTGAGTGTGGGATGTTTAACTTGACCAGGTTAGAACGATGGCTTTAGCTAAGAAGTCGTGAAGAAATAGGTGTTGCAGTTATTTATAGACGACTTCTCAACCAGATAGTCGCAAGACTCGCCAGCTTTCAGGCTATCGTTACGTCTTTCTCCAGGTACACATCCTGAATCGCATTCAGTAGCGTGATACCATCAGCAAAGGGTTTCTGGAAAGCTTTGCGTCCAGAGATAAGCCCCATCCCACCCGCGCGTTTGTTGATTACTGCGGTGCGGACAGCCTGATGCAGATCGTCCTTGCCGGATTCGCCGCCCGAGTTGATCATGCCGACACGCCCCATGTAACAGTTGGCAACCTGGTAGCGGACGAGATCAATCGGATGATCGCTAGTGAGTGTGCTGTAAACTTTTGGGCTGGTTTTTCCGAATTTAATTGCGTTGTAGCCGCCATTGTTTTCTGCCATTTTTTGCTTGACGATATCTGCTTCGATGGTGACGGCCAGATGGTTGGCCTGGCCGGTCAGATCGGCACTGACGTGATAATCCGCTTCTGGGGTTTTGAACGCCGTATTGCGTGTGTATGCCCAGAGCACAGTTGCCATGCCCAGTTCATGTGCATGCCGGAATGCGTCTGAGACTTCTTCAATCTGCCGACGGGATTCTTCTGAGCCAAAGAAGACGGTTGCACCCACTGCGCAGGCGCCCATATCGAATGCCTGTTCGATACTCGCAAACAGCGTCTGGTCGTACTTGTTTGGATAAGTTAGCAGTTCATTGTGATTCAGTTTGAGAATAAACGGAATTTTGTGCGCATAACGCCGTGCAACCATGCCGAGTACGCCCAGTGTGGAAGCAACACCATTGCATCCACCTTCTATCGCGAGCTTGACAATATTTTCGGGATCGAAGAACTGTGGATTGGGAGCAAATGACGCACCTGCCGAATGCTCAACACCCTGGTCAACCGGCAAAAGTGATAGATAACCACTACCTGCCAACCGCCCATGATTATAGAGCGATTGTAGATTGCGCAGAACGGAAGGCTTACGATCACTTAATGCAACGACGCGATCAATAAAATCCGGCCCCGGCAGGTGAAAATTTTCCTTGGGCAAACCTTTGCAGACATGAAATAGTAAAGTATCTGCTTCATTACCAAGAAATTTTTCTATATCAGACATAATGACCTCCACATTGGTAAGTGAGTGATGCAACAGTTATGAGTATGCACCTTCTTTGTTACATGAGAGCTATTTTCCAGGCATGGCGGATATAAAAAAGCCCATCAATAAATTGATGGGCTTTTAGAGCAGATGGTTAATCCTGCGTGATTACAGCAGTGGAATAATCATTAGTGCCACGATGTTGATAATTTTAATCAATGGATTGATAGCGGGTCCAGCGGTATCCTTATAAGGATCGCCGACGGTATCGCCGGTGACAGCAGCTTTGTGCGCTTCACTGCCTTTACCACCATAGTTGCCATCCTCGATATATTTTTTAGCGTTATCCCATGCACCGCCGCCAGCAGTCATGGAAATAGCGATAAACAAACCGGTGACAATCGAACCCATCAACACCCCGCCCAGCGCTTGCGGACCGAGGAAAACACCGACTAATACCGGCACGAGTACGGGCAGGAGTGAAGGAATCATCATCTCCTTGATAGCGGCAATAGTTAACATATCGACCGCGCGCGAGTAATCCGGTTTGGCCGTGCCTTCCATGATGCCCGGAATTTCCCGGAATTGGCGACGTACTTCAATCACGACCGAACTGGCGGCACGCCCAACGGCTTCCATTGACATGGCTCCGAACAGGAAAGGCACCATACCGCCAATGAAGAGACCAATGATAACCAAATGATTAGATAGATCAAAGGTAAGAACCTTGCCTGCATGTTCCAGGCCGTGCGTGTAATCGGCAAACAGCACCAATGCAGCCAGCCCGGCAGAGCCGATTGCATAGCCTTTAGTGACGGCTTTGGTTGTGTTGCCAACGGCATCGAGCGGATCGGTAATAGCACGAACTGATTCCGGCATTCCTGACATTTCGGCAATACCGCCTGCGTTATCGGTAATCGGACCGTAAGCATCCAGCGCAACGATAATTCCGGTCATGGATAACATGGCCGTAGCGGCGATCGCGATGCCATAGAGGCCGGCCAGTGAGTAAGCAACCATGATGCTGGCACAAACTGCCAGTACCGGTGCGGCAGTCGCGCGCATGGCAACACCCAGACCAGCGATGATGTTGGTTGCGTGCCCGGTGGTGGAAGCGTTGGCGATATGTTGTACCGGCGGGTATTCAGTGGAGGTGTAGTATTCCGTGATCACGACCATCAAACCGGTCAATACCAGGCCGACAGTTGCGCAGGCGAACAAACGCATGACCAGATCACCTCCACTACTTTCGATTCCATCCAGAATCAATGTGGTTTCTCCCATGAACCATACTGTAACCGGGAGGTAGGAGAAAAAAGCAATACCGCCAGCAACTGCTAGACCTCGATATAACGCATTCATGATTTTACCGCCATCACGCATCTTGACAAAGTAGCAGCCGATGATCGAAGCTACAATGGAGGCTGCACCCAGCATTAATGGATAAACGACAGCGCTGCTCGTATTGGTCTGGAACAACAGTGCTCCCAGTAGCATGGTGGCAATAATTGTCACAGCATAGGTTTCAAACAAATCCGCTGCCATCCCTGCGCAATCCCCAACGTTATCACCGACATTATCAGCAATCACCGCAGGATTTCTGGGGTCATCTTCAGGGATACCCGCTTCAACCTTGCCGACCAGATCCGCACCGACATCCGCACCCTTGGTGAAAATACCCCCTCCCAGTCGCGCAAAGATCGAAATCAGCGAGCCACCAAAAGCAAACCCAACTAACGGCTGGATAATGTCACTGGTGGTTGCACCTTCAGCTGCGCCATTAAATAACAGCGCAGTGTAGCCAGCGACACCCAGTAATCCAAGTCCGACAACCAGCATGCCAGTTACCGCACCACCGCGAAAGGCAATATCGAGTGCTTCGTTCAGCCCGATTCGTGCTGCCTCAGCAGTACGAACATTGGATTGAACCGAAACTGTCATCCCCATGAATCCAGCCAGACCGGAGAGTATGGCGCCAAGTGCAAAGCTCAGGGCGGTACTCCAGGAGAGTGCCAGACCGATTAAGGCGAACAGAATGAAACCTACCAAGCTGATCGTTGTGTACTGACGTTTCAGATAAGCCGACGCGCCTTCCTGAATGGCGGCCGCAATTTCCTGCATACGTGCGTTACCAGAGGACTGGGCATAAATTTTCCGAATCCATATGCCACTGAAAATCAGGGCAAGTATTGCACTGCAGATTGCAATTGTTAAACCATTTCCCATAAAAAACTCCAATTAAAATCAGACCAACCCAAATGCACGGGCAGCTCGGCCTGGGAGCTGCCCGTCGATTTACAATTCCAACGCCATATTCTATAGGCTTAATGTTGCCGTAACTATAATAATTGCAAATTAAATCTTGAAATCGTTCAACTTCTTGCTTACCGCCAAATTTTTTAGTCTGACATAATCAGGCAGACCATTTTTATAAGGAGGGTAATCTTCGCCTTCAATCAGGGGACTGAGGTATTCGCGGCATTTGTTGGTGATACCAAACCCATCCGGGCTGATGAAATCTTCCGGCATCATTTTTTCGACATTGGCGACATCAGCAAGCTTGGCCATACCGGTTTTCCAGGTATAGGGCGTGTTGGATGTGCGCTCGATGGTAGGCATGACTGAGTTGTGCCCGGCAATGGCGTATTCCACCGCAGCTTTACCCATGGCATAAGCCTGCTCGACATCTGTCTTAGAGGCAATGTGGCGCGCGGCGCGTTGCAGATAATCCGCTACTCCCCAGTGGTATTTTAGTCCGAGCCCCTCTTTGACGATATTGGCAACAACTGGCGCGACCCCGCCGAGCTGCGCATGACCAAAGGCATCACGTAATCCCTGATCTGCGAGAAATTTTCCGTCGGCATCCTTGACGCCTTCCGAAACCACAACCGAGCAATAGCCATATTCCTTAACATACTGATCTACTTTAGCAAGGAATTTTTGTTTGTCGAAAGTAATTTCAGGAAACAGGATAATAATCGGGATCGGACAATCCTCGCTGGAGGCGAGTCCACCTGCAGCTGCAATCCAGCCAGCATGCCGTCCCATGACTTCCAGCACAAAAACCTTGGTGGAGGTTTTAGACATGCTGGCTACATCAAAACTTGCTTCACGTGTGGATACGGCAATATATTTGGCAACCGAGCCGAAACCAGGGCAGCAATCGGTGACAGGCAGATCATTATCGACTGTTTTCGGGACATGAATGGCCTGCAGTGGATAACCCAGCGTATCCGACAGTTGCGAAACTTTCAGGCAGGTATCTGCTGAATCGCCTCCACCGTTATAGAAAAAATAACCAATATCGTGCGCTTTGAACACTTCGATGAGTCGCTCGTATTCACGTCTGTTATCTTCAAGACTCTTGAGTTTGTAGCGGCAGGAACCAAAAGCACCTGAAGGCGTGTGGCGCAGTGCCCGGATGGCGTCTGCCGATTCGGTACTGGTATCGATCAGATCTTCGGTCAACGCACCAATAATACCGTTGCGTCCTGCATAAACTTTGCCAATTTTATCTGCATGCGCGCGCGCGGTTTCCAGCACACCCGCCGCGGAAGCATTGATAACAGCGGTAACACCGCCCGATTGGGCATAAAAAGCATTCTTTATAGCCATAATTTATGGTTTCTCCTGATTAATCAAACAAAGATAGGTTTTTTTCGGTTATGTGTCAAAGCGGTAAAACAGCTGACAGATTCAGCGACCAGCTCGCTTAGGTGAGTTACTTATGAATTACTTAAGCGCGGCAATGATATTGTTTCGAATGGTCAGGAAATCGCCCATGCCGGTTACTTTGACATAAGTGGGGGCGTTTGCTTCACCGCTTGCTGACCAGCTGGAATAATAGTCGATGAGCGGTCTGGTCTGGCTGTGATAGACTTCCAGTCGTTTGCGGACAGTTTCTTCCTTATCATCGTCACGCAGCACCAGTGTTTCTCCAGTTACATCGTCCACATCAGGCTGTTTGGGCGGGTTGAAAACAATGTGATAAACCCGACCAGAGGCTGGGTGAACCCGACGTCCGGAGAGGCGGTTGATGATCTCGGCATCTGATACATCAATCTCGACGATATAATCGATGGCGATCATCGCGGCTTTAAGCGCATCGGCCTGCGGTATGGTTCGAGGAAATCCATCAAACAGGAAGCCATTGTGGCAGTCAGGCTGACTGATCCGCTCCCGCATCAGATTAATGATAATATCATCCGGCACAAGCGACCCGGAATCCATGATTTTCTTGGCCATCATTCCCAACTTGGTACCTTCCTTGACAGCCTGACGAAGTATATCGCCAGTGGAAATTTGTGGTATAGCGAAATGGTCCCGGATAAAGACTGCCTGCGTGCCTTTTCCGGCTCCCGGTGCGCCTAGCAGAATAATGCGAATGGTGTGCCTCCTTGTGTCATGAATCTTTTGATGAGATAGGAAGTTTGCCGAGGAATCTCAACTCATGCTCCTGGCAACAGCCTGCGAATTATATCCCACGCAACGGGATTCTTGAAGTTTTTGATGGGTTTCAGATGCATGGCATGGCTACAGCTGTCATGCGCATATTTTTCAGTTGACTATGCGATAATTTAACCGCTTCTTCTCGGGAAAGACTATGGACGAAAATAGAAATAAGGCGCTTTCTGCTGCGCTGGCTCAAATCGAAAAACAGTATGGCAAAGGGTCGATCATGCGCATGGGCGACAGCGATATTGCCAGGGATATTCAGGTGGTTTCGACCGGATCGCTGGGGTTGGACATTGCGCTGGGTGTGGGTGGGTTGCCGCGCGGACGGGTAATCGAGATTTATGGGCCGGAATCATCCGGAAAAACAACGCTGACGTTACAGGTGATTGCCGAAATGCAGAAGATAGGCGGGACAGCGGCCTTTATCGATGCGGAGCATGCTCTGGATCCACAATATGCGCAGAAAATTGGCGTGCATGTGCAGGACCTGCTGATTTCACAACCGGATAACGGTGAGCAGGCGCTCGAAATTACCGATATGTTGGTACGCTCCGGATCGGTCGATGTGGTGGTCGTGGATTCAGTAGCCGCGTTGACGCCACGCGCCGAGATCGAAGGTGAAATGGGAGAGCCGCAGATGGGGCTTCAAGCGAGACTGATGTCTCAGGCGCTGCGTAAATTGACCGCGAATATCAAGCGTACCAACACAATGGTTATTTTTATCAATCAAATTCGTATGAAAATCGGGGTAATGTTTGGCAGCCCCGAGACTACTACTGGCGGCAATGCGTTAAAATTTTATGCTTCCGTGCGGCTGGATATTCGTCGAACCGGTTCGATTAAACGCGGAGAAGAAATCATTGGTAACGAGACGCGCGTCAAGATTGTCAAAAACAAAGTAGCGCCACCATTTAAACAAGCTGAATTTGATATTCTCTACGGTGAGGGAATTTCGCGCGAAAGTGAAATCATCGAGCTGGGGGTGCTGCATAAGCTGATTGAAAAATCGGGTGCCTGGTATGCCTATAATGGCGAGAAAATCGGGCAGGGCAGGGACAATGTGCGTGACTATTTAAAAGCGCATAAAACTCTGGCACAGGAAATTGAAGCTAAAATTCGCACGGCTGTCGGATTAGTCGAAGCTAATCAACCGGAGCAATCTTCGGTTGCATCATGAATAACCAGCCTGGATTGATGGCGCGGGCCCTGAAACTATTGGCGCAGCGCGAGCACTCCCGGTTGGAATTGCAGACGAAGCTGGCCGAACATGCCCCAACACCTGATGTATTGACCAGCCTGCTGGATTCACTTGAGCAGCGTAATTTACTTTCAGATGAGCGAGCAGTAGAGCAGATTTTACATTCGCGCAGAAAGCGCTATGGCAGCAGGCGCATCGTGTTTGAATTGCAGGAAAAAGGTATTGCCGATCATTTAATCGCCGCTGCACTGGAAGATCTTAAGGCCACGGAATTTTCCAGTGCGCAGGCAATATGGAGCAAAAAATTTGGGGTCGCACCGGCCAGTCACGCGGAGCGCGGTAAGCAGGAGCGCTATTTGGCGGGTAGAGGTTTTTCATTTGACGTAATTGGTCAGGTGCTGATTAAGGCAGAAAAAACACGTCATCAGGATTGATGCTATCAACAACATTGGCAAAATTATGAAAAGCAGTGAAATCAGGCAAAAATTTCTGGGATTCTTTGAGTCACATGGGCACGCCGTCATTTCGTCCAGTTCACTAGTGCCAGGAAAGGATCCCACGCTGCTTTTTACCAATGCGGGTATGGTGCAATTCAAGGATATTTTTCTTGGCAAGGAAACCCGATCCTATGTTCGCGCCACCAGCGCCCAGCGTTGTGTGCGTGCCGGTGGTAAGCACAACGATCTTGAAAATGTCGGTTATACCGCGCGCCATCATACCTTTTTTGAAATGTTGGGTAATTTCAGCTTCGGTGATTACTTCAAGCGTAATGCCATTCTGTTTGCCTGGGAATTTCTAACCACTACCCTGTGCATTCCTGAAGAAAAACTATGGGTGACAGTTTATGCGGAAGACGATGAGGCTGCCGATATCTGGCTAAATGAAGTTGGAGTCCCCCCTGCGCGTTTTGTGCGTATCGCAACGTCCGATAATTTCTGGCAGATGGGCGATACCGGGCCATGTGGGCCTTGCTCCGAAATTTTTTATGATCATGGTTCAGAAATTGCTGGTGGCCCGCCCGGATCAGAAAACGCGGATGGCGACCGTTTCATCGAAATCTGGAATCTGGTGTTCATGCAATATAACCGGGACAGTGAAGGAGTGTTGCATCCGCTGCCCAAACCTTCGGTCGATACCGGTATGGGGTTGGAACGGATCGCCGCTGTGATGCAGGGGGTGCACAGCAATTATGAGATTGACCTGTTTCAGGATCTAATCCAGGCTGCCGCTAAGGCGACGCGCACCACGGATTTGACCCATAATTCACTTAAAGTAATCAGCGATCATATCCGCGCCTGTGCGTTCCTGATTGCGGATGGCGTCATTCCTGGCAATGAAGGTCGGGGTTATGTATTGCGTCGCATTATCCGCCGCGCGATTCGCCATGGTTATCAGCTGGAGCAAAAACAGCCGTTTTTCCATTTGCTGGTAAATGCGCTGGTTGAGTGCATGGGGCAGGCTTACCCCGAATTGCTGGCAACCAAAGCGCATGTCGAGATGGTGCTGAAGCAGGAAGAGGAACGTTTTGCGGAAACACTGGAAAATGGCATGCAGATCCTGGAAGCAGAGCTTGCCAAAGAAAAAAAGCAGCTTGCGGGCGAGGTGGTGTTCCGTTTGTACGATACCTTTGGTTTCCCGGTTGATCTGACGGCAGATATTGCCAGGGAACGCGGTATCGGTATCGATCAGACCGGATTCGAGGCAGCGATGATGCAACAGCGGGAGCGTGCCCGTGCCAGCGGTAAATTCAGCATGCAATCCGGCATTCGCTACCATGGTGTGCTGACGCAGTTTCATGGTTATGATTCACTGCAACAGGAAGCCATGATCCAGGCAGTTTATAAGCAGGATATCCCCGCTGATTTTGTCGAGGCGGGTGAGGAAGCCATGATCGTGCTGGACCATACCCCTTTTTATGCTGAGTCCGGTGGGCAGGCAGGGGATAGCGGCGAGCTGTTGTCTAGTAGCGGCACCTTTGTGGTGACGGATACGCAGAAATTGCAGTCGCACGTTTTTGCCCATAAGGGTGTGCTTGGCCATGGGCGAATTGTTGTGGGTGACAAGATAATTGCCAGAGTGGATGCGCAAAAACGTGCCAGCACGGCCTGCAATCATTCTGCCACCCATTTGCTGCACGCTGCGCTGCGGCAGGTGTTGGGTCAGCATGTAACGCAAAAAGGTTCGCTGGTTAATGCCAATCGATTGCGTTTTGATTTTTCTCATTATCACGCCATGCAGCCAGATGAGATTCATGCCGTCGAGAACATTGTCAATGCGCAGATCCGGCAGAATCATGAAGTAGCAACACGGCTGATGGCCTATGATGAGGCAGTGAAGCAAGGTGCGATGGCACTTTTCAACGAGAAATATGAGGACGAAGTGCGTGTGGTGGCGATGGGGGATTTTTCGACAGAATTGTGCGGTGGCACGCATGTTGCCCGTTGCGGCGCAATCGGATACTTCCGAATGGTTGCCGAATCCGGTATCGCCGCCGGTATTCGCCGTATCGAAGCACTGACCGGAGAAGCCGCTCTTGAGCATACCCAGCAACAGGAACGGGAATTACGGGAAGCGGCTGGTTTGCTAAAAGTATCTCCCCAGGAAATGACTGTCAAGCTGGCGCAGATGCTGGATCATGTTAAACAAATGGAGAAAGAGCTCGGCACGTTGCAATCGAAGCTGGCAAGCCTGCAAGGTGCATCATTGATCGATCAGGCACAGTCGGTCAAAGGAATCAACGTGCTGGCGATTGCGCTGGATAATGCGAATAGCAAAAACCTGCGTGAGATGCTTGATAATTTCAAATCCAGGTTAAAACCTTGTGTTGTCGTGCTCGGAGTGGTTGAAAATACTAAAGTCAGTTTGATTGCAGGGGTTTCGGAAGAATTAACCGGCCAGCTCAAAGCGGGTGACCTGATCAATTTCGTTGCGCAGCAAGTCGGTGGTAAGGGCGGTGGGCGTGGCGACATGGCGCAGGCTGGCGGTACACTCCCCGAAAATCTGCCACAAGCGCTTGCCAGTGTTGCGGGTTGGGTGGAGCGAAATACATGATAAATATTCCACGCTGGGCAGATTCAAGAACCAACTGCAACAGTTAATCGATGACCCACAGGATTGAGGTGATCCTCAACCCCTGCGGCGTTCCGGGATTGTCGGCGGAGCCGCATTCTCTGCGGCTGGCGGGCTTTGATCTCAATTACTTTGCCTATCATTTTGTCATCCAGCGGGTAGACCTGATAATAATTAACGATTAATAATCATTTGGTTAATACAGTAAATCTCTGGCTGCGAGATGGTAGTAACAGAGGGTGCGACAATTTGTCGCATTGCTATTTAATAATTCACGTCTGATAATTAACCCGATTCTTTGGGATCCGGCTGGTTTTTTTAGGAGTGGCCAAATCAGGGAATCATAATAATTTAATAAATGGCTATGTCATCGTTAGTTAGTGGTGGTCATGTAACCCAATGAATTTGAAAGAAAATATTAATTATTGGTTTTTTGGTTAATGACTTGTTTATAAATGATAAATTGTGTTTATTAGTCCGAAGTAAGGTTAAAACCACCGCCTTTAAGGCGGTAAGATTTATCTTTTAAAATATTGGACGTACCATGATGCTAAAAAAAGTAGGGGAGTATCATGGACTATCGTTATGGAAGTCACACAGTTTTCAAGATACAGTACCATTTTGTATTTGTAACAAAATATCGCTATAAGGTACTGAGAGGTGACATAGGGCTGAAGGTCAGGGAACTGATAAGGCAGACGTGCGAGGCATTTGAAATAGAAATTCTGAAAGGTGTTGTCAGTCAGGATCATATACATGTATTGGTATCTGCGCCACCAAACATGGCGCCCAGCGAAATAATGAGGCGCATCAAAGGCAGAACTTCTACGAAGTTGTTTGAAAGTTTTCCGGACTTAAAAAAACGCTACTGGGGGCGCCATTTTTGGGCGCGAGGGTACTTTTGTGTAACATCAGGAGAGCTGACAGAAGAGATGATCCAAAACTATTTGGAGCATCATTTTGAACCTAAAGGTGATGATAATTTCAGTACCGAAAGCTAAACGGGTCTTAAGACCCGTATCCTGACTTTAGTCATTGTCACTAACCCACCAGCTTTAGCTGGTGGTTGTTTAGTTGCAGTGGTCAACAATTAATGATGACATAGCCTAATAAATTAACAGGGTGAGACACGCAGACGTTCAAGGCTGTCATGCCCAGATTGGCTGGGCATTAATCTGATTGGACTTATAGATCAAGATAATTTTGCAGTTAACCGCATTACAGGAGAAAACCATGTTATTACCAGTTCGCAATACGGGGTTGACGGGGCTGCTGTCAGCCATTTTCATGCTGATGGCTACGGGAGTGGCGCAAGCCCACGAGGTTTCCGGGCCGATCGATCCGGAAGGCAATGTTCCTTCTTTTACTGCTGTCGCGGCTGTCGCCTGTCTGGATGATGGCACTGGCAAGGCTAATCATTTATTTGCCACTGTTCGCGATGACGCCTCCAATCCGTTCGTGGAAGGCATGCAGGTGACGCTGACACTCTTCAAAGGTGGCCGCGCGATCAGCACCACGGATACGACTCAGGGTGACAATGAACCCAGCCTGCCGGTCAAGCTTGAGGGAGGAGAGGGCACATATTTCATGGTCGTCAATAAGACCCGTCCTGGGTTACGTAATGTCAACATTACCTATCACTGTGAAGCGGCAAATGGTATACATACGGGCACGAGTCTCAGTCTTACGCATTATCAGTAATCTTTGGACGGCAACCAGATAGACGCGTTATTTTTCTCAAGGGATATGCCATGACCGGTTGTGGATGGTGGATACGAGGGAAATACTCTGCTGTAGGGAGGGAATTACGCGGACTACTGTTTTGTCTGCTGCTGGCGGCGATTCCGTGTTTTGCGCATTTTGAGGGAAATACCCTGCCGCCAGCCTGCCATCTTTATCAGATGGATGGTGCGCCCGTATCAGGCTGGGAATCCATGCGGGGGAAGGTTATCTATATCGATTTCTGGGCATCGTGGTGTCCACCCTGCATCCAGTCCTTTCCCTTCATGAATCAGCTTTTTGCAGATTTTCATGAACGCGGACTTGAGGTAATTGGTGTTAATCTCGATGAGAAACAAGGAGATGCCGATCACTTCTTGCAGAAAATGCCACCACAGTTTACGGTAATGTTTGATCGCGAGAAGCACTGCGCGGCGGATTTCAATGTCATTGCCATGCCGTCTACTTACCTCATCGATAAGCGGGGATTTATCCGTCATATTCATCGTGGCTTTCGTCCCGGTGAAACGGATCTGATGCGCGAGCTGATTGATGCGTTGCTGGCAGAAGCTATCTGATGATGTACTGATGACTCGTCTTAATCACATACCATAACTTAATTCATGAACATCTATCTTATGGGAAGGTGGCTATGCTTGCTGCTAGTCGTCGGTGTCCTTACGGGATGTGTACAAGTAGCCGCCTGGGAGCGGGGCAATCTGGCCAAGCCCCAGATGGCGCTTGAGCCTCATCCCTTACAGGCGAATACGCGCGCGCATAATTACAGCAGTCGGGAGGCCGGTGCGAATGCCCATTCTGATGGCGGTGGCGGGGGGTGCGGCTGTTACTGAGACAGCTTTTTGCCTGAAGCAGAATCACGCTTCTCATTAGCACAGCTGCGGATACTACGCCACAACTACCCTCCTTAAAAAAGGATTCACGATTGTCCAGTCAATCCAAAAAAAAATTTCCAGACAGTCCCCTTTTACGAACCCTGACATCCACAGCGCTGGTGCTGCCAGGATTATTGACAGCCCCTGCACAGGCGCAGGTAGTCAATCCGGGTAACGGGAGCGGCATCAATTTTCAGTATAGCCGTTATCAGGAAGGCAAACGCGATCTCTATTCCGTTAAAAGTGATTTGAGTCCGATTGTGGTGGATACCCTGCATGGTAGCGGATCATTTTTCATCCATGACCGCTTGAAACTGTCGTTTGCCTATACGCAGGACACCTGGTCGGGCGCTACGCCGGTCAGCATGGTGCCACTGGCTTCCAATGCGGGTAATCGTTCGTTTAATCGCACCCTGAAAACGGGTGAGGCCGTGTCAGGAGCATCCCCTTATGTCAATGGCACTGTAACGCTGGATCGCGATCTCAATCCGATTGGTATCGATGCCCAGGGGAAACAGGTAGTGGATCCGCGAACCGTACTGGTGCTCTCGTCAGCATCTCCGGAAACCCGTGGCCAGGGTGATTTTGGGTTGGCTTATGAATGGGATGAGGCGGCATTGAATCTGAGCGGTGGGCTTTCGCATGAACGGGATTACGATTCGGTTTATGGTCGCGCCAGCGGTCGATTCGATTTCAATCAGAAGCTGACGAGTGTGAAATGGGGGGCAGGATATACCAGCAGTCGACAGTCAGCCGTATTGGATCACGATACGATCTCGTATATAACTAGTCTGGGGTATGCCGATCGGCTCGAAGTGCGCGATAGACTGGTGATATTGGAGGGAGATCGTCGCGACTGGACTTCCGGTCTGGGAATCACGCAAGTATTGGGTAAAAATTCGCTGGCCACTCTGGATTTTGGCTATACCCACAGCAGTGGATTTCTGGAAAATCCATATAAGGCAGTCACAACCATTTTTATCGATCCGGATCTGATCAGTCCTGATCCGAATGCGCTGCTCAGGGGAGATTTGCGCGCTCTGCTCGAACAGCGTCCCGACCTGCGCAATCAATTTGGATTCAGCAGTAAACTGGTCCAGTATATTCAACCGCTTGATGCCGCGTGGCATATCAATTATAAATTTTCATTCGATGACTGGGGCATTCACAGCCACACGTTTGAAAGTGACTGGGTCCAGCCGCTGACAAGCGGCTGGACTATCACACCACGGATTCGCTATTACTCACAAGACTCCGCTAATTTTTATACACCCTACATGATCTCGAACCAGCCTTTTATAAAAGGAACTGTTGGGGAAGATGGTGAAATCACTAATACTTTTTTTGATTTGAATAAACTGCCGAAAAATTTTTCAAGCGATCATCGCTTATCAGATTTTGGGGCGTTAAGTGGTGGCGTCACTCTCAGCAAACGATTTGCGCGCGGGGTGGCGCTGGAAGCCGGGTTTGAATACTACACTCGTGCGAGCAGCTTGAAGCTGGGGGGGGGCGGCAACAGTGGCTTTGCTGATTTTGATTACTATGTTGCCAATGCGGCTATCAAACTTGACATGGATGCCATTCGTTTCAACCGTGAACAGCATGGTCATCATAAGACGGCGGACACCCATGCAGATATGCACCGGCATAATCTCTCTCCTCTGCCAGCAGGCATTATGTTCGGGCATATGCTGGATAAGGCGGGTGACTTCATGCTTGGCTATCGTTTCATGTACACCCGCCAGAGTGGCGGCATGCGCCACAACACACACAGGGCCAATGATCAGGAAATCGTCAATGGAGGATGCAGTCCGGGTCTGTGCACTTTCACCCCTGCCTACATGGATATGCGCATGCACATGCTCGATATCATGTATGCCCCAACCGGCTGGTTGAATCTGATGCTGATGCCACAGTTCATGGATATGGAAATGAATCTGCGTGAACTGAAAGATCGACCTCCGCCTGTGCTTGGCGCGCACGAGCATGTTGGTACACCACATCAAACCGGTGCAATTGGTGACGTAATCGCCATGTCTCTTTTCCGGTTATTGGATTTACCTGACCATAAACTTCATCTGGGGCTGGGCGTTAGCGCACCTGCCGGCAATACCAGGCTGAGGTTGAGACGGATCGCCCAAAATGAGGGGGGACTGATTCATTTTGATATGCAGCAGGGTAGTGGTACCTGGGACTTTCTGCCTAATTTGACTTATACCGGAAACGCTACTCGCTGGTACTGGGGTGCGCAGCTCTCCGGCACTAAACGGATGGAACGCCGGAATGACTCCGGTTACCGGCTGGGTGATATTTTTCAAGCCTCTGCCTGGGGGGGCTTTCATCTGACTGACTGGCTTGCGGCTACGGTGCGAGGACAATACAGACAGCAGGGAAGAATCCAGGGAGATTTTAATTCATTTAATGGTCGTATCGGTCCGATGGATTTTCCCGGAAATCAGGGGGGGCGATTTTGGGATATAGGATTTGGTATCAATGCTTCGGTTCCCAAAGGAAAATTCTCTGGCAATCATTTTTCAGTTGAATGGCTGCAGCCAGTAAGCCAGGATTTTAATGGCTTTCAGCTCAATCGCAAGGGGACATTGAATGCTACCTGGAGTTACCACTTCTAAACTGTACCACCGGCGAAGTCACAAGACTCCGAAGGAACCCGCATCGGCACGCGAGAATTTACAAAAATAGGCAATAAAAAACCCCAACCGAGAGTGGCTGGGGTTTAAATTTTGGTGGCCAAGGGCGGAATCGAACCACCGACACAAGGATTTTCAGTCCTCTGCTCTACCGACTGAGCTACTTGGCCAATACATTCCTATCGTAGCTTCGCCATAAAAAAATCAGCAAACCTAGACTATTTTTAATGCCGCTTTGATGGCGCGCCCGGCAGGATTCGAACCCACGACCCCTTGGTTCGTAGCCAAGTACTCTATCCAACTGAGCTACGGGCGCATCTTGCTGCATCAAGGGAGCTTCAACTAAGCCCAATTATTTTTTGGTTCAAGAAAGCTCAGCATAATGTTACATCCGGACGTTTTTGTCAAGATCCGGGGCGAGCAATGCTCTGAATACGCATCACCAGATCGGACGTGGATATGTCGGGGGTATAGGGTAGTTCCTGAATCATCTCTGCCGGTAATGATGCGCATAATTTGCGTTTATCCTGGCGCTCCTGTTCTGATGCGCAGGCAAAGGTGTAAATATCAAAGCCATGTTGTTGCATCCATTCCAGGGTGACGCTCGCCGGGGTTTCCGTCATGACGGCATCGGTGTATTTGCACGCGGCGACAACGGCAGCGCGTTGCGCCTGTTTCATGACCGGCAGCTTGCCTTTGTTTTCCACCACGCGCTCATCCGAAACGACGCATACCGTCAGATACGTTCCCAATGCGCGTGCCGCTTGCAGAAAATTTACATGGCCTTCATGAAACAGATCGGCCACCATGCGGGTATACACGCGTATTTGCCGTTGATTTTTAGGCCACGCGGGAATTTTCCGCTTCAAGCGCGTAAGCGCGCGTTCCAGCCATTGGCGGCTGCGCAGCGCGAGCACGTCATCGGGGTCTTTTAACGCGATCTGATGCGCATAACACCACGCTTTGGATAAGTCCCCCACCAGCCAGCGCTGTATCAGCCGGTGATACGCGTAGCAGCGCACCAGCAAGGTAAAACTTTCCAGATTGAGCGCGGATACTACGGTATCCCAGTGAGGATTCAGCGTGCGCCAGTCGCCGTAGAATGCGGTGAGAATTTTTTCCGGCTGGCGCGGAAACCAGACGGTACCGTAGTCCGTTTCACGTTGCGTCAGATCGAATTTGGGGAAAATCGAGACTCGCTGATACTCACCGGGATAGCCGGGCAACGCGAAACCGCCCACGATCTGCTTGCCTCTCGCCTGCAAGCCGCAGACATCGAGCGTAATTCCCAGTTCCGGGTGCACGTAATCGCGGTAATTGGCGTATTCAATCCGCATCGGCGAGCGCGCCCACCCGGCTTGCTCCAATGCGGCGCAACAGCCATCCCACGATTCCATGTGCACGGCGATGTCGAGATCCTTGTCGAAATCCAGCAGGCAGCCGTTACGAACCAGGCCCAGCAACGTGCCGGCAAAAGGAAATGCCGGAATGTCCAGCCTGGCCAGTTGCGCGCACGTCGTCCACAGTAATTGCTCGGCTTTGCCCGAGACAAAGATATTTTCCTCGGTTTGCAGTAGCTTCACTGGCTCCTTTTGTGGCGGGATTTTTCCCGTTCTGGCCAGCGCCATCAGGTGATTCGATGCATCAGTGAAATGCGCCTGTGCGGAGGACAAGTCCAGCAAAACAAAACTCGCGGTCCCCAGCACGTGCGCCCAATGCGCCTTATGAAAATCTCCTTGTACATGCGCGTAAATTTTCGCGGCGTATGCGGGCACATCGGCCGCCCGGCCAGTACGCATCGCTAGCGAACACCATAGCCGGGCCACATCCTGCGACAGTGGATTCTCAATTTTCAGCGGATCGAGTAGTGCATCAGCGTCATTAAACTTACCGGCGGCGATCAAATCCTTCGTTTTCAATAATAATTCTTCAAGCTTCGTGGTCATATTCAGCAATCCATATTCCATTTTTTTAACAGTCACTTAGTATCATCCTCTCCAACATCTAGCGCAATTAATGATTGCATTTTAACCATTATTTAATATAATAGGAATCATTCTCATTATTATTTAAGTATTTTAATGAGATAAGGCAATACATGATTTTATTGATTGAATGAACGCGTTTAATTAGGAGGCAAAATATGGCAATCAGCATAACACCACGTCCCAATCTGGGCTCAGGCGCTATCAAGTTTATTGATGGCATCCCTTTTGAAGGAATCGGCTCCGCCGGGTTTACCGAAAACGATTTACTCATCATTGGTGATGACCTGGATAACTTCGACCTGATTGGTGGTGACGGTCATGATGAAATTGAAGGCGGCGGCGGCAATGATATTCTGAAAGGTGGCGCCGGCAACGGCATACTAAAAGGCGGTGATGGTGACGACGACCTTGATGGCCAGGCAGGAACCGAGAAGCTGTTCGGTGGTGCTGGCAACGATATATTGCGCGCCGGCGATGGCTATGACCGGTTAATCGGCGGTGATGGCAATGACACGTTTGGTTTTTATGGTGCCGGGCATTTTGAAATTGCCGATTTTGTGGCAGGCCAGGATCGCCTGTTCTTTGATTCCGAGATTCTGGGCATCCATTCCTTCGTGGAATTGGTATCCCACATCACCAACGTTACCGATAACGGGAATAGCGGATTTACCGTTGAATTTATTGGGGGTGCGGCGACCATTGAGCTGGTTGGCATCAACATAAACTCGATTACCCCGGATATGATTGTGTTTAATCTTTGAGTATATTCAAAGCACAATACTTAATATATATTCAGCTGGTTGCCCTAAGCCCAGGACAGACGACCCGATAGCTCTGAAGACAACGTGATCGGGCCTTGCGGCATCGGCGCAGGCAGCACTACTGCTGCCGTTTCCGGTTCTTGCGGTGGCAACGGTGCAACCGGTTCATTTTCTGCCAGCACCGGTGTTTCAGCGACCAGTTGCCGCGCTTGCGGCTTCTTTTTCAGTTTCGGCTTGGGCGGCTGCAGCTCGGCTTTGAATTCTTCCGCCAATTTGGGCGCAGCGATAAAGTTAACGAAAAGTGTCGCTAGTTGTTCCGGTGGTGGAATCAACCGTTGGCTCCACAGGCCGTAAAGCAGGGCAGCGTGAGCCGCAACGACAAACAACAAACCCGGCCAAAGAAGGCGGGGTTACGCCGAGTTGTCATGCTGTAGGTTGTCATGCTGTAACCGGGTAATTCAGGATGCGGCGCACGCTAAACAAATACAGCAAGCCAATCGGGATAACTAAGCCGAGCAGTCCACCGAGTAGGCGTAATGTTGTTTCAGAGATTGCCTGCTCAACATAACTAAAGTGTGGGAAGTGCTCATAATCTGTGAGTGTGAGCGGTGTATTCTCAAGCGCTTTTGGCAGAAAGAAGCTTTGCCAATTGCGGTGAAACATATCGACTTGTCGAGATAAATGCTGATAGCGGCTATTGTCGGTGCCGGCGACTGCGTTTAACGCCTCCTGCATCACAATCGCTGGCGATAAAAAGCGTAGACTATCGACGATGCGCTGTTGCCGGGCCAATTGATAATCGTACCCAGCCATGATTTGTGCAATTCGGTCAGCCACCGCTTGTTGCACCAATACCCGCCTCCTGGTGGCCGCAGTGTCATCATCGTTTGAGACAGGCTTGACCGTCATTTCAGGATGTTCTTGTTCAAAACGCGCAACAATTGCGTCAGATTCCTTAGTGACATCCACTTGTGCAGCGCGAATTAAACCCACCATTGCCACGCGGGATGAGACTGGATACGCCACGTTGGCAACTATGTTAATCAAGGTCGGTAATACCAACAAAATCACAATCCACAACCCCGTCAAAATCAGCGCGTTCTGTGCAGATGACTTAGCCAACACATTGACCGCAATTGCCAATGCAAACCAGAACAGAATGTAAGCAAACAGCAGAGCTATCCACCAACCCAGTTGTATTAAACTATCCATCGTAGACAAATCTGTACCGGTGACAATCAAGCCCGCCACCGTGATACTCACCATGAGTAAGAAAACAAGACCCGCGCGAAAGCTAAGTTTACCGGCGATCAAAACCCACAACGGCACCGGGTTTGTGAGCATGATGGCCAAGGTACCCTGTTCGCGCTCGGCAGAGAGTAAGTTGTACGAAAGTGCAATAAGCAGGAGTGGTAATAAAAAGACCATGACAAACGCGAGATCGAAATGTCCAATCAGTAAATTGCTGGGGTTTTCGATTTCCTCGTTTAAGGCAAATGACTCCTTATTATCAGCGGATACCATGATGTAGGGCGGATTGAGATCGCTTTGACCGACTGCGGTGGCGGCAAGTGCAGTTGGTGGCAAAATTGCATAAGTTGCCGCATGGCGATTACCCACCCAATAAGCGTTTGCAGGGTTTTCGAAAGCCCTGGCCGGCTTAAGGCTGCCTGCATTAATCTTGCCTAAATTATCTTTCAGTTTCTGCAGGCGTGCCTGCTCTTCGGTGTGCGCAGCCTGTACCGCTTGCTGCTGTTTGTTCACCCATGACTGACCGTTGATAATCGCGTAACTGGCTGCCGCAAACAAAATAAGCGCGATAATCAGGCCTAAGCGGTCGGCACGGAATAATCGGTACTCAAAGTTAACTATCTCTTTTAAATACAGTTGTGTGTGCATAGTTGCAGTTCCTTATGAACGAAGATTTAATAAAACCCGAAAGATTGTTAAGTCATTGCCTCGCATTTCTACCCGTTCCTTATAATGGCCGTAAGCGCCACGTAGCCATTACAGCAAAAGCGATTGCCGCCAACATCCACACCCACAAAATTCTCAGATTCAAACCCTGCTGAGCAATAGCGATGTTCACCTCCGGTATTTTGTGTTCTAACGCTGGAATCTTCTCCCACAAATCACGATTGGAAACATACAAATCATCGCCATTTTTGTGGTGCTGAATCAAATCTTCGCTCATCGTGGTTTGAATCTGCCGCCGGTACAGCTCAGCAGCCGTTGCAAACTGGTTTTGATGAAAAGTATCGGTACCCGCCATGCCCATTGAAAAAGGTCTGAGTACCGCTAGCGGGAACGCAAACCCTGCGATAGCGCGGATATGCTCCTGACGTGCATAGGTATTCCAGAGCACACCGTAGTGTTCATCATAAATGCGGTAGCCGTTCTCATCGTCTTTGCGCAAAGACAGGCCACGGAAACTGACCGGTAAATCCTCAATGCGGGTAACGTTGTACTTTTTAAATACTTCATCACGGAAAGCAGCGAAAGCGGGATGATTTTCATCATGTCCAAAAGTCGCTTTGCGCGCTTCGTTGATACTATTCTGGAATTCCACCTTAGGGAACCTCTGATTAATTCCCCGCAAGTAATATAATTCTGCATCAAACTTTTTCGAGAAGCTATTCATGAAACCTTACCAACAGATGAGTTTTGCTGATGCCGAATACGCCAATAAGGGCAAAGTCACGCGCCGCGAGAAGTTTCTCGATCAACTTGATGGATTATTGCCTTGGCAGGCTATGATTGATGTTATTGAACCACACTATGCGCCAGGCAATGGGCGTGGCCGCAAACCATTTGCCTTGGAATTGATGCTGCGCGCGCATGTTGCGCAAATTATCTACAACTATTCCGATCCGGGCATGGAAGATGCGCTGTATGAGATTGAATCACTGCGCCGTTTTTGCGGCATTCGTCTGGAAGCCGTGCCGGATGAAAGCACCATTTTGCAATTTCGGCATTTACTGGAAAAACACGGGTTAATGGATCAGATCTTCCAGGTCATCAACCAAACGCTGGGTGAGCGTGGGTTGTTCTTGAAAGCCGGCACCATCGTCGATGCCAGCCTGATTGCCGCGCCGACTTCAACCAAAAATAAGAGCCGGTCGCGTGATCCAGAAATGCATTCCAGCAAAAAGGGCAATCAATGGTTTTTCGGCAGCAAGTTTCATATCGGCGTCGATCATGAAACCGGGTTGGTGCATACGCTCAAAGTAACCTCGGGGCATGTCAGCGACGTTGCCGAAGCCGCCGCCCTGCTGCATGGCGAGGAACAGTTTGTTCATGGCGATGCCGGATATCAGGGGCTGGATAAACGCCCGGAGATGCCGGCGGAAAGCCCTCCAGCCTGCGTGATCGCGATGCGTCCGGGCAAACTGGCCAGGCTCACGAAAGACGATTCCGGGGCGGCTCAACTACTGCGCGGTGCCGCCCGTGAGCTGGCGAAACGCCGCGCCAAAGTCGAACACGTGTTTCGGGATATCAAAATCCGCTTTGGGTATGCTAAAAATCGCTATCGCGGCCTGGCCAAAAATGCGGCCCGTTTGACCTTCCTGACAGCCATTGCCAACGTCATCCGTGGTGACGCCTATGAACGTCGACGCCTTGTTGCGTCTGAAATTTGAAAACAAGCCAGTAAATGGACTTGTTTCCAGAGAGAAATAGCTGTTTTCATAAAAATCAGCGTCACTATTTGAAAATAGTGGCTAGTTTTTGAGTGACTGCCGTTCAGAATGTTTGTTTTTCAGAGGTTCCTTAGTGGACGTTGGGCTGACCATGCGGGCTAAATCAGTCATCGCCCTGGGAGCTACAAAACCATTCACGACCCAAAAAGTAAGCAACACAATGAGTGCTTGGCGCGATGATGACAAAGCCGCCGATGCGCCCAGCGCCAAAGCAATAAATCCGGTTAAATAAAGTGCGTAGCCCAAGACCATCCAGGCACCGCGCACGACTAAATTCGCCAGACTTGCGTGTTGATCGCCAGCGAAACCCAAGGCGATAAAGCCCAGCAGCGCCACTGGCAACAGTAATGCACCGATGACCGCCATAATCGCCAGCCCTTTACCGGCGAGTAATTGCGAAGGCTTCACACCAATGCTCAACAATTGCCGCAAGGTGCCGCGTTCGCGCTCACCCGTGAACGCGGAGAATGCAAGCAGCACAATGACTAGCGGTACGAGGTTTTGTAATCCAAACGCCACGGTTAACTCGCCAAAGCGTTGCAACGAGGTCGCATCACGCGCCGGGCGAAAATTGAATTCATTTTGTTTGTGCGCTTCCACCCACACCGTAGAGCCAACAAATTGATCAATACCCGGATCAATGAAAGCTAGCGGACTCACTGGCTTAAAAGCGTATTGCCCGAAATGCGCTGCTCTGTGCGGATTTTTATCGCCCTGATCTAGCCATTGCTGATAAGTCACAGCGCGTGCTGTGGCGCGCTCGGTATCAACACGCTGCATCTGTTGCCAGCCCAGAATAAGCGCAATCAACATGAGCACCAGAATGATGCCGCTGGTCCACCAAAAGCGGGCGTCGCGTAGCAGCTCAAGCAACTCTTTGCGTGCAATGGTGCCGATAGCACCAGCGGCCGGTTTCCATTTGGCAAACAATTCATTGCTGATAACATTGGCGGTAGTGTTCATGCGGTCTCCTTTCTTTCGGCAATGTCGAGATAAAGCCGTTCGAGATCAGCATGGCCGAGATCTTCGGTTGTCAGCGTTGACACCAGTGTTCCGCGCTGCATGATACCCACGCGTGTGCCGACCTGCTTGGCAAGGAAGAGGTCATGCGTGGCCATCAGAATCGCTACGCCCTGAGTCTTGAGCCGATCCAGTAGTTTGGAGAATTCGTTCGCTGCTTGCGGATCGAGACCGGAGGTCGGCTCGTCGAGTAACAGTGCTTGCGCGTTTTTCGCCATCGCAATCGCAATGCCTACTTTCTGCCGCATGCCCTTCGAGTACCCGGAGACGCGTTTGAGCGCCGCATCTTTCGCCAGTCCCGCTTGCGTGAGTAATTCGAGCAACTCATGCCCGGGTCGCTTATGTCCCAGCGCGAGCGTAGTGAAAAAATCAAGATTCTCAAGGCCGGAAAGACTGGGATAGAGCATGACTGTTTCAGGAATGTAGGCGATGTGACGCTTCACCTCGAGCGGTTCATCACTGACGCCGATACCGTTCACCAGCGCACGTCCACTGGTTGGTGCCACGAAATTCAGAAACAAATTGATCGTTGTGGTTTTTCCGGCGCCGTTCGCGCCCAGCAAGCAGAAAATCTCGCCGCTATTAACAGTAAGATTAAGTTTGTTCAGCGCAATAACACCGTTATAGTCTTTAGTGAGTTCAGTAGCTTGTAACATTTCGAGCCTCCATTAATATTAATAGTTTTTAGTTAAAAGAAAAACCGCAGGGAACCGAAAATGCTGCGCGCATTACCCGGTAATGCTCCAGCAAAGGTCGGGTTGATAAAGTAATTCGTGTCTGTCAGATTTCTCAAGTTCAGCGCAGCTTCCAATCCAGCCAGGCGATAGCTGCTGCGGTAGGAAAGGGCCGCATCAAACACGGTGTAGGCTGGCACCCTGAGAAGATTCAAGCTGTCCGCAAAAGCGTCACTTTTATGCGTCACGCCAAAACCAAAAGTCAGGCCGCGCGCAACACCGGTTTGAATCTGGTAGGTTTGCCACAAACTGGATATGTGATTGCTGGCCCCTGCGGGGCGTGTGCCGTGGATACTTTGGTCTTTTACCCCAAAATTCGCATTACTCGCCACAGCACGCGACAACGTTTCCGGATCCATCCACACCGAATTACCTAGAATGTTCCATCCAGAAACCGGATTTAGATTGAAGGATAGCTCCACTCCTCGAGATCGATCTCTACCATCTTGAGTTGGTAGGCCACCACTGCCTGGTAAAAGAATAAAAAAGTTATTACGCTGAGTATCGAATAGCGCTACATTCAAATCAAGCTTATCGTTCAACAGCGTGGTTTTAGCGCCCACTTCTATTTGCGAAGATGTTTCAGGGGCTGCAGGTAATGCTTTGCTTTCAGTCGCTAAGTTGATAAAGGCTCCCGTGCTATAGCCCACATAAAACGCTAAGGATGGTGTAGGCTGAAACACTCCACCTATTGATCCGGTCGTGAAGGATTTACTATGAACAAGTTCACGGTATTTAGATACCCCCGCAAGACTCTGAACACTGCGTTCAAAACCTTTATCCTCATAATTGATAATGTCATGACGCACCCCACCGCGTAGTTTCCAACGCTCACCAAACGCCAGTTGATCCTGCCCATAGGAACCTCTGAAAAACAAACATTCTGAACGGCAGTCACTCAAAAACTAGCCACTATTTTCAAATAGTGACGCTGATTTTTATGAAAACAGCTATTTCTCTCTGGAAACAAGTCCATTTACTGGCTTGTTTTCAAATTTCAGACGCAACAAGGCGTCGACGTTCATAGGCGTCACCACGGATGACGTTGGCAATGGCTGTCAGGAAGGTCAAACGGGCCGCATTTTTGGCCAGGCCGCGATAGCGATTTTTAGCATACCCAAAGCGGATTTTGATATCCCGAAACACGTGTTCGACTTTGGCGCGGCGTTTCGCCAGCTCACGGGCGGCACCGCGCAGTAGTTGAGCCGCCCCGGAATCGTCTTTCGTGAGCCTGGCCAGTTTGCCCGGACGCATCGCGATCACGCAGGCTGGAGGGCTTTCCGCCGGCATCTCCGGGCGTTTATCCAGCCCCTGATATCCGGCATCGCCATGAACAAACTGTTCCTCGCCATGCAGCAGGGCGGCGGCTTCGGCAACGTCGCTGACATGCCCCGAGGTTACTTTGAGCGTATGCACCAACCCGGTTTCATGATCGACGCCGATATGAAACTTGCTGCCGAAAAACCATTGATTGCCCTTTTTGCTGGAATGCATTTCTGGATCACGCGACCGGCTCTTATTTTTGGTTGAAGTCGGCGCGGCAATCAGGCTGGCATCGACGATGGTGCCGGCTTTCAAGAACAACCCACGCTCACCCAGCGTTTGGTTGATGACCTGGAAGATCTGATCCATTAACCCGTGTTTTTCCAGTAAATGCCGAAATTGCAAAATGGTGCTTTCATCCGGCACGGCTTCCAGACGAATGCCGCAAAAACGGCGCAGTGATTCAATCTCATACAGCGCATCTTCCATGCCCGGATCGGAATAGTTGTAGATAATTTGCGCAACATGCGCGCGCAGCATCAATTCCAAGGCAAATGGTTTGCGGCCACGCCCATTGCCTGGCGCATAGTGTGGTTCAATAACATCAATCATAGCCTGCCAAGGCAATAATCCATCAAGTTGATCGAGAAACTTCTCGCGGCGCGTGACTTTGCCCTTATTGGCGTATTCGGCATCAGCAAAACTCATCTGTTGGTAAGGTTTCATGAATAGCTTCTCGAAAAAGTTTGATGCAGAATTATATTACTTGCGGGGAATTAATCAGAGGTTCCCATAGAAAGAAATGGTATCGCTGGTCATCTTTCGTAACCGTCCAACGCTCCCATCTATCTTTCCTGCTGTTTAAGTGATTGAATGAACGCTGGTGTAAGTGGCAGCAATTCATCGATGCGGTTATTGGGCCAGGTCGGTAGTCTGGCGAGGGTGTCTGCAAGCCATGCGGCGGGATCGAGTTTGTTGAGTTGCGCGGTACCGAACAAGGTTTGAATGGCAGCGGCGCGTTGACCGGCACGTTCCGATCCGGTGAATAGCCAATTCTTTTTGCCGATTGCGATCGGGCGGATGGTGTTCTCCACCGGGTTGTTGTCGATCGGAAGAGAGCCGGTTTGTGCGTAGCGGATGAGACCTGGCCAGCGTCTGAGGGTATAGTCGAGTGCTTTGGCGGAGCCGCCGCCATTTGCGGTCTGGCTACGGGTTTGCATCAGCCAGTCATGCAATGCATGCAGTGCGGGCAGGCTTCTGTCTGCCCGCAGTTGCAGACGATCTTCGATGCTCAGGTCTTTGCCTTCTGCTTCGATTGCGTATAAGACGCTGATGCGCTGTATCGCTGCCAATGCCATCGTGCTGGCATTGGCCTGGTACAGGTCAAAGAATTTGCGTCGCGCATGCGCCCAGCACGCCAATTCGACGCAAGGCGATGTGGCTGTGGAAAAAAGTGCTTTATACCCAGCATAGTCATCGACCATCAGGTGTCCTTGCCAATTTTGCAGAAAGTGCCGCGCATGCTGACCGCTACGGCCAGCTTGATAGTCGAAGACGATGATACGCGGCCCGGGTTCAAGATCATTGCTGCGGTAGGCCCACAGGTAGGCTTTACGGGTTTTGCCGCGACCGGGTTCCAATTGTGCAACTGGTGTTTCATCGGCATGCAGCGTGTTGCCCTGCAGTAGATGCCAGGTTAGGCGATCGACCAATGGTTGCAGGGCTACGCCGGTACGGCCTACCCATTCGGCCAGGGTGGAACGGGGCAGCGTGACCTGGTCACGGGCAGCAATCTGCTCCAGGCGATAAAGTGGCAGGTGATTCAGGTATTTGTTTGTCATCACCCAGGCAAGCAGGCCCGGGGCGGCCATGCCGCCATCGATGACTGCCGGTGGCACGGGTTCTGCCGTGATGGTTTCACAGGATTTGCAGGCGTACTGTGGGCGAATGTGGCGATGAACGAAGAATCTGGCGGGTTCCACGTCGAGCTGCTCGGTGATGTCTTCTCTGATATTAGTCAGATCGCAACCGCATCGGTCACATTGGCAGGATGCGGGTTCATGCCGGTGTTCGATGCGCGGCAGGTGATCTGGCAGCGGCTGACGACCGGCGCGGGTACGCGGCACTTTGGTGGCATTGGGGGTTGGTGTGCTGTTGATCTGTTCGATTTCAGCCTCAATGGCCGTGATATCGGTCAGCGCCGATTCTTCAAACAAAGAAAGCTGCCTGGGTGACAAGGCAGACAACGCTTCATTTTTCCTGCCAAATCGGATACGGCGCAGATGCGCCAATTCCAGGGTGAGCGCCTGAATCTTGAGTTCCAGCGCATAAACTGTCTGCTGTGTTTGCTGGGTCAGATCAAGCTGAAATGCCTGAACCAGATTGACCACCTGTTGTTTGGTGGCCGTATCGAGGTTGAGTTGATCCAGTTGCGCCAGTGAATTCATGAGATGAATTATACCACGAAATCGCAATCAACCGCCTGTTAATAAACAACTATTACATATTTTCTACACCTGAAAATGCCATTGTGGCCGCGCCGATAAACGCCGCCAGTCTACGCCGGCAATCAACCATTCCCACTGCGATAGCGCTAACTCGACACACGCCGCATCCTGCCTCGGCCAGACAAACCGCCCCTGATGCAGGCGGCGCTGACATAACCACACCCCCGTGCCATCCCACAGCAAGACCTTGATGCGATTGCCCGCGCGATTGCAGAATATGAACGCCGAACCCGCGCAGGGCGGGTGACCCAATACCTGCTGCACAATCATCGATAAGCCATCCATGCCGCGACGCATATCCACCGGATCGACCGCCAGCCAGATCTTACCCGCGTGCGCAATCAACCCAGACATGACAGCAATTCTCCCAGCCATCGCGGGGAAACGCTCAGTGGTAATTCCAACACATGCGTACCGTGACAGCGAAGCTGCAATACTTCCACTGACGCTGCTGTCGGCTTGATCGTAACCGGAATCAAGGCTGGCAGCTTGATATCATCGCGCCCACGCCGGTGAGCGCGCAACCAATTCCCAAACGTCTTCGCATTCAACCCGAGCGCCCGGCAATAGGCTGCCTGCGACAAACCGCTCGTTTGCCAGTTGCTGATATGCTTTTGCTTATCATCCTGTAATGCCATGGCTTATCCTCCTGTAAGGTAATGCAGAGGAGAATAATCCAGAAAATTGTGATTGCGTAGATGGGAGCGTTGGACGGTTACCATCTTTCGGTCAAACAGTTGAAAATTTGTGTTTCCTGACAGTGAGGTTTCCGTAATGACGGGGTTACGAATATTGGCAATATCAGGGAAGAGATATATATCAACATTTGACTTAATATTCGTATTTTTATATTCAATTCCGCCCAATAGTGTGTGATTAACCAGGCCAGTATTTGTTTTCCAGATTAACTCATTCTGGAAAGTGGTGTAATTAGCACTATCAGATTGTCTACGCGCATTTCGCCCCGTTACGGCATCATTGGCTAACGATACAGTAGCCGAAAGATTTCTTATTAAATCCAAGTCTCGGTGGTCATACGCAACTGCCGTGCGCATGCTTAGTGTGTCGGATATTATCCAATCGTGGGTAACTCCAATACGGTCAATTTTCTGATTTGTTTTATTAAATGGCGTGTAGTAGCGTGTCTCACGGGATACATTGGCAAGATCGCCTCTGGCATCGAAAAGAATACCGAAGTTATCGGGTTTAACTTGAATATCGCGGTGGTTAAAATCAATTCTCAGCGTTTTATTATTGGCTATGTTCCAGGTCATACTGGGAGAAATCTCCATAATGTCGCGCGTGAGGCCACGAAAACCATCGGCATGCTCTATATCTGCAATAACACGTCCGGCAACACGCTGGCCCATGGGGCCAGTCAGGTCGAGATAACCATTACGCGTCCCGAAACTGCCAAGAAAAGTCCCCATGGATAAGCCAAATTTATCTTGTGGTCTTAGGGTGACCATATTGATACTGCCACCAGGGTTGCCTGCGCCAAATAGCGCAGAGCCTGGGCCTTTCAGTACCTCGATCCGGTCAACATCGTACATGGTACGGGTATAGCCATTTTGCGCAGGCCCATCGGGTATCCCGTCGCGTAAAAAACTCATCAGTAAACCGCGCGAGGTGAACTGGTCGGCAAATCCATAGCCACCCGCCATATGAGGTTGAATGCTGCTGACATTGCGCATCGCATCGTTCATGGTATATGCGCCCTGCTCGCGCAATATGGCCGCCGGTACTACTGCGACGCTGGCAGGGATATCCCGTAGCGGTGTATCCGTCTTGCTACCCGTCCCCGCTACATCGTCAGGAGATCCCGCTCGCACCCGATTGGTCATGATCTTCACTTCATTAAGTATTACCTCCCTACTCAGGGGTACCGTGTTCGATTGCGCGACTGTGGCCGCAGCTTCCTTAGGTTGTTTCGCTGTCTCTTGCGCGTGAGTGGAACACGCCAAGGAGATCATCAACACAGCCAGCAAGTTTCTGTTCATATTCGTATAGCCTCCAGATACAGTTATGGTTTCTAGCTGGCTGACTTGAAAGGCTGGCTGGCTGTGGGTAAAAGCGGATTGTTTATTGGGTAAACATGAATTCCTCGTTACGGGTAATGTGCCTGCTATTAGACGACAATTAACCTGTCCGGTCTGACGACAATTATCTTGACCGGTTGAGTGAAAGTATCAGTATGAGTTCTTTTCTATATAAGGAGAAAGAACTTGCCTGGAAAACATATCACTCATCAACAGGAAGCTATTTATATGAAGAATCGTCAGATAGGGCATGGTCAGGAGACAGCGGCAGCGAAAGCGGGGGGTAAGTATCCGCAGTGGCCGCAGGATTGAGAAGGGTGTGCGGGTGGAGAAGTCGCAACGGCAATGGCGCACGCGCCAGGATCCTTTGAGCTGGTTTGGGAGACCGAATTGGTTCCATTGCTGTACGGGGAACCTGAACTGACCGGGACTACGCTTTGGGAGTACCTGGATGATCGATATCCCGGCCAATACCCGGAGAAATTGCTCAGAAGCTTGCAGCGCCGTGTAAAACACTGGCGGGCAACGCAAGGTCCCGGTAAGGCGGTCATGTTTTGCCAGTCGGTGCCTGCCGGGCACCAGGGGTTGTCCGATTTTACCTGGCCGCGCACGGCAATCACGATTGCAGGCAAACCATTTGATCACCTGCTGTATCAGTTTCGTCTGGCTTATAGTCATTGGCGCGCGGTTCATATCATCCGGGGCGGGGAAAGTTATAGTGCGTTGGCCGATGGTTTGCAGACCGCCTTGCATAAACTGGGCGGCGTGCCCAGGGAACATCGCACCGACAGCCTGAGTGCCGCATACGTCAATGCGAGCCAAAAACAAGAACTCACGCAATCTTATGCGGCGCTGTGTCAACACTATGGCATGAAGCCTACGGTCAATAACCTGGGCGTCAGCCATGAAAATGGCGCCGTAGAAAATGCCCATGGTTCGCTCAAACACCGGATTGAGCAGGCGATCAAACTGCGGGGATCTGCGGATTTCGAAAGTGTGGGTGCCTACCGCCGTTTTCTTGAACGGATCGTCGATAAGCTCAATCTGCGCTGCAGGGGGCGATTGGCGGAAGAGCAATCGCATCTCCAGCCACTGCCACGCTACCGCTTCATGGACTTCAGTGAACTGACCGTCAAAGTGACCACCAGTAGCACCATAGCGGTCAAACGGGGACTCTACAGTGTGCCATCCAGACTCATTGGCGAGAACATCCGGGTTCATCTCTATCACGATCGTCTGGAATGCTTTGTCGGCCAAACACCGGTCATTACCTTACCGCGCGCGTATCCGAAAGCGCCGGAAGGACGCGCCCGGCGCATCGATTACCGTCATGTGATTCATGCATTGGCGGCAAAGCCACAAGCCTTTCGCTTTTCCCGGCTGCGGGATGATCTGTTGCCAACGCCACAGTATCACCAGCTGTGGGCGCGGGTACAACAACAATTTGATCCCGGACTCGCTTGCAAATGGATGGTATCAGTGCTGCGTTTTGCCTACGACTATGATTGCGAGAGCCAGTTGGCCGCTGAATTGTTGCAACAACATCCGCTACCTGAACTGCAAACACTGCAAAAGCGATTTCTGCGGCAGCATGCGCCACAGCCGGACATCCCAATTAAACAACACACTGCGGATACCTACGATCAACTCCTCAGCGGAAACTGGGCAACGCAAGGAGGGCAGCTCATGTCTGAATCGCTCCCACTGATGCTCAAGGAACTCAGACTCCCTGCCTTTGGCCAGCATTACCGGCACTTCCAGGATCAAGCCGCAGAACACGCCTGGAGCTACAGCCAATATCTCGCCGCCCTGTGCGAACAGGAAGTCGCCCAGCGCTTCCAAAGCAGAATCAGCAACTGGACGCATGAAGCCAGACTACCGCGCGGCAAAAGCTTTGCCACTCTGGCTCTGACCGAACTGCCTCAAGCCGCTCAGAAAAAAATCATCACGCTGCGCGACAATACCTACTGGGCAAGCCAGGCAGACAATGTGTTGCTGATCGGTCCCTCCGGTGTCGGCAAATCACATGTGGCGGCAGCATTGGGGTTGCATTTGATTGAACAAGGCATCCGCGTCAAGTGGATATCAGCTACCGCACTCGTTCAACTTCTGCAGCAAGCCAGGAAAGAACTGGACTTGATGTCCGCCATGACGCGGCTGGATAAATACCGTGTACTGATCGTTGATGATATCGGCTATGTCAAAAAGACCGATTCGGAAACACAAGTATTGTTTGACTTCATTGCCCATCGCTATGAAAGCGGAAGTCTCATCATTACTTCAAACCAGCCTTTTAGCCAGTGGGATCAAATCTTCCCCGACACCATGATGACTGTTGCCGCCATCGACCGGATCATCCATCACGCAACCATCATCGAAATCGACAGTGAAAGTTATAGGAGGAAAAACCAGAAAAAATCATGAAGTAGCTAATAAACTCAACCGGCCATCATAATTGTCGTCAAAGCGGCCAAGATAATTGACGCGAGATAGCCTGCGGCATTGCTCGTTCCTGTGCATAGGGACCATGTTGTCGTTTTGCGCACATTCCTGAATCTTGGTAGGATGTTCGGGTGTCAACCACCCGGAGATAAGCGGCTTCATGATGGTGACAGGGTTTGGAACATAAGGACGAACGAAGCGGTGAGGGTCGTGCCGATCAAGCCCACTGCCAAAAGCCGCGGGCCATGTAAACGACTCCATAGCAGGGTGCCGGTGATTGACAGAATCAGCAGCCCCCCTGCCAAGGTGTCGGTGAGCAATATCCAGGCATTGGACATGCCACTTCCCTTATGCAGATTGTTTAGCACTGCCCAAACATTGGCATTTTTTTGCTCAATATGCGTGTCTGCGTCACCCTTCCAGTATTCCGCAGACACACTAAGGTCGGGGGTAATGAGCGTGACGCGCCAGTTTTCCGGTTGTTCTATCAGACCGCCACCCCAGGGAACCGGGCTGGCGGGTTTTTTCTGGATACGGGACTTGGCATCGGGCAGCTTGAATTCCGCGCGTAGCCAAGTTTCCAGCGTTTCGGGCGATTGCAGGCTGGCAGCAGGAGGCATCAATTTATGGCGGATTTCCTGTTGTTTAGCAAGTGGAATTTTCATCTCGCTGCGATGATTGAGTAGGATGCCCGATACACCAAACACCAATCCCAATACTGCTCCCCATAAGCCTAACCATGCATGAGTACGGCGTAGCCAAACGACAAAGCGGCCACCCCGTTTCATGCGCTGTGTTAAGGAACCTCTGAAAAACAAACATTCTGAACGGCAGTCACTCAAAAACTGACCACTACTTCAAATAGTGACGCTGATTTTTATGAAAACAGCCGTTCCTCTCTGGAAACAAGCTCATTTACTGGCTTGTTTTCAAATTTCAGACGCAACAAGACATCGACGTTCATAAGCATCACCACGGATGACGTTGGCAATGGCTGTCAGGAAGGTCAAACGGGCCGCATTTTTGGCCAGGCCGCGATAGCGATTTTTAGCATACCCAAAGCGGATTTTGATATCCCGAAACACGTGTTCGACTTTGGCGCGGCGTTTCGCCAGCTCACGGGCGGCACCGCGCAGTAGTTGAGCCGCCCCGGAATCGTCTTTCGTGAGCCTGGCCAGTTTGCCCGGACGCATCGCGATCACGCAGGCTGGAGGGCTTTCCGCCGGCATCTCCGGGCGTTTATCCAGCCCCTGATATCCGGCATCGCCATGAACAAACTGTTCCTCGCCATGCAGCAGGGCGGCGGCTTCGGCAACGTCGCTGACATGCCCCGAGGTTACTTTGAGCGTATGCACCAACCCGGTTTCATGATCGACGCCGATATGAAACTTGCTGCCGAAAAACCATTGATTGCCCTTTTTGCTGGAATGCATTTCTGGATCACGCGACCGGCTCTTATTTTTGGTTGAAGTCGGCGCGGCAATCAGGCTGGCATCGACGATGGTGCCGGCTTTCAAGAACAACCCACGCTCACCCAGCGTTTGGTTGATGACCTGGAAGATCTGATCCATTAACCCGTGTTTTTCCAGTAAATGCCGAAATTGCAAAATGGTGCTTTCATCCGGCACGGCTTCCAGACGAATGCCGCAAAAACGGCGCAGTGATTCAATCTCATACAGCGCATCTTCCATGCCCGGATCGGAATAGTTGTAGATAATTTGCGCAACATGCGCGCGCAGCATCAATTCCAAGGCAAATGGTTTGCGGCCACGCCCATTGCCTGGCGCATAGTGTGGTTCAATAACATCAATCATAGCCTGCCAAGGCAATAATCCATCAAGTTGATCGAGAAACTTCTCGCGGCGCGTGACTTTGCCCTTATTGGCGTATTCGGCATCAGCAAAACTCATCTGTTGGTAAGGTTTCATGAATAGCTTCTCGAAAAAGTTTGATGCAGAATTATATTACTTGCGGGGAATTAATCAGAGGTTCCTTAAGAACAGATAACCTTTTGGTTCATTCGAACGTGAGTTACCTATGCGAGTATCAGAGGACAAGTTGCTCATTTGTAAATACTAAGCGTGGCAATGTGGATCTCGATAGCGTAGGCTTTACCATCAGATTCTCCGGGATTATCTAGCGTGTGCCTCGCTTCAGCAACATAGAGGCCAGGTTTCGGCAGTGAAAAACCAGCTTCACCATTTTCGTCCGTATGCAGATGTTTTTGCCAGCCGCTGGGCGCGGTGATGACAATCTCAGTTTTGGCCCGGGGCTTGCCCATGAAACTCAAGCGCAACAAATTTGCACTGGGTCGTAGTATATCCAGCGGCAAGCTGCCGCCTTTACCAAGGCGTGCATAGAAAAAACGTTTTTGCGCAGGAATGGAGTTTTCTGCCTGTGGTTCACGTACGGGTTGCGAGTGCCTGTACCAGTACTGTATGCCACCAGGAATATCAAAGTGATTGCCGTTGCGGCTGGCATTGACGAACCTCTCTGCGCCTGTGGCATCAATCACGGTTGCTATCGGCGCAATGATGCTGTCGAGTCTTCCTGGCGAGGGTTCACGCAGATTCTCATCGTATTCGCCGAAATAAAGCTTGCTGGCGTTAGTGTCGCCTTCTAGCCATAGCGAGTGGGCGGCGACATTGAGGCTGAGCAGACCGCTCATGACGGCGACGAGGATAGTTTGTGTGGAGCTCATTGAAGTTTTCCTTTCAGTATTTGATGTCAAGGTGAGCTGAGTGCTCGCGACGTACCCAGCAGGGCAGAGCGCGCCTGACTGGATTCAGTGCAGTTTCTTGTTCGTGTTTTTAGCGTAGTAATCGGCCTTCTACCGCAAGGCGTTTAAAAGAAACATGATGAAGTTGGCAAATGGATATTTTTATGTCTCATATAATCAATCAGTTATAATTGTTTCTTGAAAGTGCATATAGCCTCCGGACACAGTTAAATGGTTCCTGGCTGGCTGGCTTGAAAGGCTGGCTGGCGGTGCGGGTTGTTTATTTGGTGAGGATGAGTTTCTCGTTACGGGTAATTTGCAGGCGGTATTCTGCACCTTTATGCGCAATGACTACTTCGCGCGCTGACCCAAATAGTTGTTCCGTGCTAATCAAGCATGGACGTGAAAGCGCTATTGCGTTCTGTTTTTGCGGGATATCTAAATCCGTAGATTTAATAGACCCGTGAAATTGCTTACTCATAGATAAGAATGATAATGATTACTATTCACACTGTCAACATAAATCTTGAATTTCTGGAATTCTGCTTGATGAAGACTTTTTTTGAAAGGAGCTATTGTCAGGTATTGGTTACGGCAACACGCGCCAGTGGGTGGACATTCCCGCCAGCATGCTGGCGGGCAAGAGCACCTCGACCACATCAGTGCGGTGGCCGTGAGCCAACAACCGTCTCTATCCATGCAAGCGGATACGCTTGCCCAGACGTATTTCATAGCCTTCGAGGTTGCCGAGAATGCGGCCGTTGATAGTGTGCTTTAATCCGCTTTATCAAAAAATCTGGCCAAACACTCAAATGCATAAATCTCTTGGTTGCTCATATATCAGATAAATTATGAGATGCAATTTTTGCAATCTGCAGATGCGAATCCAAGCTCCAAGCACAGCAATAAACCCTGGTGCTTGTATAAATCTTACAGCCCGAGAACCCAAAGTCCTTGAATTAAAATTATCCAGCAGTCAGGAAACGACGCATGGAATCATGGAATCAAATCTTACAACTAATCCATCCAGATCCCACATCCTCCCCATAATCCATTGATTATTCAACCGTATAAGTTGACATCATACCGGCACTGATATGGTCATTGACATGACAGTGATACATCCACTCACCTTTCACATCGGGCTGCATGTCCAGTGTTTTGGTCGCCGCCGGCAGCACTTCGGTCACATCCAGGCGGTTGCCGTTGTGCAGCAGCGTCGCGCCGTGCCAATGCGGCGTATGCAGATCCACCTCGGTTCCCATGCCCAGGATATACCAGCGCACGCGCGCTCCCTTGCGCATCAAATAGCCTTGATTGTTACCATAAACCAGTCTATTGATGCCGTGCATCAAATTACTTTCCGCGAAGACTTCATTCTCCGGATCGCAGGAATCTGCGCAGGCGGATAGATTGGTTGCCAGATGCAGGCTGGCATTTTCATCGAACACGGTGAATAACGAGATGAATTCACGCTCGATATTTCGTGGCGCACCGTCCGGTTTTGCCTGTCCCTTGCGGGTGATGATAATCGGGCCGATCAATCCGGCATTGGTTTCGGCAGGCTCGTTTATGTGGCTGTGGTAAATCCAGGCAATCGATGATGGATCATTTTTGCCTGGTCCGGCGCGCTCTGGAACATCCCAGACATAAGTGTGTTCTCCCCCTGGCGCGACCACGCCATGTTGTTGATGGGCACCGCCTGCGGCATGAGCGTGCGCAGCACCCTCATGCGCCTGGGTATATTGAACGCCATGAGGATGGATGCTTGCCGGGAAACGTGTATTGTTTTTGAAGTGAACGATGATCCGGTCCCCGACAGCCGCACGAATGATTGGCCCGAGTATGCCCAGATGCTCTTCTTCGGCACTGCGCGGTTTGATGGCGCCAAACCCTTCGGTATATTGCCGGTAAACTGATTTTAAATAACGCCGTCCGATCCCGTGTTCCACGAAGATGCGCTGATCTGCGTCGAATTCATTGCCGGTCATCGGATTGACAGGAAAAGAAGGTGCGTAATCCCACTGCACTTCGTCAGCCGCTATCCAATAAACTCGTTCTACTGATCTGGCAGAAACTGGATTGCCACTCAATGCAATCCATATCAAAATCACGGCAAAACCCAAAATTTTATTTTGTAACATGTGAATGTTTCTCCTGCTTAAAATAAGCGCAAGCGTAATGACTGGCATTGATGATTCCTTTCATTCGTCTGCGGGAAGCGTGACTTCAAATACGGCCTCCACTCGCAGAATGGCCAGGAGGCCGTCCGAGAATAGACTGATCTACTGCAGACAAGCCTGCCTAAACAGCTCTCGCCCTCGCTACGATCGCTATTCTCGGATAGCCGTCCTAAGACGGCAAGTGGAAAATTATATTTTTAAAATAGCTTGTCTTCGTATTCTGCAATAATCGTGGTCAATATCGATCGCAATGCAACAGCTCTGCCGGTATTTCCGGTATTAATTGCGTCTTTCAGATCTCGTATTGCATTTTCCAGACTGGAACGCTTGGGCGTGCCCAGACGCTGGTTGAGATCAGATGAAAAAATACCGGAATAGAGCGATAATCTTTCCAGGGTCGATAAAGCCTGGTTTTTATCGCCACTTATGTAATTGACTTCGATTTGCTGGATACTTCTTTTAATCTGTCCCAGAATGCCTCTGCTGATTTCACTGACGATCTGGTCGGCAACGACACTCGACAAGTCACCGGTGAGCTGTGTCTTGATTTGATTGCTGCCAGACGGGTTATCCTGCGCGATGAAACTTTCCACGATACGATAAAAATAGTCACCTTCGATTTGCTTTTCTCTGGCCTCATCAACCTCACTAATTCTATTCGCGATAATACCTTCCACTTCACGCAGCACTCCGATCAGGAAACTCCTGACCAACGGAATAACGATATTTTCACGCGCCAAAGCCAATGACCAGATATCTTCTGCATCCGCTTTATCAAGCGCTTGCTTGCCTAAAACAAAAGCAGAGGTGATTTGATAGTCCAGATCCGGATCACTACCCGATACAATCGACAGCTTGTCCGCTGAAAGTACTTTGTCTCCTTTATTTGCCGTTTTGGCGATAGCCAGGTAGGCGGTGTACGCTCTATCCCATTCAAGCAGCAGTGCATCGGTTGATAAATTATCGAATTGCTCCAATGCCAGTGTAATTCGATCGTAAACTACCAGAGCAAAGGTTCTCTGCAACGACTTATCGATCACCTGTAAAGCCAAAGGTACTTGATTACCTGACTTGATCTGTGCGATAGCCGCCAATACATCTTGATCAACCGTTTGTCCATAGAGCGAATCGACCAGTTGTGCCAGTTGCTGTAAATCCCCTGAATACTTTGCGGCGATTGCATCTCCATCAATTGGTGCCTGGTTCCGCAGCATATCGATTGCCTGATAATTGGCCAGCGCATTTTCTATGATGGCGGTGTGTTGGGTTATTTCATAGTTAGCCCGGTTAAGTTCATTCTCATACTTCGTCAGAATCACCGATATGGCATTACGTGCCTGCTCGGATTTTGGTGAGCTTAATTCGTTGCTGGCAGTCAGTAAGTTTTCTAATTCACTTTCCAGACTGTTTCGATCAGCGGCGCCCAGTCGCACTTCAAGATCAGGCAGTAGAATCCGGGCAAAATATTTGGCACCCGCTGCTTCTGCCACTGCGTGTGCGCGGTCTTGCTCGGTAATTGCTGTGGCTTGACCGTTCATCTCGGCCACTACCCGGCCGATAAACCCTTTACCTAACTCGCTGATAATCTCGTCGGCAACAACTTTTGATGGGTCGCCTGTCAATTGTGTTTTTATCCTCAAGCTACCGGCAGGATTGCCTCTCGCTACCAGCGATTCAATGATGCGATAAAAAATTTCTCCTTCTTTCTGCAAAACCCTTGTTTCATCAGGATCCAGGTTCCTGTTTTTGATAATACCGGAGACTTCACGTAGTACCCCTATATAGTAGGCTCGTGCAAGCGACATCCGAATCGCATACCGGGCGATTTGCACCGTAACAAAATCTTCTGCTGGATTGCTCTTATTGATTGCGGCCCTGACCCTTGAAAAGTGATCGTTGACCTCAACATCGATCCCGGGGTTGCTGCCAGCTTCAAGCGCTTGCCGGTCGGCTGTCAAAATCTGGTTTTCTCTTGCGACGGTACCGGAAATGGCCTGGAATGCAGCCTCCGATTCGTTCAGCATGGCGGTTAAAGTATCCAGTGTGCCGGTTTCAAATTGGTCGCGAATGGCGGCAATACGATTCCAGATACTTTGATAAAACACGCGTTGCAGTGTTTTGTCGACAACCTGCGCTGCAAGCCTGGGTGCGTGATCGTTTTGAATATCATCGATTGCAGTTAGCACATCACTGTCCAGCGCCAGGGAATTAGTGGTATCGATTTCCTGCGTTAATACTTGCAGAGCACCAGCATATTCAGTCGCAATTGCATCTCCATTAATGGGGAATTCTCTACGCAACGTTCCAATTTTTTTAAAAGCAGTCACTGCGGATTCAATCACTGCAACGTTGGATGAGGCGGCTACAGTTAACGCATTGCCGATACCGAATGCCATAAAGCACAAACTCACCAGCAACGACCGGCGCAGCGAGTTTGCGAGTTCCTTAAATAAAAACATTTTTAAATCTCCTATTGGAATTTGTTAATGCGGATCGTAATGATAATGATTATTATTTACTAAAGCAAATAAAAAAACACTCATCAATCGCCATCTGCTAGAAATTAGCGATCAGTGTCGCTCTGACCGCAATCGGTGAACCCGGCGTAATATTGAAATCGTTGTGTGCCGCAGCAAAGTATCGGGTATCGAACAAATTCTCGATATTCAACTGGCCACGGAACCGCTTGGTAAACTGCGCAAAAAGCGCCGCATCGACGCGCGTGAAATCGGGTACGCTGACCCGGTTGGTCAGTGAGGCAAACATGTCGCCCCGGTGAATCACCCCCACAGCCACGCCGAACATGGGCGTAACATCATAGCGGCTCCACACTGAGAAGGTGTGACGCGGAAGCTCCGCAACTGTTGCCCCTTTCCGTGCGATCCCCAGGATATCGCTGGTAATTTCCCCCACCTGATAGGCATAACCGCCCATCACACTCCAATTGGGCGTCAGTTGCCCGGCGAGACCGACTTCGACACCTTCGGTACGCTGGCCTTTGGTCAGAAAAGTCTGCCCTCCGACAACCGAATTGATGACATTACTGCGGTCCAATTGATAGACAGCGGTGGTGAAGGCCAGATCAGGGCGAATATCCCATTTGACTCCGGTTTCCAGCGTTACAAATTTTTCTGGCTTGAGTGTTTCAACCGTGACGTTCAAAGCCGTGAGCTGATCACCGGCCCGTGGCACGTAGGCCTGGCTGTAACTGGCATAAAACGAAACCGGCTGAAACGGTTTATAGACCACACCAAAACGGGGTGCAATCAAGTCATCCCTTGATTTCAAGTGATCCCTCGGGCCATTTTTCTGCTGAAAATCTACTTCAAACAAATCATAGCGCACCCCGGCAATTACCTGGAGCTGGGGAATGATCTCAATCTGATCCTGAATATAGAGCGAAGTGATATTGACAACGCTGCGGTTCAGCGCATCCAGATCCCCGCCCGAATCCCGTGTTCTGAACGTGATCGGAACATTGGTGACCGGATTGCTCAAGGAAACCAGCAGATTGGTATTGGCCGGATCATTATTGAACAGGCCAGTCGCGCGCCTGTTATGGGTTTCCTGGCGGCCGACTTCGACACCCGCCATCAGCGTATGCGAAACAGGCCCGGTATTTACCGTATACAGCAGATTCGTCTGGTTGAAGACGTTCTCGCGCGATGTCGTATTGTTATACGCTCCTATTGAAACCAAACCGGTCACGGTATTCAATCCGCCATTGGCAAAGACATTCTGATAAAACTTATCATAGGTCGCATAATTAGTACGGTTTTGCAGCATAACGCCCGAATCGAATTTGTGTTCAATCAGGGAATGGAACGACAAGACATCGACATGCGTGGGACTACGCCGGGGATCTCCGAAAAATTGCGACCGGCTGACATCGACAGGACCGGTTACTGCTCCAGTACGGCCCAAAACCGAGGTAACGCCCCGATCCGCAGTGCGATCGTCATGAAAGCGCTCCATGCCGGCAATTACTTTGGTGCGAGGGGTTGGTTTAAGGGTCACGGTTGGGGAGATTCCCAGCCGTTCCATGCTGACGCCGTCCCGGAAGCTGCCGGCATTTTCGTATAAGGCATTCAAGCGAATTGTTGCCACATCGTTGATGACATGACCGACATCCGCGTTTATTCTTTTCTGATTGTACGATCCACCCTGGAATGAAAATTCCCGCACCGGATCCCAATTAGCTTGCTTGGTGACGCGATTAACCACGCCACCCGAGCCACCTCGGCCAAAAATCATGCCATTGGCGCCTTTCAGTACTTCAACGCGTGCTGTATTGTAAAGATCACGGAAATACTCGACATCATCGCGGATGCCATCGGTAAAAAAATCGCCGGTTGAGCGATTGCCGCGAAACACAAGTGCGTCGCGATTGCCTTCGCCCTGGGAGACGCCGACACCAGGCACATAGCGGACAGCATCACCAATACTCCGGATCGATTGATCCTTGATTAACTCATTGGTTATGACCGTGATAGATTGAGGCACATCGCGCAGCAAGGTATTGGTTTTTGTTGCCGTGCTGGAACTCACCGCTGCATACCGGTTGGTATTACTGGCCGTGATTTGTATTGAAGGCAAGGTTGTAATGGCGGGCTCGGCTGTTGTGGTGGCGGTGGTAATGGCATAACCGCCGCTCCGCTGCACGGCTTGCAGATCTGAATCTGCAAGCAATTGATCCAATGCTGATTTAAAATCAAAATCACCGGTTAATCCCAGTGTTACTTTTCCCTGCAACAACGCTGGGTCGATAGCCAGTTTTATTCCTGCCTGCTGCGAAAGTTGCGTTAATGCATCGTGCAGATACCCGGCAGGAATATGATAGGTTTGTACGGCAGGAGAGGGGGTATTATCAAGCGGTTCCGTCAAGCCAGATTCGGACAATAAAATCAGTACCAAACTCAGGGCAAGTAATAATTTTTTAAAATCAATGCGTTTAGTAAAGTCTAAAATAATCATAGTGGGGTCTGAAATCTATTTTACGGCGATTTAAATGGAATCGTTAAGAATAACGGTAATGAGAATTGTTATTGATTATACCTTGATTTTGTGAAGTGAAATGGAATCTGCCACACATATTTAATCGAAATTTATCAGCCCGGCTGATTACAGTACTGTCATTACCTTAATGATCGATTCAAGGTAATTTTTGCAAAGATCTGGCTGTCAGATACAAAATTAAATTTTGCTTATCCAAAAACCTGCCAAGTATTTTTGAGGGGTGAGTAGTGACTATTTTTATTTATATCTCTTCCAGTATCAACCTCTGAATTTCTGGAAGCGCCCTGTATAATCTCGGCTACGCTCGGTGTTTTTTAGATAACTCCTAACCCTTTTCTTTTTACCCATTTCAGCATCATGATACGTATGGAATTTACCTGTTTTTCCTTGCAGCCAAGAGAGTCGAAATCAAGGCAAGGTCTGGTGACGATCGTTTGGCATGCCTTCATTTCTCTGTTGCTTCTGATCATAACCATTCCTGTTGCTGCGCAGCAACCAGAGCTGACGGTGGCAGCCAGATCATACGTGCTGAGTGATTTTCACAGTGGTCAGCTGCTTGCCAGCCACAATCCCCATGAGCGTTTAGATCCCGCTTCGCTGACCAAGCTGATGACGGCTTATATCGTATTTGCTGCGTTGAAGCAGGAGCGAATCGCGCTGGATCAGGTTACGCCCGTATCCGAGAAAGCCTGGCGTATGGAAGGGTCACGCATGTTTATTGAGCCCAACAAACCTGTTACGGTGAATGAGCTGATCCACGGTATGATTATTCAGTCCGGTAATGATGCCTGCGTTGCCCTGGCTGAGCTCATCTCCGGAGGAGAAGATGTTTTTGTGCATTTGATGAATGAGCAGGCCAAACGTTTAGGTATGCACAATACGCATTTTACCAACACCACCGGCCTGACCCACCCGGATCATTACAGTACAGCACATGATCTGAATTTGCTGGCAACTGCGATCATTCGTGATTTTCCACAATACTATCCGCTATATTCACAGCGCGAATATACCTACAATGGCATTACCCAGCCAAATCGCAATCGCTTGTTGTGGCTTGATCCCAATGTGGATGGTGTAAAAACAGGCTGGACCAAGGCGGCTGGCTATTGCCTGATCACCTCCGCCAAACGCGATGATCGTCGTTTGATTTCGGTGGTTATGGGAACTGCCTCGCCGAATGCGCGCAGCACGGAAAGTCAACGTTTGCTCAATTACGGATTCCAGTTTTATGATACGGCGCGCCCTTATAAAAAACATCAGCCTGCGGCTGATCTTCGTATCTGGAAAGGCGCACAAGATAAAATAAAGGCTGGATTTGACCGGGACATCAATTTTTCGCTTCCCAGAGGGCAGTCGGAGAAGCTCAAGGCAAGAATGGAATACAAGCAACCTCTGGTTGCGCCGGTTGCCAGGGGGCAGCAAATTGGCCAGGTGAAATTTGTGCTCGATGGACAGGAAATTGCTATCTACCCCCTGATTGCGCTTGAGACGGTTGATACCGCCAGTTTTATCGGGCGTGCATGGGACAATCTGAAAATGTTGTTTAACTGACAGGCGAATACCAGCATGATCTATCTTAATGGTAAATTTCTGCCGATCGAGCAGGCCTACGTCCCGGTATTGGACAGGGGATTTATTTTTGGTGACGGCATCTACGAGGTTATTCCAGTTTATTCTCGACTGCCATTTCGGCTCGACGAACATTTGACACGCCTGCAGCATAGTCTGGATGGGATTCGCCTGACCAATCCCTACACGATATCGCACTGGCGCAACTTGATTGAGTCCCTCATTGCACAAAATGAAGGAGAAGATCAGTATCTTTATCTACATATTACCCGTGGTGTCGCCAAGCGGGATCATGCCTTCCCTGCTGGAGTCGAATCAACCGTTTTTATGATGAGCACCCCTCTGGCCATTCCGAGTCAGGAACTCCTGACGACTGGTGTGGCCGCGATTACTGCACAGGATAACCGCTGGGGTCGATGCGACATCAAGGCAATTTCCCTGCTGCCAAACGTACTTTTACGCCAGCTGGCAGTGGATGCGCGCACCATGGAGACTATTCTGCTGCGTGATGGATTACTGACTGAAGGTGCTGCCAGCAATATTTTTATCGTCAGGAACCATATTCTGCTCGCCCCTCCCAAAGATCACCGCATGCTGCCCGGCATTACCTATGATCTGGTTCTGGAAATGGCCGCAGCAAATGCAATAGACCATGAAGTGCGTGACATTACAGAACATGAGTTACGTACCGCGCAGGAAATCATGCTGACATCCTCGACCAAGGAAATTTTGCCTATTGTTCAGCTGGATGGGCAGCCCATAGGTAATACGCTTCCGGGGGAAGTTTTTCGGAAATTGAATGGGCTTTATCAGAATTACAAAGCAACCATAATGCGTGGCAAGCAAGCGTCATCCTGATTTTTACCACCCATGACAGAGCAAGATTCCCTGATTCAGTACCCCTGTGATTTTCCAGTAAAAATCATGGGTAAGGCACAACCAGGTTTTACCCAGGCCATGCTGGTGATCGTTAAAATGTATGCTCCCGATTTTAACGAAACCACCCTGGAAGCCAGAACCAGTAAAAATGGTACCTATTTGAGCCTGACCTGCACAATAAGGGCTCACTCCCGCATACAACTCGATACCCTCTATCAGGCGTTACATGATCACCCGATGGTATCCATGCTGCTATAGACACCCATCGTGCGCAGCATCATCCAGACAACTGATCATCCATCAACCTGCACCACTCCAGTAATCATCCGGCAACTGGGACTGGTGGATTACGCTGATACCTGGCAAGCGATGATCGATCACACTCAGCAACGCACTCGCGAGACACCTGATGAAATCTGGCTGTTGCAGCATCCCCCGATTTATACGCAGGGAATAGCAGGCAAGGCCGAACATTTGCTGGCGCCCGGCAATATTCCGGTAATCCGAACAGATCGTGGCGGCCAGATTACCTATCACGGACCAGGTCAGCTCATTGCCTATCTATTGCTTGACTTGCGCCGCCGGCAACTGGGCGTCAGAGAGCTGGTCAGAAAAATGGAAAATACCGTGATCAACCTGCTGCAAAGCTATCTGATTTGTGCACAAAGCCGTATCGACGCGCCGGGGGTCTATGTGAAGGATGCCAAAATTGCATCACTTGGCCTGAGAGTCCGGCGTGGTGCCTGTTATCATGGCATCGCATTAAACGTGGCAATGGATTTGTCCCCCTTTGATGCCATTAACCCCTGCGGTTTTCCAGGTCTACGCATTACCCAGACGAGCGAGCTTGGCATTGCCGCTTCCATCGATATACTGGAAAAAAAGTTGGTAGAAAATTTTCTGGTGCAACTGAATAGCATGCAAACAAACAAGGAGGAATCACTCTCATGACAGCTGAATCCCATCAACGTGGCGCAGCCAAAACCGCTCGCAACCCGATCAAAATTGATCCTCAGCAAACCAATCAGCTGTTACGCAAGCCTTCCTGGATACGGGTACGATCATCCAATAGCCAGAAATATCATGAAGTCAAACGTCTGATTCGTGAAAACCGCTTACACACGGTATGCGAAGAAGCATCCTGCCCCAATATTGGCGAATGTTTCGGCAATGGCACCGCTACATTCATGATACTGGGCGATCTCTGCACCCGTCGCTGCCCTTTTTGTGATGTCGCTCATGGCCGTCCGCAACCACCTGACCCCGAAGAACCAGCCCATCTCGCACGGTCGATTGCCATTCTCAAGCTCAATTACGTTGTGATCACCAGCGTGGATCGAGATGATTTGCGTGATGGCGGGGCGCAGCACTTCGCAGACTGTATACGTGCCATACGGGAGCAATCTCCCCGTACCCGCATTGAAGTCTTGGTACCTGATTTCCGTGGTCGACTCGACGTCGCGCTGGAAAAACTAGCCGCCAGCTTGTCGGATGTCATGAATCACAATCTCGAAACGGTTCCCCGATTATACAAACAATGCCGACCCGGTGCGGATTATGCCCATTCCCTGGCGCTACTCAAACAATTCAAACAAGCGCACCCGTCTATTCCGACCAAATCCGGGCTTATGCTGGGGCTGGGAGAAAGTGACGAGGAAATCATTGAGGTCATGCGTGACCTGCGTGAACATCAGGTTGATATGTTGACTATCGGTCAGTATTTACAACCCAGTATCGGTCACCACCCGGTTGCGCGCTATGTTGCGCCGGAAGATTTCAAAACCTTCGAGCGCATCGCCCGCAATCTCGGCTTCAGTCATGCCGCTTGCGGCCCAATGGTACGTTCCAGTTACCACGCCGATGAGCAGGCGCATCTGGCTGGATTACCCGAAATCTGATTCGATAGTGCAAAATATGGCCAGTTAGTCTGCATGCATAAAATCCAATATACCATTGATTACAAATGGATAGTATGCGGATAATTTTCTTTTGTTAACGGGCTTGTCATGCTGAATTCTTAGAAATATTTCAAATGACCATTACTACCCCTCCAATCGTTGAAATCATCGGATTACATACCCGCTTCGGTGACAATATCGTGCATGAGAATATCAGTCTGGCGGTCAATCGTTTGGAGGTATTAACGCTGGTTGGGGGATCTGGCAGTGGTAAAACTACGCTGTTGCGGCAAATGCTCGGATTGGGCCATCCCTCGCAAGGTAGTGTCAAGGTTTTTGGATACGCCAGAAATGATTGTGGGCGCGATATTCAGAAAACCCTTCGTCAGCGGGTGGGTGTGCTGTTTCAGCAGGGAGCGCTCTTTAGCGCGTTAACGGTTTTGACAACATTGCCTTGCCACTGCGGGAGCTGCGGGTGCTGCGGGAGAGCGTCATACGCGATATAGTGATGCTGCGTCTCGATATGGTGGGCGTTCAGTCCCAACATGCCTATAAAATGCCAGCCGAGTTGTCGGGTGGCATGATCAAGCGGGTAGCGCTGGCACGCGCGCTGGCACTGGATCCGGAATTGCTGTTTCTCGACGAACCGACTGCCGGCCTGGATCCGTCGCTGAGTGATAGTTTTGTTAGTCTCATCAAGGATTTGCGTGAGGAGCTGACTCTCACCATCGTCATGGTTACACATGATCTGGATACACTCGTTGCGATTTCTGACCGGGTAGCGGTACTGGCAGATCGAAAGCTGATTGCGCTGGGTCCTATTCCACAAATTATCACGATCCCCCATCCCTTCATTGAGGATTTCTTTCTGGGTGTGCGCGGGCAGAATGCGTTACGCGCACTTCAATAATCTTTTCCAAGGAACAATAAATGTCCAATGCTGCCACCCTGACACTTGCTCAAATGCTGATTGCACGCCGATCCTTGACGCCTGATGATGACGGTTGCCAGAATATTCTGGCAAACCGGCTGGCAAACGCCGGTTTTCATAACGAACATCTGCGCCACGGTGAAGTACACAACCTGTGGGCGCGTCGCGGCAATACGGCGCCACTCGTATGCTTTGCCGGACATACCGACGTCGTACCGACAGGCCCGCTTTCGCAGTGGGAAAGCGATCCATTTACTCCAGTGATTCGCGATGGGAAATTATTTGGCCGGGGAGCGGCAGACATGAAAACATCGCTTGCGGCGTTTATTACGGCAATCGAGGCGTTTGTTGCCGATCATCCCGATCATAAAGGCTCGATTGCTCTGTTGATTACATCAGATGAAGAAGGGCCAGCAACGGAGGGCACGGTAAAAGTAGTAGAGACGCTTAGGGCACGAGGCGAAAATATTGACTACTGTATTGTCGGAGAGCCAACCTGCCCGGATGTGCTGGGTGATACCGTCAAGAACGGACGACGCGGCAGCCTCTCTGGAAATCTGACTGTAAAAGGTGTTCAGGGGCATATCGCTTATCCGCATCTTGCCAGCAATCCGATCCATCTTGTTGCGCCCGCTATTGACGAGCTTGCACAGACTACATGGGATACGGGTAACGAATACTTTCCACCTACCACATGGCATATCTCCAATATCAGCGGTGGTACCGGTGCGACCAATATCATTCCAGGAGAAGTGAATATGTTGTTTAATTTTCGTTTTTCCACCGCGAGCACCGTGGAATCGCTTAAGGAACGTGTCCATGCGATACTCGATCGGCATCAGCTTAATTACTCTCTTTTGTGGGAGCTTTCTGGGAAACCCTATCTGACTCCAAAAGGCAGTCTGGCCGACGCACTGAGTTCGGCCATTCGTCTGGTTACTGGTATAGAGGCAGTGCTTTCGACTTCTGGCGGTACATCTGACGGGCGTTTTATAGCCGATATCTGTCCGCAAGTCGTCGAATTTGGTCCTCGTAACGCAACCATCCACAAACTCAATGAGTATGTGGAGGTTGCAGATATTGAACAACTGTCCAGTATTTATCGTCTGACTTTAGAGAATCTGCTAGGTCAAGAATAATGCTATTTACGACGCAGCCACTCTGTAAATTTTTCACTAAAGTGGAATTTGCCTTTTTTCTCATCGATCTTGCTGATTAAGCCATTACTGACGAGTGTATCCAGCTGCCCGGGAAGGTCAATGTGATCTTCAATGAAATAAACCAGACAAGGGCCATGACGATGAAATCCGAACCGGTTCCAGTTCCAGCCCTTTTTATCAATGACAAATTCACGATGCAACTGGAACTCGGGTTTGCTCAGGTCCTGTTGCATCTCCCTGAGCAGTTTTTCGTGTGTTCGCCATAGCTGCTCTGATAACGCGTCGTTCTTGATGACAGTGGGTACTGATGTTTGTTTTTGTGAATCGTCTGAAAGAAAAAATCTGACTAAATAGGTTGCCGCAACACCCGCGAGAAAACCAATCGCCATACTGAGCATATCCATTAATATCCCTCCTGATTGTGAATAAATAAAATTGGAATCGAAATTACGCTATCAACTGCCGTTTCATTATATCAAGCCATGCCATAAATCTTTCTGGCCGCGATTCCGATTTGGGTTACGGACGCTTTGGGCGGCAAGCTTATGAAACCACTGACCTTTGCCATTCTGCGCAGGTTAAGTGATGGAAATTATCATTCTGGCACAGCACTGGGAGAAGTGCTCCAGGTATCCCGGGCAAGCATCTCCAACGCACTGCAAGATCTGGACCAATATGGACTCGTCATTTATCGCGTCACTGGAAAAGGTTATCGCTGGCTAAATCCGGTGCAATGGCTCGAATCCGATAAGATACGCACCCATTTGGGTAAGTATGCAGACAACTTCCAAATCACAATCGCAGATTGTGTTGAATCCACCAATTCCATCCTGCAACAGCATGCAGCTGAATCCGCTTTTCCAGATCACAATCCATACACCGTTCTGGCTGCCGAGCTTCAGACCGGCGGACGCGGCCGACGTGGACGTATCTGGTTTTCCGGTTTGGGGGACAGTTTGACATTTTCGATATCATGGGCATCTCCTTGTACCATGCAGGCACTCGGGGGATTGAGCCTGGCTGTCGGTATTGCCATCGTGAGGGCGCTGACCGTAATTGGTGTTCCAGATATTTCCCTGAAATGGCCGAATGATATCCTGCACCATTTTCACAAACTGGGAGGGGTGCTGATTGAGCTGCACGGTGATATGCTAAGTCCGGTCAGGGTTGTGATCGGAATAGGGATGAACGTCCATATAACGGATTCGGTCAGACAGCAGATCGATCAAGCAGCTACCGATCTGGCGAGCATCATGTCGTCTCCCCCGGATCGAAATCGGCTGTTGGCAGTATTGTTACTGGAGCTGATGGAGGTGTTGCACCTGTTTACAGAGCAAGGTTTTTCGCCAATGCGTGACGAATGGATACGTTATCACGCTTACCATCATCAGCCCGTACTGGTAAATTTTCCAGATGGCAGTTATCGAAAGGGGATCGTTAGCGGGGTGGCAGAAGATGGTGCGCTGCTGCTGGATACGTCAAGCGGACAATTGCAGTTGAGAGGGGGAGAATTAAGCCTGCGGCACCTGTCATGATAGAAAAACTTCCTGTTAAATGAATAACTCTATTTCTCTTTTAGCGATTGATTCCGGCAATACAGCTATCAAATGGGGACTGCACGATGGTCTGCGCTGGGTGGAAAAGGGTTCAATATTACAAAGTGAACGTATCATGCTGCGTCAGGTTCTGCTGCAATTACCTTCAGTTAGCAACATAATTGTCTCCAATGTTGCGGGCAGTTCCGTCAGCAACGATCTCAGGGAGTTACTTGGCAATTGGCGGGTGCGTCAACAGTGGATAACTGCCCAAGTTAAACAGTGCGGCGTATATAACCATTATGTTTTTCCCGGGCAATTGGGCGCTGACCGCTGGGCTGCATTGATTGCGGCTTGGCACCATTTGAAGCGAGAGTGCCTTGTCGTTAATATTGGCACCGCTATGACAGTCGATATCCTGTCGGATACCGCCGAATTTAGGGGGGGAATCATTCTGCCTGGACCAAAATTAATGCAGCAGGCACTGGTTGATCAGACAAACGGCATCAGAACGGAGGGCTGTGGAAAATTCCAGTCTTTTCCAAATAATACTGGTGACGCCGTTTTTAGTGGCATGATTCAAGCACTAACCGGAGCAATCGAGAAAATGTATGCTCTACTTGCTCTCAATAGGGATCATTCTTTACCAAAGGTAATAATAAGTGGCGGTGATGCAGCATGGGTTTGTGAGCATATTCACCTGCCCTATCAAATAATGGATAATCTGGTGCTGGAAGGGCTGCGGATCATTGCCAGAGAGAAACCTGACCCGGCATAAGGGCGGATTGGGATAACCGAATAAATCAAGGGCATCTCTAAAAATCCCTATTCTTAGGAGCACCCTCAAATGAATGAAAGTGGCAATCAATAATGACAAACGCACTATTTAGTAAAGCTGAGTTCTATACTACGGTCAACCAGTTGCGTGATCTTCCCAAGGAATCAGGAGTAGAAATTGCCTTTGCTGGTCGCTCCAATGCAGGTAAATCAAGTGCAATCAACACCCTGGCTGGCAGAGGGCGTTTTGCTTTTGTCAGTAAAACACCAGGACGAACGCAGCATATTAATTTCTTTCAACTCGGTGCGCGGCGTTTCATCGTTGACTTGCCAGGTTATGGTTATGCGAAGGTACCGCTGGCTATCCGACAACACTGGACGGAGTTATTGAGCCAGTACTTACAAACCCGTGAGACGTTATTTGGAATGGTGCTGATCATGGATATACGCCATCCCATCATGCCGCTTGACGTACAAATGCTTGAATGGTTTGCGCTCACCAGGAAACCAGTTCATATTCTGCTGAGCAAAGCGGATAAACTTAGTCGCAGCAAAGCTGTTGAAACACTGCGCTATGTTAGCAGTTATCTGGCGGCACACCAGATTACAGGAAGCGTACAAATATTTTCCAGCATGACATCAGAAGGCAAAGATGAAGCCATCTTGTTGCTGAAAAATTGGCTGGAGAGTGCAGAGCAGGCATTGCAAACTACCAGCACAGAATCCGGGCAAAAAAAAACCCCGGTCAAAGGGGATTAAACCGGGGTAAATCGCCTTGCTCAAAAGAACCTCGTCTCAGGGAGGTAAGACGAGAAACAGTTGCTACGCTTACTACATACTCTTAAGAAAGACAAGTGTATAAAAAGTTCCAAAGAATTTTTATTTTTATTTTTCGATCTTGCTAATAAACAAAAAATGACACCTTTTTCTCAATTTCCACAAAAAAGAATGCGCCGGCTGCGGCGAGATGATTTCTCCCGCCGTCTTGTACGTGAACATCATCTGCAAGCCAGTGATCTGATTCTTCCGGTATTCGTACTGGAAGGTAACAACCGGCAGGAGAAGGTTGCCTCGATGCCGGGTATTATTCGTCAGAGTCTCGATCTGCTGTTTTCCCAGGCGGAACAATGTCTGCAACTGGGCATACCGGCACTGGCCATTTTCCCGGTAATCGATGCTTCCAGAAAAAACCTGACCGCAGACGAAGCGTTCAATCCGGAGGGGCTAGTGCCACGTGTGGTAACTGCGCTCAAGCAACGTTTTCCCGAGCTTGGCATTATTACCGATGTGGCGCTCGACCCCTACACCAGCCATGGTCAGGATGGCTTAATTGATGAACAGGGCTATGTGATGAATGATGAGACCGTGCGCGTCCTGGAACAGCAGGCGCTGGTACATGCCCAGGCAGGAGCTGACATCGTTGCCCCCTCCGACATGATGGATGGCCGCGTGGGTACAATTCGCGCCATACTCGATCAACACCGTTTCATCCATACCCGCATACTGGCCTATTCAGCGAAATATGCATCCAGCTTCTATGGCCCGTTCCGTGATGCAGTGGGTTCATCGGCAACATTGGGCGCCAGCAATAAGTATACCTATCAGATGGATCCAGCTAATTCCGATGAGGCGCTGCATGAGGTAGCGCTCGATATCCAGGAAGGAGCGGATATGTTCATGGTCAAACCGGGTATGCCTTATCTTGATATTGTACGCAGAGTCAAACAGGAATTCGGCGTGCCTACCTTCGTTTATCAAGTCAGTGGCGAATATGCCATGCTGAAAGCAGCCGCAATCAATGGCTGGCTGGATGAAAAAGCCTGCGTACTCGAGGCCTTACTATCTTTCAAGCGTGCGGGCGCAGATGCAATTCTGACTTACTTCGCACGGGAAGCCGCGATGTGGTTGCAGCAGAAATAGGGGAGCAACAGAGTAGATTTAACTTTGAAATACAACTCTTAGCGTAAATACTCACACCATACTTTACGAGTTTCACCGGCCAACGCTACTTAAATAGCGATAAGTGGACTATATCCCTTGTTGACCATGGATTACAGGTAGCTACGCAATATTATTTATATGAAAAAATTATCGATAATTTTCACATATAAGTATTTTATGGAATGAATTCTGAATAAAGGCTTCACGAGTATTCGATAATTTCATGCTACTCGATGCAGACCTAAAATCATTCCCACTCAATAGTTGCAGGCGGCTTCCCGGAAATATCATAGACCACACGATTGATGCCTCGTACTTCATTGATGATACGGTTGGAGATTTTAGCAAGCAGCGTGTAGGGTAATTCTGCCCAATGCGCAGTCATGTAATCCTCGGTCTGCACGGCGCGCAGGGCAATTACGTATTCATAGCTGCGGCCATCCCCCATAACGCCGACAGATTTAATTGGCAGGAAAACAGCAAAAGCCTGTGCGGTTTTTTCATACCAGCCGGAATGCTTGAGTTCCTCGATAAAAATGGCATCTGCCTGGCGGAGTAATTCTGTGTATTCGTATTTAACCTCCCCCAGTATCCGCACACCCAGCCCCGGGCCGGGAAAGGGATGACGAAATACCAGTTCGTGTGGCAGCTCCAGCGCAAGACCCAGTTCCCGAACTTCATCCTTGAACAGTTCGCGTAACGGTTCCAACAGTTTCAGGTGCAGGGTATCGGGCAGGCCACCGACGTTATGGTGTGATTTGATGGTGTGGGCTTTTTGTACTTTGCTTCCGGCCGATTCAATAACGTCAGGATAAATGGTGCCCTGTGCCAGCCATTTGGCATCATCAATCCTGGCGGCTTCCTGTTGAAAAATTTCCACAAATTCCCGTCCAATGATGCGCCGCTTCTGTTCTGGATCGGCAGTACCTTGCAAGCGTTCCAGAAATTGACGGCGCGCATCGACATGAATCACATTAACCGCAAGATTGCGGCTAAATGTTTCCATTACCTGCTTGGCTTCATGTTGTCTCAGTAGGCCGTTATCGACAAATACACAAGTGAGCTGGTCACCAATAGCACGATGAATCAGTGCTGCCGCAACCGAGGAGTCCACTCCACCCGACAGCCCGAGGATAACTCGCTCATTTCCAACACGGGCACGAATACGTCCAATTGCTTCATCGATATAATCCGGCATATTCCAGTCGCAACCTGCCTGGCAGATGTCATGCACGAATCGATCCAGAATACTGCGACCTTGCAAGGTATGCGTGACTTCGGGATGAAACTGCAGACCATAAAACTGGCGCGACTCGTCTGCCATTGCAGCAACTGGAGTGGCTGCATTATGAGCGATTATTTTAAATCCTGATGGTAACGAATCAACTCGATCACCATGGCTCATCCAGACATCAAGTATTTTTTGACCTTCCGTGCTGATACGATCCTGTATATTTTCAAACAGCCTGCAGGATTCGGTCGTTAACTCGGCATAACCAAATTCACGTGCAAGCGCATTTGCCACGCTGCCACCCAATTGATCAGCCATCACCTGCATACCATAGCAGATACCTAATACTGGCAGGCCTAACTCAAACACAATTTGTGGTGCGCGAGGTGCATCTTCCGCAAACGCTGAAGCAGGTCCACCGGAGAGGATGATGCCAACTGGCGCCATATCCTGAATTATTTTCGGATCAACATCAAATGGGTGAATTTCGCAATAAACATTGGTTGCGCGAATACGGCGAGCGATGAGCTGCGTATATTGGGAACCAAAATCCAGAATGAGTACCTTTGAATGCATGGTTAACTACCTATTCAACGTGATAATTGGGTGCTTCCTTGGTAATCTGCACATCATGGACGTGCGATTCGCGTATACCGGCGGAAGTAATTTCAATAAACTCAGCCTTGTTGTGCATATCCTCAATAGTGCTGCAACCGAGATAGCCCATACTTGAACGCACACCGCCCATCAATTGGTGAATAACGCTGGCCAGCGTACCTTTATAGGGAACCCGTCCTTCCACACCCTCCGGTACCAGTTTCTCATTTTTGTTACGCTCGGCTTCCTGAAAGTAGCGATCACTGGATCCCTGCTGCATCGCCGATAGCGATCCCATGCCACGGTAACTTTTATATGCTCTGCCCTTCAGTAGCTCAATCTCACCGGGGGATTCCTCGGTTCCTGCCAGTAATCCGCCCAGCATCACCGCATTGGCGCCTGCCGCAATTGCCTTGGAAATATCTCCAGAATAACGAATTCCTCCATCGGCAATAATTGGCACGCCCGTTCCCAGCAATGCCTTGGCAACATTGTCAATGGCAGAAATTTGTGGAACCCCGACTCCGGCAACAATTCTGGTGGTACAGATCGACCCAGGACCAATCCCAACCTTGACTGCATCTGCACCATGATCTACCAGCGCCCGCGCCGCATCTGCCGTAGCAATGTTGCCCGCGATCACCTGAATTTGTGGAAAGTGCTTTTTCACCCATTGAACGCGATCCAGCACTCCTTGAGAATGTCCATGCGCAGTATCGACGACAATCACATCCACTCCGGCTTCGATCAGCGCTTCCGCACGTTCATCACTTCCCTCGCCAACGCCAATTGCCGCACCAACACATAAACGCTCCAGACTATCAGTGTTGGCATTAGGATGCTCGGTGGTTTTAGTAATGTCCTTAACGGTAATCAGTCCACGCAATTCGAAATTCTCATCCACCACCAGCAGTTTTTCCAGCCGGTGTTTGTGCAACAGTGCCAGTGCTTCCGCCTGAGATACGCCCTCACGCACGGTAACCAGTTTTTTTCTGGGCGTCATGATATTGCGAATGGGTTGATCGAGATTGGTTTCGAAACGAAAATCCCGATTAGTGACAATACCAACCACCTTTTTACCTTGAACCACTGGCAACCCGGAAATATTATGCTGCCGTGTCAGTTCCAACACCTTGCGCACTGTCATATCAGGTGAAATGACAATCGGGTCTTTTACCACGCCACTTTCAAAGCGCTTAACCTGTGCAATCTGTGCCGCCTGCACTTCAATCGGCATATTTTTGTGGATAATGCCGATCCCTCCTACCTGAGCGATGGCGATGGCGAGCGGTGCTTCCGTCACGGTATCCATCGCGGCAGAAATGACTGGAATATTAACGGTCAGGCCGCGCGTCAGTTTCGTGACGAGCCTGACGTCTCGCGGCAAGATTTCAGAATGGGCAGGAACCAGCAAGACATCGTCGAATGTCAGTGCTTTCTGGAGCAGTCGCATATTAACGATCCTTCACAAAACGGCATTATAACGGAACTGGAAGTGCGCTTTCGCACCACGAGTATTGAAATTACCCGCGCAAAGAAATTTTCAGGAATCGTACCGATTAACGCAAACTGATAATCGGCCAATTATTTTTCTGGGCATGTGCCCGCAAAGTATCATCAGGATCAACCGCAACGGGATGCGTGACCTTGCTAAGCAACGGCAAATCATTAAGTGAATCACTGTAAAACCAGCTTTGCAGAAATGATAGCCAGGTAAGATTTTGTTCATCCAGCCACTGCTCCAGCCGCGTAATTTTGCCTTTCTGAAAACAAGGCACGCCAGCCACCCGGCCGGTAAACTGCCCGTCGATCTGCTCGGGATCTGTCGCAATCAAGTGATCAATACCTAGCGCCTGCGCAATGGGTGCTGTAACAAAACTGTTGGTCGCGGTAATGATGATGCATAAATTTTGTTCTGTCTGATGACGACTGACCAGTTCACGCGCGCCAGGTGTAATTAATGGCTGAATTTTTTCAACAACAAACTGCCTGCGCCACTCATTCAATTGCTCACGTGAATGACGAGCCAGTGGTTTAAGCTGAAAATCCAGAAATTCATGGATATCGAGCGTACCATTTTTATATTGCTCATAAAACTCGATATTTTTTGCTGCATATACTTCCTGATCAAGCACCTTCTGCTCGATGAGGAATTGTGCCCATTGAAAATCGCTATCTCCTGCAAGAAGCGTGTTATCCAGATCAAATAAAGCCAGTTTCATGATATTGAATTTCCATTGATAATGGACAAAACGAGCGGGTTTTGTGCCAACGCTTGAATACGTAGTGAAAGTTGTCAGAACTCTTGCGGGTGTAACCTTATCACAAAGGAATGCACCCGGTGAATGAGCTCACTCCCACTGCAAACAATATCCAATAATTGGGAAAGGGCAATGTGGCTGGCGAATTTGGTGATATGGACTAAGGAGGCTCTGATTAACTCACCTTTGTCATTCCGAACGTAGTGAGGAATCTTTGGCAATCAACAATATAGATTTCTCGCTATGCTCGAAATGGCAGTTATTCAGAGGTTCCCTAAGGGAGCAGGGCGTCTTTAAGAACGACTTGATAGTGCGGCATGAGACGGTAGCGGGCACAGACACGCACTCTGTCATCTAAAAATACGCGCACCACTGTGAATTTTGAATTTTATCCTGCAGAGCGTAAGGACCACCAGACAATATGCCCCAAAAATCACATTTGCCCGATGATCCTTAACCGCCAGGTTCAACCCTGGTTATTAGCTGAATGGCTAATTGACAGCAGTTTATTACGAAAAATACATTGATAAAGCGATTAACGCGAATGCCACACCGACTATGACTGCGAAATTGAAACCTAACTTTTTAAACGTTTCAGCATCTTCCCTTTCTAGCATCTTCATAATGACCTCCATCATGTTTTACAACCGAGTTCGCATTATGATTTGAACCTCAATTGAAATTTTTGACTTTAATCAAAAAAATGCCAAATAGTTTAGGTTTGTAAACGCTTGCAGGGATTGCAGTTGATTATTAAGCGCACCCTATATTCAGAAAATAACAAGGAATCAAGATACCCATTCCTCAGCCCCGACCGGCAATCGATTGAGTTCATCCCGATAAAACCGCCATTTCGGCAGGAATCGATCCATCAATCCGATAAATCGGCTGTTATGTGTCGGTTCCAGCAGGTGGGTCATTTCGTGCACCACAACATATTCCAGGCAAATCGGCGGTTTTTTGGCCAGTTCGGTATTCAGCCGGATACTGCCGGAATGCACGCTGCAACTGCCCCACCTGGTTTTCATTCTTTGCACATGGAATCTGGTCACGTGCACATTCATGCGCGGCTGCCATGTTTCAATCAATACGGGGATGGCGTGCTTGAGATTCTCGCGATACCAGGCTTCCAGAATCGCCTGTTTTTTTTCCCGGCTTGTTCCCGTCCGGACCGACAGCACCAGTTTATTGTGCCTGAGTTCTACTCTGGGCGGCGTTTCTGTTGCTTCAATTTTCAACAGATAACGCTTACCCCAGACATGGTGACTTTCGCGGTCGATATATTCGTGTGGCGCTTCGCGTTCCTGTACGCGCAGCTTCAACTGCTGCTTCCTGATCCACGCCAGTTTGGACATGACAAACACCCGCAGGGTATCCGGTGACATGCTGACCGGCGCGGAAACTTTGACCCGGCCATCCGGCGGATAGACGCTTAAATGAACATGCTTGATATTTTTTTGAATTACTTCCACATCAAGATCATTCAGTTTCATAGTCAGGATTTCAGTAATCACTTTGCTGTTTGACGATGACAAAAATGCGCTCGACCTCTTCAACATCGTTGACGATTTCAAAAATCGCCCGTTTAATTTGATTTTCTTTTGCCTGATTGTCACGCCAGCCGTCCTGCTTGCTGTCCCTCACCGCATCATTGATTTGCAGCGCCAGCGCTTCATCTTCACCCAAATTGCCGTACAGCACACGCTTGGCCCTGGTATCCAGTGACTTTGGCGCATCGTCCGCTTGTCCTGCCATCACCTGTTTGGCCAGATCGGCGATCTTTTGCAGATATTCCTGATAATCGAGGGCGTTTTGCTTGCGTTGCTTGATGATCTCATCCAGCAGTGTCGACATTTCTTCAAAATACGCCGGATTGAGCAGGTGGTTTTTGATGATATGACTGCGCACATTGTTTTCGATGGTTTCCGCCACCGCTTCCTGATTGGATCTAATACCATCCGGCATCGCGCCGATGGCCTCGGCGATGCCGCTTTTCACAATGACTTCCAGGATCGGCATATCGGCGAAAGGAGAGATCACCACCGATTCTTCCGCCTGAATATAACGGTCGATCAAATAACGCATGTCCGCTTCATACGCTTTCAGATCAATTTTCTCATTGGAAGCGTTTTTGATGACGTCACGCAGTTTAAGAAAGTGATCCACGCGGGCTTGGATATGCTCAGTCGCATCGGCGGTGTAACCAGCGGCTTCCATGTCGTCGCCGATGTTGGCGTAGGCGCGGAGCAGGTTGGCGGTGGCTTTATATAGCGCCGTCCGTTGCACTTCGCGCGCTTTCAGGTCTTCCGGGATTTCGGTATTGCCGCAGAAATAATGAATGTGTTGCAAATCGTCTTGGGGCGGCTCCACTTTCTCGCACAGCAACTCCAGTTCTTCCAGCGCGTTGTCCAGCCACTCGCGGCCTTTGCTCAGCCGGTCCTGGATCAGAATATCGCAATCCTTCGCTTCAAACTGGTCGTAATCCAGTTCTTCGGTATACACCTGAATCGCGCCGGTACCTTTCTCGTTCACCAGCTTTTTGAACAAATCCTTGTAATCGACGATAAAGCCGAATTTCTTGTCTTCGCTATCGAGCCGGTTTACGCGGCAGATGGCCTGGAACAGGCCGTGATCCTGCATCGATTTATCGATGTACAGATAAGAACAACTGGGCGCATCGAAACCGGTCAGCAGTTTGTCGACCACGATCAATAGCTTCATATTCGCCGGTTCGTCGACAAACAGTTTTTTTGCCTTATCCTCGTAAGTTTCGGTTTGGGATTTGCCCGGTTCGGCGTTGACATCGTTCAGCAAGGTTTCGTAAGTGTGATAGATAACTTGCTTGTCCGTCTCGGTGTTCGCGCCGGTTTCTTCGCTGGTGATGTCCCGGGATTGCGGATTGTACGAAGTGACCACCGCGCATTTACCTTTCAATTCGGTTGCCTGGAACAGCTCGTAATAGCGGCAGGCCTCGAAAATGCTCGATGCCACCAGGATGGCGTTGCCCATTTGCGTGCTTAAGCGCGGCTTCACGCTGAAATCCCCGACAATATCGGTCACCACCTTATCCATGCGCGATCTGGAACTGAGCACGTGTTGCATCGTACCCCATTTCTTTTTCAGCTCGGCTTTCTGGAAATCGTTCAATCCCCTGGTTTTGGCGGCAAACCAGTCGTCGATTTTTTGCTGCGAACTCAAGCGTTGATCAATGTCGCGCGCTTCGTACACCAAATCAAGCACCACGCCGTCTTCCACCGCCTCGTTGAATTTGTAGGTGTGGATATATTTGCCGAACACTTCCAGGCTGGTGCCTTTGTCTTTTTTGAGCAGCGGCGTGCCGGTAAAGCCGATGAACACCGCGCCGGGCAGCAATGCCTGCATGGTTTTGTGCAGCTTGCCGCTTTGCGTGCGGTGGCATTCATCGACAAAAATAAACAATTCGCCGACCGCATAGCTCGGCTGGCTTTGCAGTTGCTCGATAAAAGCGTCAAAGTCATCGACATCGCGTTTGCCGAACTTGTGCACCAGGGAACACAACAAACGCGGCCTGGCCTGCCCCAGTTGCGCCATCAGATCGCGCCCGCTGTGCGTGCGGTAAATCGCTTCCCCGGCATCCCTGAAAACGCTTTCGATCTGCTTGTCCAGTTCATCGCGGTCGGTGACGATGGCGATGCGGGCATGCGGATTGTTTTCCAGTATCCATTTGGCCAGCAGCACCATGACGATGCTTTTGCCGCTGCCCTGGGTGTGCCAGATGATGCCGCCGTCCTTGCGGCGCACATGCGCCTGCGCGGCTTTGACGCCGAAATACTGGTGCGCGCGCGGCAATTTCTTCTTGCCACCATCGAACAGCACAAAGTCGTACAGTAATTCGATCAGGCGTTGCTTGGTGCAGATTTTGGCGAGGTATTTATCCAGCTTGTAGCCGCTGTTATCCGCCTCGTCTTCTTTCCACTTCAGGAAAAACTTCTCCGGCGTGCCAATGGTGCCGTATTGCAGCCCTTCGGAATCATTACCGGCAAACACGAACTGGATGGTGCTGAAAAATGCGCCGATGAATTCCGGTTGTTGGTTCACCAGGTTCTGGCGGATGCCATCGCCGATGGAAACGCGGCTGTTTTTCAGTTCCAGCACGCCGATGGCGATACCGTTGACGTACAGCACGACATCCGGGCGTTTTTCTTTTTCACCGAATACCGTCACTTCTTCGGCAATGTAAAAATCATTTTTCTCAGGATGCCGCCAATCGATCAAATGCACCGTATCGGTAGGCAATCCGGCTTCCGTTTTGACCGGCACGCCATAGCGCAACAGTTGATAAACAGCCTTGTTGTTGTGATACAGATTCTGGGCGTGATTGTTGGCCGCACTTTGCAATTTATCCAGCGCCTTGCTGATCTGGCTGTGATCGTAACCGTTGGCGGTCAGGTAGCGCATCAGTTGCGGCACTTCGATGTTGCTGTTGTCCGGCTTGTCTTCCAGATTGCCGAGATAGCGATAGCCCAACTGCTCGCGGAACAATTTCACGACACGGTTCTGGGTAGCGCGCTCGGGTTTGCTGACAGTATTCACCGATCCTTTCCCCTTATGCCATCAAATAAGATTATCAATACCGATTAATTATTTATTATTATAATTTAACAACTTAAACATACAATCTACAAATCCGCCATTTCCTGATCCACTTCTGTCAAATAACCATCAAATAAGAAATTGGTTGTTTTATGCCCACATAGGCACATATTTCCTGTGCTTCCGGGACATATCATCTTCCACAGGTTTTACAAATTCTGCCGCCAGCGTATCTTTGATGATTCTGGATGCTATTGCGCTGTTTTTTGGATCAATACCAAATCGATCGCGCAGACTGGAGTTGGTCATATATTCCCTGTTCACATACTTCAAACAGGCATGCAGATAGCAGGCTCTGATCTTGTCGTTCTTATCCATATTATTGAGGGGCTTATGAGCGAACAATATTGCGCGTGTATGTTCCGCAGTCACCTCGAATACGGGTGCGGGTAACTGATAGTACTCCGTTTGAGAAACGACTTTATCAACACCACTTCCACGTTCTTCGCAAACACCTACCCGTCGCATAAAGGAGGCAACAGCTTCATTCCTGGATTTAGGCGGACTATCAAGAAATCGATCCGTAGCCACTAGCGGTATACCCGGATTGGTAATCTCCATTCTATCTGAAAAGATTTCCACCATTGGCCCGGTACCCTTGAGAAAGAAATCCTGATGAATAAGTGCATTGGCTACCAACTCACGCACTGCCAGTTCAGGATACATAGGTACATTTTTACGCAAGGCCTCGCCGACCACTTCATTTCGAGGCAGCAAGTTATTAATGTAGCCAATCAAACCTTCAAATCCACCGGCATAGCCTTTGGTACCCGTTTGCTCACGAACTGTTTCAACACGACTATTATCCTTATACACAATAACCCGCATAGCCTTGCGTTTTAATTGAGTGAAGTCATCCAGTCTTTTTGCAAACAAAATGGCACCCAGATTGGTAATATTCCACCCGCCTGCTTCACAGGGCATGATCATTTCATCTGCCTCCAATCGCTCAAGAATACCTTGACGATTATCAGGTAACGAAAGATTCAGTAACTCAAAGTAAGCCGGATAATCCAGTAGTTTCAATACGTCATCGTCAGCAACACGATCAAGCGCAATCATCCTCTCAAAAGGAATTTCGTCAAATACACGCCAAAGCGCTCGCTCTTTTTCCGGATATGCCTTTAATTTCTTTTTTGTTGAACCTACACGAATATATTCAATACCTTGGAACTGTACAGGATTGCGTGCTGCACGGGTAATCTCCAATATCACAACCGGTTTATCATCAATTTCGATGTTATAGAAATAAAAATGAATGCGTGGAGTCAACAGTCGCAACAGCCAGCTTTCCAGCTCTTCATTACCCTTGCGAGTTTTATGCGGTGAAAATGTGGTGCCAACGATTTTATGCGTTTCGTTATTGACACCCCAAACCACATAGCCATTCGTTTTGCCGCACAGTGCCGCTGAATTACTGATAGCCGAAATATATTCACCGATTTGTTGCGGATCTTCGTTATTCTCCTTGAACTCAACCCATTCGGTTTCGGTCGGCAAAGCACACAATTCGCGCAATAATGCTTTCAGATATTCCAGTGAACGATCGGTTGTCATACGGCGGCCCCGGTGTTGCTTTCCGGCTTCACCAGCCGGATGCTGCCGGTGAGCAGGTTTTGCATCATGCCTTGCTTGATCTGCCGGTATTTGGCGAGTTTGATTTCGAGCATGGCGATTTCGGTGTCCATGCCGGAGAGGATGGTGGCGATACGGGTTTGTTCTGTTTTATTTTCTGGCAACAAGACATCCATACCGGTTAAAGTCCCCATGACGATATATGGTGTATTACCCGCATTGACTTCTACCTTAATTCTATTTTGGAGATTACGTTCCATAAACACTTTCAAGTAATGCACATCACACTTAAATCTGCTAAGTACATATGTTCGTTGATAAGCATTAAACTTACCCTTAAAATAATGAATATATCCAACATTAGCGCCATTACCAGAAACCAATAATGCTTCATAATCAAAGGCAAAGTGATTAATTCGATAAACTTGTTTTGCGCATGTAAAAAAAGAATACTCACCATTTTCAATCATAGCGTTAGCATCTAATTTACCAGTAGTTATGTTTTCGCATATATCCCCCAACTTTTTCAACATCCATCCCTCTTTCAGCCGCCCATTTTCATAGGGATTGAGCAGGGTTTGCATGGCGCCTTGTTTGATCTGGCGTTTTTTGGCGATGAGGCGGGTAAGGGATTGAATCAGAGCATCGGCATCGCTGAGGGCGTTGGCGATGGCGGTTTGTTCGGCTTTGGTTGGTGGAAGTGAAATATTAAATGATTTGATCTGACCAAAATTTAAACCCTCTCGGTTTCCACCCGCTTGAAAACTATCAATTTGCCGCTGGCCAATATCAGATAGTAAGACACGCGATAAATATGTAGGGCTTAATAAATGATCATTTGTACGAATTATGCATACATGTTGATTAACATTCCCACCTACTACTTCATTCGTTGCAAGCGCACATCGACCAATTGATGCACCGGTAATGTTCAATAAAACATCATTCTTCTTTAACTCGGTATCAGAAAATGTGTTGTGAATTTGATCATCAATAAACACGATATCATCTAACTTAAGAACGCCCCATCCAACATTCTGACTTCTCATGAAAGGGCGACCAAATTGTTTATACACAGTTACACCACCCTTTGGAGTAATACCACTTCCTACTTTCAGAGTGAAGTCACCAAGCTTGATAATGTCCCAATCCTCAGGAATCACCCCCACCTCAGTCTGCTTGTAACCCGGTTTCAATTCCACACGAACCCCATCTTGTGCAAGTGCGCATTGACGGCCTGTTCCAGTTCCGCTACTTGCTGGTTTTGCTGTGGCAACGGCGTTTCATAGCGTTCGGCGAGTTCCTTGATGCGTTGCGTCAGGCGCTGGCTGATGCGATCCATTTCGGAATGAATGTCCCGGTCGATTGCGGCGATCCATTTGTCGTCGACAACCAGTTGCCTGATCTGGTCTGCGGTCAGTGTGGGGTAGAACGCGAGCAGTTCGGCATCCAGTTCCGTTTCAGCGGACTGAATGGCTTTTTTGGTCGCCGCTTCCTGTTCCAATAGCGCCAGGTATTGCTTGAGGAGCTTTGCTTCTTCAACCGATTGCGGATCGTTCTTGATTTCTTTCAGGCGTGCGTTGATGTTGGCTTTGTTGATCTTATCGAGAATCGCAAATGCACCTTCCTCGCCACTGTGCTCTTCTTCCATTCCCACCAACTGACTTTGCAGCGTTTCCAGTTCGGTGTTGAGCGTATCGATAGCCTGCTGCTGTCCGGCAAAGTAGCGGTGAATCACAAGCGTTTTCGGAACCAGATCGCACGTCCAGCCTTTATCGACGGTTTTAGTGACTTGGCCGTCCCTGTTTTTCTTTTCTTCGACGATACGGTATGTGATGGCTTGCCAGCCCCCGCCCGTTTCAACCGGGGCGGCGATCAGGTAGCAATCGTCCTGCATCACGTCGAACCAGAAGTTCATCAGATGCTGGTAGACATCGTACCGGTCGATCAAGGCGCGGCTTTCGTAGGTGGCGAGCAACGCTTCGCTGATGGCGTGAATGGTGTCCTTCGGATGAAAACCGGGTTGCAGTGCTTTTAACGCGGCGGTGGTGTTGTTTTCCCATTGACTGAACACCTGGTTCATTTCGGTCATGTAACTGACAAATTCGGGGTGCGCGAAAATGGTTGGCTTGATGTCGTCCTTGCTGACTTTCAAGCTCAGATAGTTTGCGCTGCGCTTCGCCTCGGCGAATAATACCGATTTTAGGGTAGGGCACACCGCCCAGTAGTCGTGCAGCGCGTCGATATCGGCCTTGGGTATGTCGCCCAGCAGATGCGCTTCGATGTCCTGCAGGTCTTCGGCTTCGGAACTGTCGATATAGCGCGGGATGTTGAGGTTGAATTCGTTCTTTTCGATCTCGCTGAAGGGTACGATTTTGCTGTAGCCTGGGATTTCGATTTGTTTATTGAACACATCGACAATCTTGTGGATGTCCATTTCCCGCAGGCGGTTTTTGTTGCCGTCTTTCATGAATCCCTTGCCGGCGTCGATCATGAAAATGCCCTTGCGGTTTTGCGCGTTTTCCTTGTCGATGACGATGATGCACGCCGGGATGCCGGTGCCGTAAAACAGGTTGGCGGGCAAGCCGATGATGCCCTTGATCAATCCCTTGCGGATAATATTCTCACGGATGACGGCTTCGACATTGCCGCGAAACAGCACGCCGTGCGGCAGAATGCACGCGCCCTTGCCACGGCTTTTCAGCGAACGGATGATATGCAGCAGGTAGGCGTAATCGCCGTTTTTATCCGGCGGCACGCCAAAACCATCGAAACGCTGATGCGGATCGTTTTCCGTATCGACGCCGTTGCCCCAGCGTTTGTCGCTGAACGGCGGATTGGCGACCACGTAATCGAACGTCTTTAGCCCGCCCTGTTCGCTGAGAAACAACGGGTTAGCGAGCGTGTTGCCCTGCTTGATTTCCGCGCCGGGGTTGTCGTGCAGGATCATGTTCATGCGCGCCAGGCCGCTGGTGGCGGCGTCTTTTTCCTGACCGTACAGCGTCACCGGCGTTTTGGCAACATCACTTACTTTCAACAGCAATGAACCGGAACCGCAGGTCGGATCGTAAACGGTGGTCGAAGCCGTGGTTTCGGCCTGGTCGATGTCGATGATGCGCGCCATGATGCGGCTCACTTCCGCCGGAGTGTAGAACTGCCCCTTGCTTTTGCCGCTCTCGGTGGCGAAATGGCGCATCAGGTATTCGTAGGCATCGCCGAGAATGTCGTCGCCTTCCGCGCGGTTTTTGCTGAAATCCAGCGCCTTGTTTTCAAAAATGGCGATGAGGTGGGTCAGCCTGTCCACCATATCCTTGCCACTGCCGAGTTTTTCCGGATCGTTGAAGTCCGGCATGCTGGCTAATTTGTTGGCATTGGCAAGCGGCGCGATGATTTTCTTGTTGATATCATCGCCGATGGTCGGCTTGCCTTTGAGCGCCACCATGTCCTTGAAACCCGCACCCGGCGGAATGGTGATCGGGGCGAACGGCTGCCCGGCGTATTTGTCGCTGACGTATTTGATGAACAGCATCACCAGCACGTAATCCTTGTACTGGCTGGCATCCATGCCGCCGCGCAGTTCATCGCAGCTTGACCACAGGGAGGAATAAAGCTCAGATTTTTTGATGGCCATAGATTCTTGTTGTTTTGAGGTACAAAAAATTACTGCAATGTACTGCAATGTTCGGAATTATCAAAATAGTGTCCGCCCAAAAAAGGCAAACTATCCAAAATCGAGTTATCTCTTTGAAGAATTGCTTCGCATGAGGAAGAAGTGCTGGGGAGGGGGTTGGGGGGGCGCGAGGGTATTTTTGCGCGACAGCAGGGTAGATGGCAGAAGGCACTCTGACCACCGGTTTTAGCCGGTGGTCAGAGTGCCTGAAAATTAGACAGATTAATAGTAAAAATGGAATTTTTGAGTAGGCATTAATTGAACGGGAATGTCCACTCTTTTGTCCAGTCATCATCTGCATCCCTGAATGCGCCGATATAGTTAACTGGCGTAAAGAAGGCATCAGGAACCGCTGTACCGCCGAGCGTCAGCGGTGATCCACTCGCCGGTAAGTAACCACTCAGCAGAGGATCGCCTTCCTGATTTTCAGATTGCGACAAGAACCAATCAGACGTTGTAAACGTAGCGCCTTCACCATCACCAAAGTTGCCGGTACAATTTACAAAAGAGTGCCCTATTGTCAAACTACCGCTTAAACTACCGGGAGAACCCGCGTTGGTAAAGGTTGCTGGTCCATCAATCTTTAAACAAGAGACAAAACCGCCTGTAATAACCGAATTCCAGATATTGGCACCGGTTCCACGACGTAACAATACACCTTCCACTGCACTACCCGTACGACCAATAATAGTCATATTGGACAGTATCGGTTGAGCACGTGGGGCGCTGCTGTTATCTACTTCGTTGTTGTCGGCTTCAATACCACGATCGCCAGAATCTGCCGCCTGTTTGATCAAAACAAACTGCGCACGCCCTTGCCAACCATTTGTCCAATCCAGGGAATCATCTCGAATACTCGTTAATACCAGATGCTTCATTTGCACTGTGCCGCCGAAGACTTCGACACCATCATCCAAACCCGCATGAACTTGAACATAATCAATAACCGTTCCTGAACCAACACCATTCAACGTCAAGCCATTGAGTTCCTCATCCTGACGAACGGCATCACCCGCAAAAAGAATTTGTACATATTTGAGCACCCCACTGTTATCCGTAGGGTTGTTACCGCCATAAATCTCAGTGGTAACCGCCTCAAATGGAATTTCGCAAACAGGCACACCTGCATTACACCCATTGACTGGTGCATTGCCGGCGAGAACCAAGCCAGCCCATTCTCCTGCATCCTGGCCTATCGCACCCGTCATGATAATTGGGTTATCCGGTGTTCCCTCTGCCATAATTTTTGAATCGCGTCTGATCCACAGATATGCCTTGTCCAGACCAATGATTTTGGTGCCGGGATTTATGGTCAAAGTGGCACTTTGCGTTTTATCGCCACCAACATAGACAGGTCCCTGTAATATCCACTCTGTATTATTTGTCAAAGTAGCATTCGAGGTAATCGTGCCACTCAAAATACAGGAATTCGCAGTCGGTCCTGGTTGCGCAAAACTCGGGCAACCTTGGAATGCATTATTCACCAGTTGATCGACTGTAAAACGCAGCGGATCGGACCCCGGTACCAATTTTAATTTGGCGTAAAACTCATCCGCACCCACAGTGACAGCTGCAACGTGCACTGCGCTTGTATCCGAATCAAACACATTGCGTTGCCCTGTTGTAGCAGCAATCGAATTCGCAGCGATCAATTGCAACTCATTTCCGATGAGTTGTAATTGAGCACTATAAAATGCGGATGATCCGCCACTCAAGACTTCAACAACAGGAAAATCTGCAATACCCGATGCCGGATCAAAAGTTGCGGTTGCCGCATGGCTGTTCAATGCCGTGAGACTTAACAGAAGCGCCGAAGCGATAATGGACTGCTCTTTCATACGATGTAGATTAAACATGATTCACCCACCTCCAGGTTATTTTTAGGGTGAAGCCAATCTAACAACCCAACATGACAGGGATATGACACTCCAATGTTCATGTCGATATAAGCGGTATAAGTGTTACTGACAACAACCGGAAGATGACTTCCGTGGCGCAACATTCCTAAAACCGTGACCAGTGATCAGCCGCAATTTGCCCGTTTTCGATGACGAAACGGTAGTGATACTGATCAATCTTATAAGTCCACACTTCCCGTTTAATATAAACAATTCCACCGAATGCCCGGGTCTGCACCAGCCCCAGATCAGTCCGCACATTCGGTTCGCCCAGATTAATCAGCAGTTTATCCGACAAATCACCTCTGGAAATAAGGTTGCCGTTCGGTGCGCGAAAACCGCATAGCAGCATAACCGCAGCGATAACGATGAATATTTTTTTCATGATGAGTCCTTTCCTGGCACACGATTGTTCTTGATTCATCCTAGCCTGAAGATGATTAACACAGGCTGAACAAGTGAAGGAATGGATCCACGGTGGTGTGGATTGGCTGCAATGCAGAATGAGGAGTGCTCATGCAGCGGGTTAAATTCCGGCGGCACGTTATCTGAAGTCGAGCCTTAACAGTTAGTCAACGCACGGTTTTTCTTTCAAGATTCGCGCTTATACCGCATCAGTAAGCCCACCGCACGCTGAAATTAAAAACGCGCCCACGGCGAAATTGACGGCTAATTTCATTACCTTGCAGGATAAGCACATCATCATCGAGTAAATTCTGCGCCGTAACCTGCATTGATAGCCCTTTATACAAATTCTGACTGACGACAAAATCCAGTTGATGAAAAGGTTGTTCGTATTTATCCGGGGTGCCTAATAATCCTGCGGATACAATGCGTTTACTGGCAACGTTATATAACAAGGTAGCTTGCGTCTTCCAGGCAGGATTGTCATAGCCAATCTGGAAATTAACAATGTGCGCGGAATGGCCTTGTAAGGATCTTTCAGCAGTTGTCAAAGACTTAAGATTCTCCTCATTCAATTGAACTTTTGAGGTAGACCATGTGTAATTTCCGCCAACAAAAAAATTCTGCAGGTGTGGATGAACAAAATCCAGTTTTTTTAATAATTCAAATTCAAATCCATAAATATTCGCTTTGTCAGTATTCTGATAGGTATTGAGTACACCTGACCCTACTTGAGTAACCAGTTCAATCGGATTGGTCAAATCCTTCCAGAAAAAACCGGCGAAGATATTTTCACTGGGTGACAAGTAATACTCCCAACGCGCATCCCAGCTCGTAATGCTGGTTTGTTTGAGATTTGGATTGCCGATGGTTTCCTGATTGGTATTGATATCCGTAAATGGAGCAATTGACAATTCCCTGAAATCTGGCCGCGATAGCGTCTGGCTGAACCCCGCACGCAATTGTTGCTTATCAGTGAGAAACAAGGTTGCCGTTGCAGATGGCAACATGTCAACTCTCTTCAGCCCTGCGGTTGTAGGCAGGTTATCCTTAAACGTATTAACTTTCTGATCATTATCCTCCCAACGCAATCCACCGGTAATGTTGACTTTGTCGTATAACAACCAATCCATTTTTCCATAGTAAGAAAGCAAATTTTGTGAAGCCGTATAGCTTTCGCTGGTGCGAGTTACGTCACGCAGCTGGAACCCGTTTCTTCCAATGAAGTCCGGTTGCAGTATATTTTCCAGTGAAGATTGGCTTAACACGGAGTTATTTACAGCATCCGGGCCAGCAGGAAAATAATTAAAGCGCTGAATATTGGAGTCACGGGTTTTATGCTGGGTGACAAAACCGCCATGCACAGTCACTTTGTGGTCGCGCAAAATCTGTAATGGCAATTTCCCATCGACCCGCCAGCTCTGATCTCGATCTATCAAGCCCGAATACATGATCTGATTACTATCAACCTGGCGAGAAAAGGAAAAATCACCATTTCTTAAGGTATCGTCGTAACGATAATCTCGTGTTTTAGGCTCAGCCCGCCTGGCAGTTGCGTCAATAAATAACCAATTAATAGAAAAATCTTTTAATTTTTCAAACCGATGTTCTCCTCCTGCTTGATGCATTAACAATTGATTTGAGAAAAATTTTAATCTGGTCCGACGAAGATCAAACGTCTCGGCATCGGTAAATCCTTGAGAAATTCTGGCTTCGTCGAACGATTGGCGCAGAAACATAGTTTTTGCAAATATCTTATGGGTATCCTTATACATAAGCTCTGTTCCCCCATAGCCGGTCAGATGTACTTCACGCAACGATCTCTGCATCTCAAAATCCATTTTTTTTATTAATGTGCCATTACTGATAGCAAATTCACGATTAACTTCGTTCTGCCGTCTGAATTCCTGTTTCCAGCCGGAGGCTGCAATGTAGCCCAAAGTAAAGTCTCCCAAGGTAAAACGATCGCCGATGGAAGCTTGAATGCCAGTATCCGGGCCCCGTTTCTTCTCATTCACGTCCCACACATCTGATAAATCCTCGCCAAATTTTTCGAGCTGCGCAGATGTGACGCCATTCGGATTAAATGGAGACTGTAGTCTTAAATTCCCATTCTCAGTTGCATTGGCGATTGAATCAGGTAATGCACGCGCACCGTCATCATAGCTGGTGAAATCGGTCCCACCGCCTTTGTAAGTCAGACCGTTCCGAAAAGTCGTGTTATCGTTGATACCCGCTTGCAAATTCAAATTGAAGAAAAAATCATCGGGAATGCCGCGCGTGCGCATTTCCAGCGTGCCGCCAGCAAACTCCGCAGGACGATCCGCCGAGTAGGTTTTTTGAACCATCACGCTTTCCAGAATATTGGTCGGAAAAAGATCCAGTGGCACCACGCGCCGGGTTGCATCCGGACTGGGAATGGCTGCACCGTTGACCAAAGTCGTGGAAAAACGCTCACCCAGCCCGCGAATAAAGATGAACTGACCGCCGACCAGGGTCAATCCGGAAGCCCTGCGCAGCGCACTGGCCGCATCGCCATCGCCGCTGCGGCTGAATTGCTCAGCGCCCAGAACGGTCGCCACGGCGGAAGACGCTCTTTGTTCCTCAATGACGGAGGCAATCGTGCCGGCAAGATGCGGTTCCAGCACCACATACTCGGCCAGCTCAACACCAGCGGGGGTGAGTTTGAAACTCAGACCGGTATTGCGGCCATTTTCGATTTTCACGTCATCCTGCGTCTGGCTGCTGTACGCGCTATGCAGCAGCGAAACGCTATAACTGCCTGTCGGTACGGTTGCTGTTACCTGTCCTTGCGCATCCGTGCGCAGTTTCTGCTTTGATCCGCTCAGAAAAACCTGCACATCCTTCAGTGGTTTTTGCGTTTCCGCCGAAAGTACTTGTACCGTGACCGTTCCTTCACCCTGATCGCGCGCCGGTTCGGCAGCCCCCTCCGATCCCGCCAGCGTGCCGGCCACCGAGCTCTCAATGTTCAACAGCGGTTTCTTCCGGCTGTCATAGAAGGTGATCAGAATCTGCGCATTTTCCGCGCTGCGCAGCGGCAATTCGAAAGTGAATTCCTGGTCTTTTGTTTTGAGTGTGAATTGATACAGCCCGGCGGGCAATTTCCCGGCAATGCTGCCATTGGCATTCGTCCTCAGCGGGGCATCTCCATCAGGTTTCCAGGTATAGGCAGAGGGAATGGCTTCAAAAATCAGTTTTGCATTGGATTGCCCGTATGCCTCGCTGCTGATGGATAAATCCGCATCGGCGATGGGCAAGCCATTCTGGAATAGATGAATTGAAAATTCAGCTTTTTCTCCGGCTCCCCACGCGCATGGACTCATCAGAGCAGCAACGATTAGAACCCATGCGGCAAGCGTGCAACGTTCCATGGATGGCACAATATTAGACCAGAAAGATTGGTTAGATTTAGTGTTCATTTAGCGTACCAAGCCACTCTCCACCGGCAATCCGTTTGCTGGTTGAGATAAATTCTCGGTTAATCAGTTAGGAAAAGTGCGTTAGGCAGAGGTATTAAGACGGCATCAACAGAAATACAGCACGCGGCAATTCCCAGGTTGCAACCGGTCGCATTACGTACATTGCCATGGCTCGGTTTTGCAAATTTCCATTAAACGGCGCAGCTCGGTTCCTTTTCTGAAGAGCTCGGCATTCTTGAGATGATCCAGATGCTTATTGGCTTCGGGAAAGCGGCGGTTGGAAAACAGCGCATAAGCCAGCGCATAACGTACATCCTGATCTTCCAGCAACCCGGTGCGGTACAGGCTGGATTCCATATTGGCTGCGTGTTCAAACTGCCTGAGTGCGAGCAAAATCGACAGGCGCTGTTTGAGTTTTACTTTCTGGTCAGCGATGCTCTCATTCAACGTCAATGCCTTATGGAAGCGGCCTGCGCGCCGGTAGATCTCGGCTGCCTCGGCCTGTAAAGCGGGATTCAGTAATGCCGCCTGTTCCAGAATAAATGCCGCCGAATTGAGTTTTCCCTGATCCAGATAGGTATGCGCCAGCAGCTTGGCAACCATTTCATCATGCGGAAATTGCAAACGCGCAATTTCCAGAATATTCAAGGCTTCCTGATATTCCCTGCTGAGACGCAAGGCGTTGCCAAAGGCCACATAATCGGCGGCGCTGGCCTTGGATCGCTGCAGATATTCCCTGCCCAGCCTGATTGCTTCCTGATACAACCCCAGCTCGACAAAATAGAACACTTTTCTCTTGAGAAAGCGCATATCCGCCGGAAAGGCTTTCTGTCCGTCATTCAGCGCATGAATGGCGGCATCAGTCTGTTTCAGATGCCAATAGGATTCCGCTTTCAAACTGATCAACGCCGCGTCCTGATTGACTCGGTTGCCGGCCTTGCCAATCGCATCGATCGCCCGCCGGTAATCTTTCAAATCGAAATGGATTTGCGCCAGATAGATAAAAATTGCCGGATCCTGCTGCCCCTGCTTAACCGCTTGCTGCAAACTGTCCTTCGCCGCCTCAGGATCATGCAGACCCATATAAGCCAGTCCCTGCAAGGTATAAAATCTCACCAGATCGGTTTTCTTGTTTTTCAAGTCAACGCTTTGCAACGCCAGCAACGCGCGGTCGTGATGGCCATCCTTCAGCATGATGGCAGCGAGCTCGATAGAGTCCGTCGGCTGTGCCTTATTCTCGGCGGCCCATAAAACAGGGCTGTAAACGCTCAGGAAAATCGCAACAATGATGTAAGACATCTGTTGAGCGTACCGGATGGTTATTGTTTGCATGAGTATCGAACTGGGAAATCAGGACAGGTCAAACCGAATCTTTTGCTTGGCCCAGACACGAACCGTTTCTCCCTTGTATTTTGCCGGCTCGAAATGCCATGCGCGGATACCCTGCAGGGCAGCCGAATCAAACATGCCTGATGGATTGGATTCGAGCACTTGCACTTGATTGACCGAACCATCTGCTTCAACCAGCACGGACAGGACGACATAACCCTTGATGCCATTTTTCTTGGCAGTCGGCGGATATTTGAAAGATCCCCGCGTAACCGGCCTTGGCGGCACATCGACCAGATCCGCCGTCATGACGGCATTACCCGTTTTACCCAACAAACGATCATCCAGATCCCTCTCGTGGCCGTCACCCAAACCCAGCAGCCCCAGGTCGATACCGGACAGCGCCGTATCCAGGCCCTTGAAAGGCGCTGGTGCTTGCGGCCGGGCCACTTGTTTTTTAGGCTCCACTTTCTTGATTTCTTTTTTCGGTTCTTGCTTGATTTCCCGGGTCATGCTGATTTCCGTCACTTCCTGGGGCGGTGATTTCTCAATCTTTCCCATGTAATGATTCATCATCAGAATCAAACCGAAAACCAGGATCAATCCGAACAGCATGGAGGCCATACCGGCCATATGCTGTTGCCATTTCATTGTTTCCATTTGTCTTTACCCCGCTTCTTTTTTAGTTGCAACCCCCACGCTCTCGGCACCCGCCAGACGCGCTTGATCCACGACTTCAACCAGTTTTCCCGCCGGCACGCCTTCATCCGTCACAACCAGAACCACTTTGCTGGCGGAAGTACTCAACAAATCACGCAGTTTGCTTTGTATCAGCCACAATCGCACCGGTTCGCCGTCCATATAGGTATCGCCGTTACGGTCGATAAACAGCCGGATTGCCTTGCTCGATGCCGCAATGGAGCTGCTGGCCTTGGGCCGTTCCAGTTCCAGTTTCATGTCTTTGACGAAGGTTGTCGTCACCATGAAGAAAATCAGTAATATGAATACGATATCGATCAGTGGTGCCATATCGATGGTGGCTTCGGCCTCGACCGGTTCATTATTTCTCATCGTGAATGACTTCCCGTTATGTGATGGTTTTGCGTTTGGTGGCACAACAGGTCCTTGACCTGGGAGAGATCCTGCTCAATCTGATGCTGCTTGCGGTTCAGAATACTGTGCGCCAATAACCCCGGAATCGCGACGGTTAAGCCCATTTGCGTAGTAAACAAGGCTTGCGAGATACCCCCGGCAATGCCGCCGGATTGTGAAAATAATGTCATGGTTGCGAGCGAATCAAACGTTTCGATCATGCCGATCACGGTTCCCAATAAACCCAGCAAAGGGGAGATCAGAATCACCACGCGCACCAGAACAGAAAACCGTCTGATTTCGCTTTCATACTCATAAAAAGCCGCATCCAGATGACGCCGGAGGTTTTTGACACCTTTCTTCTTTAACGCGATACCTTGCTTGATCGCCCGCGCTACGATATTCCCACCCGGTTCGTCATCATGCGTCTGATAATATTTCAGCATGTCGCGCACCCCCATCAACCTGGGTTCTTTCATGACCCAGAAGCGGTAACCCAGTCCGTACCACAGCAGCAGGATGCACAGCACCAGCGGCGGCATGACCATTCCACCTGCGGTAAACAACGCCTTGATGAACAGAATTTGCTCAGAAAAATTCATTTCACGCGCCACTCAATACCGGGGTATTTTCACCGGCAGCAGACACACCGACATCTTCCATATCAAGCCCGCCGCCCAGAAAAACATTAATGATCCTGAGCGCCGAATGCTCCATGCCGCGCTTGATGTTTTTGGCCCACGCGGATAACAGGGAACCCAGCAGCAATACCGGAATGGCCACAATCAGACCCAGCTTGGTGGTGACCAGCGCGATCGCAATGCCATCGGAGAGTAATTTCGGATCGCCGGTACCGAACTCGGTGATCATGTCAAAGGTTTCAATCATTCCGGTCACGGTTCCCAGCAAACCAAGCAGCGGGGCTATCGAGGCAATCACCAGAATGGCCGGGCCGAACCGGTCCAGCGGGCCGGATTCCTGCAGAATCGCTTCGTACACAATGCCTTCCATATGATCCCGGTCATCCTTCAAATGCCGCAAGGTGTAGTGCAAAACCCGTCCGATAGCGGATGAGTCATCCTCACAACTTTTTTTGGCGACCTCCAGATCGCCGGAAGTCAATTGCCGGATGATTCGGTCGGTCAGCAGTTTTGTGTTGGCGCCATTCGAACGCAGTAAATAAGCCCGGATCAGAATCAGAATGAGCGCAACGCCCCCCAGGATGACAATGACCCAGCCAATCGGACCGCCCGAGTCGATAATACCGACGATGGTTTTTTCCGGTGTTTCTTCGATGGTGGTTGTGCGTGACTCAAACAGATACAATTGCAGCAAATCGGGTTGCTGGTTTTTATCCAAAGCCGCAGCGGCCTCGGCACCAGCACTTTTCCACACCTTAAAATCACCGCCACCCACCGGCACCAGGCTGCCACCGCCTTCAGGACTGACGCCATAAGCCGCGATATTGCCTAAATGGATCAGGCTGCCCTGCGTTTGCTTACCATTCTCCAGAAAAAAATTTCCCGGCTTTGTTTGTATCGCGCCCAGCGTTTGCAGCAATGACAAGGCCTGGTTAAATAAATAACCGGTTTTGATCTGATCGTCGTTAATTTGATCATCGCCGCTCGTTTCCTTGACGGATGAAGGCATTTCGATGCCATGATTCTTCAGGGTTGCTTCAGCTTGCAGATAAGTTGTCTCGAGCGCATCGCTGCGTTCACTGACAGCCGCTTCCTTGCGTTCGACTTCGGATAACTGCGCGGTGAGCTGGTCAATTTTGGCCGAGCGTTCCACCGAACCGCGTTCCAGCGCGCCAATCCTGCCATTGAGCGCTTGTTCCTCACGGTTTACGCTGGCTTGATAACTTCTCAGCCGCTCGGTCAATTCGCGCTTCTGCGCTTCCAGGAAGGCAAATTCACGTTTGTAGGCTGTTTCCAGATTGACGGTTTCCTGCCGGGCGGTCTTTTGCTGCGATTTCACGCTCTCCGGGGAGTTATCCGGTTTTGCCGCAGGGACAGAAACGGCGCTATTCTGTGAGGGCATTGCGCTTTTATCTTCGGCCGCAACAGCGGGGCTTCCCAATACGCACAGCAGTAATAAAAAATAAACTTTTTTCATTTTCTTAATGGATTCGGTAATTCAAAATAACCCTGACGTATTTGTTTCTTCAACGAATCGAATAGATTTTTGATGCGCTCGGCATCACTCGTGTTATCGACTGTTTCAAATCTCCAGCCGCCGTCCGCTGCTTTTTTAGCCATTCCAACCTGGCTATCACGGGTTTGAAAGAACAGGAACACCGTTCCCAGTTTGGCAATATCAACCAGGATCCGCTCTCCGCCCAATGGAATGGTTTGCTGGTAAATTCCATTTTCCTTGCTAAGGCGAATTTCATCTTCGATCAACGACCAGACTTGATTGGCCGCCTTATTGGGATCGACTAGCTGATTGGTAATATTATTTTCCAGGTCTTCAATGGCCTTGATGCGATCCTCCATTTTGAAAGGAAAACCGGTCTGAATATGGCGCTTATAATCATTCAGAACTGTCAGCAAAACGGGTTTCAGATTCTCACTGGATTGCTCCGTCTTTTTTGAACTCTCGGTCATTTTGTCAATGGAATGCTGCAATTTCTCGATGCTCATCTTTTGCCTTCTTTCTTCCACGCTTAAATCCGCCAGTTGCGAATTGAGTGCGGACATCTTGCTGGCATGTTTTTCCTTTTCAAGATCCAGTTGCGTTTGCAGCGTCTCGACTTCGCCCCGGACCTTGGCCAGCGATTTGGCTAGATTCTCCAAACTACTGGCCGTAGCCACCGGCACGGAAAAGAGCAGATAAACCAATCCACCCCACAACATTATTTTTTTAGAAAAATGGTTATGCATAAGTCCCTCATCAACGATGCTTGTGCATACTACAAGCCAAATATTTCATTTCCATGACAGCTCGATGTCATTTGATGAAGAATCGCCAGGCGAATTAAGGGAGCATGTGCTGGTCTCGACTGCCCGCCCGCTGGCAACAATCGAGAAATGAAGTGAAATTTCCGGGAAAGGGTTGCTGAAAGGTTATAGCGTAATATGGCGTTGAGCCAGATTGAGCAAGGCAGGCTGGGTAGATAGAATCAGGGTAGTACGCTTACTGGTTAATGTGAGCAGTGCTTGTTGCAATAGTGGATCATCCAGATTAAATTGGGCGATGCTTTCATCAATGATGACAATCGCCGGGTCTTTCAATAGTACGCGAGCGATCAGCAGCCGCTGTCGTTGACTATCTGTCAGCATGCCAATACTTTGTGGGCCCAGTCTGGTTTTATGCCCGCGCGGAAGTTCTCTAATAAATTCAGTGGAATGGCTGGCATGTGCAGCGCGAGTAATCTCTGTTTCCGTGCTGCAACGTTTTATGCCGTATGCAATATTGGCTGCGACCGTGTCACTTAACAGCTTCCTGTCCGGAGATAGCCACGCGATATTTATCTGGCGTATGGCTGGATCAATATGACCGGCGTCGTGTTCATCCAGTATGACCCGGCCTGTCGTCGGCAAGGTGAAGCCAGAAATCATCATGCAGAGAGTCCGTGCCGAGCAGGGGGTAATATCGGTGATGGCAAGCCGTTCTTCGGGTTTGACCAGAAAATTGAGGCGGGAAGATAATTGCGTGCGGTTAGCATCACAGTAGAAACGAACGTTCTCAAAACACACGGTTCCGTGGAGTCGTCTGATAGGGTCTGTGTGTGCGTTACGGCAGGTTGTTGATTCAGGAGGCGGCGATTCTTCGAGCAGATGTGGCGCATCGATTAGCGCAGCAATGGAGAGAAAAGGTATACCGTTATTTTTCAGCAGGCATTTGATTGTCAGTAGTCGTTTTAAAGGCAAGATCAGTATCAGCAAGGCGGAAACGAAGGTGACCATTTCACCTGGTGCCAGTTTGCCAATTACGATCTGCTGTAGCGCGTAATAGAGCAGCATTGTCATCAGACTGACCAGGAATAACCGCATCAACATACTGGTCAAGACGGCGCGTCCCATCTGTTTTAGCGAAGCCCGGTGTTGTTGGTCAAGCGTATAATGAATAGTCAGGATTTCCTGCATACTGCCATGGTCAAGCTGAATCAGGTGGCGATGTGCGATTGCATTTCGAATGGATTCGACAACATTGGCTTCCATCACATCGGCCGTCACCTGACATCCGGTGTCTGTGCCAGGTAATGGCCAGGTCAGCAGGACGACAGTTAGTGCCGCCATGGATAGCAGCGCCAGTTCCTGGTTCAGAAACAACAAAACGGTTGTGAGCCCGATGACAACCAGTAAATCTCTCGACAGAATGTTAACCAGGCGACTAAGGTAATCGAGTAAATTATTAGCTGCCGTGAAATGGCGCGACGTGATCGTTTCGCTGGAGATACCAGAATGATCGGACATGTCACTCATGGAGCGCGCTAACAGTTTACCGTGTAAGTGCAAGGCAAGCTGCCCTCTCAGACGTTGCAACGTATAATTGTTTGCTAGATTGGATGCACTGGCAGCCAATAGCAATGTCGCCATTAGCAGTGGTAATTCCTGTAAAAGTAGACGGTTACCCTCTGGAAGCGCATGGGTGAATAGCTGTCCAATGACTAGTGGCATTGCGACAATAGTAGCTGCGGTGATCCCGGCGCTGAGAAGTATAATCAACAGGGTTTGCCAGCAAGGAATATCAGATTCCTTGAGCCATTGCAGCAAAGTTGAATAAAAAGCAGTTTTGGTGGGCAAAAATTTGTCTGTCATGACACGTAAAAAATTTTCTAAGGCAAGTATTCTTTGTTGGAGGCTATCCGGGAATAGCGATTGTAGCGAGGCTGAAGCTGGCTGAGCCGGATTTTTTGATCATCTGACTGTTTAACAATCAGGATATGGAAATCTGGCAACAGATTAGTCTGCAGTGAATCCGTTTATTCCAGGACAGTTTCCTGAGTTGGTTATCATGGGGTACCAATGACAGTTATTTCTGTAGCAGTACAAAATCCGCAGAACAGTTATATTCGCCGCAAGGGGATCATTCTTGCGGGAGGGAGCGGCACACGCCTTTATCCGGTTACGCAGGTAGTTTCCAAACAGTTATTACCCGTGTTCGATAAACCAATGGTGTATTACCCATTGAGTACGCTCATGCTCGCAGGCATTCGCGATATTCTGATTATTTCGACACCTGAGGATACGCCACGATTTGCCAATTTACTAAGAGGAGGGGAGCAATGGGGAATAAATCTATCCTATGCCGTGCAACCCTCACCGGATGGCTTGGCGCAGGCGTTTATCATTGGCGCACCTTTCATCGGAAATGACTCAAGCGCACTCATTCTTGGAGACAACATTTTCTATGGGCATGATTTTGAGCATCTGCTGAAGAATGCTATGCAGCGCACACAGGGTGCCAGCGTGTTTGCCTACCATGTACATGACCCTGAACGCTATGGCGTGGTGGAATTTGACTCTGCCGGTAAAGCAATTGATCTGGCAGAAAAACCTAAACAACCAAAATCAAATTATGCAGTGACAGGGTTATATTTTTATGATCATCAAGTGGTTGATCTAGCCAGTACACTCAAGCCCTCGGCGCGTAATGAACTGGAAATTACTGACCTGAACCGGCTATATCTCGAAAGAGAGAAACTCAACGTGGAAATCATGGGAAGGGGCTATGCATGGCTGGATACCGGCACCCATGAATCCCTGCTTGATGCCAGCCAGTTCGTCGCGACCATTGAACACCGGCAAGGACTTAAGATTGCCTGCCCGGAAGAAATTGCTTATCGTAATGGCTGGATAGATACGGCACAGCTGCAAGAACTCGCACAGCCACTGGCCAAGAATGGCTATGGCCAGTATTTAATGAAAATTTTAGCGCAAGTTAACCGGTGAATATGGGAGTGTAAATCCGCTACTCACCGTTGTCTAAACGGGTGCATGCGTATGAGTACTACCCTCTTAAATTCAATTAGTTAATTAGTTTTTTTCCAGAAACGATAAAGTACGGAAGGTGGTTGCAGGAGATAAGAGCGGTCGATTTTTCCGAAACTCATCAACCTGAAAAGAGTGAAATAAAATCTGTTCAGATATTTTTTGGAGAAATCGGCGTCGCTGATAAGAAGCCCAGCCTTTTGGCTGATAAGTGAGCGTTTTTCTTTGAGTTCCTTGGGAGATAATTCATCCCATTGATAAGCGGTATTTTCTGGTTGCGGTAACGGGCAGGGCGCATGATTCGGATATGCCTGCCAGGGAATGTCCAGTACGCCCAATTGGGGTGGAAAATATTTAAGCCATTCCAAATAAAAATGATGATACAAAAAGGTATCTATGGGATGGCTGACGATACCGGCAATGAATTCCGCATCAAAAAATGGCATTTCAAACTCGATGCGCGCCAGGTCCATATTCTCAAAATGATTGAACATGTGGCGCCGTTGATCATTAAGCAAGCAAAATAGATAAAAAAGGCGGCCTGCATCACTGGGGTGATATGAGTTTAATTCTGCAATCAACCCTTTTTCGAGCGAATCAGCAAGAAGCTCAGCAATTCCTGATTTCAGTAAACGGGGTGCAATCCCCAAACTGTTATAACTCATGAAAATATCGGCTGCTTTTTTTATATTTCCTTCGCGGGTCATTTGGATAATGTCAGCATTAAGATAAACGTGCCCCAGACCAACGCTGCCGCCATCACCGGTCCAGACAACATTTGGCCGTTGTGGATGCTTTTCAAGAAATAGCTTCGACCTCAACCACTCCTGAACGGCGGTTTTACCATAGGGATCTCCTTCAACCAGCGGACGAAAATTAATATGGGAGAAATCTGCCAGAGACATTTTCTGCGCAGCCATCTCACTGAAGACGTAATCCTGACTACCGGGTAAGCGAAAATTTGCCGCATACACATCAGCACCACAAGCTTTCAGTGCGGCAACTTCTGCGCGGGAATCCAGCCCACCGCTCAAAAATGCGGCAACTACGTTTTGTTCTCGCAGGCGAATTTTGACCGCATCCAGAAATATCCGATAAAGTGTTTCCGGAAATTCCTTATCAGATACTTTTTTCGGTAAAGAGGATTCAGGCAGGTTATCCCAGTGCCAATACCTTTCTCGGCTGAGATTATGCGTGTCACAGGATGTTATTTCTCCTGCATAAAGGGTATACAGGTTTTCGTAGGGTGAACGGTCAGCGAGGGGATAGCCAAAACATGCGATCTCTGCAATTCCTTGTAAATTTAGGGATCGTTTGCAGAATGATACCGTCTCCAGTATCCGCAGGGCGGTAGAAAAAACAATGTAGTCTGGTGAAACCCAGCAATACAAGGGCCTGACACCCAGTTTATCAACCACCAGATAAAGCTTTTGTTGAGTGCGTTCGTAGGCTACGGCACAATAGGTTCCACGACATGCCCGGAGTGACTCTTGCTGGCCATTCACCAGGTCAGTTGCCAGTTTTTGCAAGCTTGACTGGCGTGAACCTGGTGATGCCGATCCAGGCTGTAATAGTGGATCGCCCACCAGGAAAGCAGTTATATTATCTTCAGTAACATGCCCTGGTTCCCCCAGCGCGCCGATATCAATCTTGGCGAGGAATACTCTGTTATCGATAAACTCTATCCGGGAATTCCTATCATCAGGGTGGCGGGATAACGCAGCTCGAAGCTCATCAACAAAAGCAACTGGAATGGAAGTATCAGCCTGGCGCGCATAAATACCTGCGAAAAATGTCATTATGGATATCCTTCTAATTTTGGAAATTAACTCATGCCTTACTTTGCAGGGTGACGATTCTTAACGTCACAACGGTTAATACCATCAGGTGGTAAGGGAGATCAAAATAAGCGAGGCCAAGAAACGCACCGCCTACCATATAACCTACCATTGAGACCTGTAGCATCGATGCCAGATCACGCGCCCATTTATTTTCTGGTGAATATTTTGTCAGTGCAATAATTTTATTGGATTCTCTCCATGCGAGAAAAAATAAAGTCAGAAAAATTCCCAACCCGATAAATCCATGCTCACCAAGTACTTCAAAATAAATACTGTGCACATCATGGTATTTCCCCGTGCCAGCCGCGACTAAGCCTGGTGCAAAGCGCTCGTAATTATCTGCATGGAAACTTTCAAACCCACCGCCCAGAGGTCGCGCGACTGCCAAATGATATGCAAATTCCCATGCCTGCAAGCGTCCCTGCGCCGAAGCATCTTCTTCATATGTCTGAATTGTACTCATGCGATCATGCCAGGACTGCGGCATGAATGAGTATAAAAATGGGGCAGCAGCGATAATGGCGATAATTAATAACCCCTTTTTACTGCTTTTCAGCCATAAGAAAAAAACACACGCTACGATAGCCAGAAGCGCGCCCCGTGACTGCGTTCCCAGAATTCCAGCGGGAATTAAAAACATGGACGCCAAGAGCCCAATACGTATCCATAATTGCCGGGTATTGAGGTATAAATACCAGACCAATGGCAGTACCATTACCAGTGCCAGACCAATTTCGGTGTTACCTGCTATGAACCCGCCACGCGGACCCAGAACATGAGTTCCACCTCCACCTATAAGTGTAAAAACGCCCCCTTTTACACCATAAAACCCTATGGAAACTACAATTACCCATACAAGCGTATGTATTTTTTTGAAATCATTGATTATCCAGAAAGACAAAAAAATAACTAGCTGAATCTTGATGACTTTTTCCAGTTGCGTCCATGAATCTTCCGGCTGCAATGAAAAAATTGTCGTAATAAGCATCCACACGTTGAAGAAAAGAAGCCATCCCATCATAGGTGCCCAGAAAAAATGTAATTTCTCTCTGGAAAAAATAATTGAAAGAAGGGTGACAATCCCAATGATTTGCGCGAAAGGAAAATAAAATGCAAATCCCCATCCAAGTCGATGCGGAGCCATATAACCAATCCATGACCATAGAAAAATGCCAAGGTGGGGGCGAGTGAATACCAATGGCAAAGTACCAAAGACAATTGCAGCTACAAGCAGATCCCTCAAGGGATATTCTCCTGATCAGAAACAACAGATGGATTCAAATTTACCGATATGTCCGATAGATATAAAGACAGCAAAAGATTATTTTATCAACCTGGGAATGGTGAAATAATTATGATTCTATAACTTTCGGATTCAAGGTATGTTAAAAACAGAAGGGGCAATCCAATTCTCTTATCAGCCTATTAAGCAATGACCGCCGCTGGCGTGGGTAGCGTTTTGTATCAGATAGCTCTAAAGAGAAAAACTGCGATCTGACTATTTCTTCCAAAGAAGGCTGGCTGCCTCTTGATAGGTGCGATGGTTAAACAATAAAGTCAAACTTCCGTAGACCAGCATGCCTGTTACAACCATGATAGAAAGCTTAATCGTCTGATTGATGTCGTCTCCCAGGGCCAAGCCTGTTATCCATACTGCCAGATACATTGCAACCGCCAAACTGGCTGCCGGGAAAATAGCATGGATAAAATTCTGCAATCCAAGCCCGATGGCGCTCATCATGCGCTGAATATTAATAAAAAGAACAACCGGGTAAACTGTTACCCATGCCAGCACCACTCCGGTAAGCCCCCATTCACTTCCAACAATAAAGCTGATCGGCATAACAGCGGAAGCAAGGATGACATTTTTAAGAGCAATATCAGGCCGACCCAGCGCATCGGTGGCAGTTGGAATAAAGTTCGCTACCATGCGAAATGGCATCATTAGCGCCAATAGCTTTAACGGTAATACGGCTGCCTTCCATTTTTCACCAAGAACGAGTAACACTAGTTCGTCGGCGACACTGGAGATGCCCCACAGAATGGGAAAAGCGACCAGGCTCAATACACGTATCGCCTTCAACACAACATTGCGAAACTGCTGGTGATCATGCTGTATTTTCGAGAAAACAGGAAAGGCCACCTGGTTGACAATTGCGGAGACCCGCTGGACAGGCATGGAAGCAAGCTGCATTGAGACGGAGTAAAAGCCGAGCATTTCCTTGCCCAGCATTTTGCCAACGATAATGACATCGATCTGGGTGAAAAAGAACCAAAGCAAACGGGATGCGGTAACATTTCCCCCGAACGCCAGCAAGCTGCGCATACCCACCAGTGAAAATCTGGGGCGCAGATAAAATGGCGCGATGATATTCAATGCGGCAACATTACAAAGACTGATAAGCAGATTACCAAAAACAAGCGCCCAAACACCAAATTGCGCGAATGCCAGTACCAGAGTCAATACACTACCGGAGATTGTGGCTACAAGATGGATTAGCGAAAGATGTTTAAATTTCAATTCGCGATACATATGAACAGAAGGCAGGGTACCGAATATGGACAGTAAAAACTGCAATGACATGATCCGCAGAATCAAGACAAGCCGTTCTTCTTCAAAAAAAGCTGCAATAACAGGTGCCAGCAAATTGAGTAACGCCAGCAGACTCAGGTTGATAATAATGACAATTGCAAAAACGCTGCGTAATGATCCTTCATCCAGGTTTTGTTGCTGTATCAGGGCCGGTGCAAGCCCTGCTTCAGACAGCATCAGCATAAAAGCGATAAAGACCGTTGCCATGGCCAGCAGGCCGTAGTCTTCTGGTGTCAATAATCGTATGACGATCAGCGTAATTGCCCAAGTGATAATTTGTGCGCCAAATTTTCCGGCTGCTGTCCATTTCAGACCGCTGATTGCCTGTTCACGTATTGCCATTAATAGTTTTGAAACTCCAGGAGTCTGTCGGTTTGCCTTGAGTCAAACCGCATCGGCTGACTCTCTTGGTTGGCGATAATATGCCATTTCAAATTCTGCCGGCGGAATATTTCCAATCAGTTCCAACAATCGGCGAGTGCATTGTCATAAGAATCGCCAACACTGTCAGCAGAAGCATCCATATTGGCCTGTATCAAGCGTTCCGTATGGCGAATTGCGATTCATGCTCTTTTTGCTGCTCGAATACCAATCTTAGTGCTCGCTCCCGGACTTCCAGTGAATAACTGATTTGATTTTTCATATCCTCCTCCCCAATCATTTTATCTCTGGAAAAACCGGGGTGATTCAGTGCCAAACAGTCTTCTGCCGGGCGGAAAATGGCTCTGGAGTTATTTGACAAAGCAGAGGTATTCTTCCTATACCCTTCACACAGTCGATAACTTACGCTATTATCTAATCTGGTTTCTAAAAGAGTTGTTTATCCATTTGATTATAATGGTTAAAAGACACTGCTACTGATGCGCATATGTTAACCGTTTGTGAATAGGGGGAGGTATGGCAGAACGTTTGACCAAGTCGGCAGCACGTAACATATTCTATGGCGGCTCGATTTTCTTTCTGGTGATTTTTGTGCTATTAACAGCGCACAGTCACTATTACATCAAAAATGTTTCAACCGATGAATCAACCCTTACCGAAGCAGTCGTTAGAGGAAAGCATGTGTGGGAGCGTAATTCCTGCATTAATTGTCATACGCTGCTGGGAGAAGGGGCTTATTTCGCTCCTGAATTAGGAAACGTGTGGGTTCGTTACGGTGGGCGTGACAGCCCGATAGGCGCGCGCATGGGCATCAAAGCCTGGATGCGTGCACAGCCAACCGGCACAGAAGGGCGGCGGCAGATGCCGCAATTTAATCTGACAGAGCAGGAATTGGATGATTTAATTGACTTTCTTGAATGGACGAGTCGTATCGATACACTGGGCTGGCCTCCCAATGATGCTGGTTGATTGATTATCAGAGTTGCCTAAGGAGAGATTCATCATGAAATATCAGACTCAGAAGCTTGCCTATCCTTATTTTATCGCCGCATTGGCTTTATTCCTGGTGCAGGTTTCAGCTGGCGTGCTTGCTGGCGCTGTTTATGTTTTTCCTAATTTTTTATCGGAAGCAGTGCCTTTTCATATTATTCGCATGATTCATACCAACGCGTTGCTGGTATGGCTGCTGTTGGGATATTTTGGCGCCAGCTATTTCTTGCTACCTGAAGAAAGCGAATGTGAGATTCATAGTCCAAAGCTGGCTTGGTTGCAGCTTGGCATTTTCGTATTTGCTGCTTTGGCTGCCGTGGTTGGTTATCTGTTTGGCATTCATGAGGGGCGTGAATTTCTGGAGCAGCCCTTTTGGATAAAAATCCTGATGGCTATTGCTTTTATCGTGTTTATATACAATGTAACCATGACGGTTCTCAAAGGCCGCAAAACTGTGGTTTCTATTGTTTTATTACTGGGCCTATGGGGTGCCATGATATTTTTTCTGTTTGCTTTTTATAATCCCGATAACCTGGCTTTGGATAAAATGTATTGGTGGTGGGTGGTGCATGTGTGGGTGGAAGGTGTCTGGGAATTGATCATGTCGGCCATGCTGGCATTTTTGTTGATCAAACTGACAGGCGTCGATCGTGAAGTGATAGAAAAATGGCTGTATGTCATCGTGGGCTTCTCTCTGTTTAGTGGTTTGCTGGGAACCGGTCATCACTATTACTGGATTGGCACACCGGAATATTGGCACTGGATCGGTGCGGTATTTTCGATTCTGGAAGTTGTGCCCTTTTTTGCAATGATTTTGTGGGCTTTTCATCTGGTCTATAAAAGCGGGCGTAATCATCCCAATAAAGCAGCTATGCTCTGGAGTCTGGGTTGTCCGGTCATGGCCTTTTTTGGCGCCGGAGTATTGGGGCTTATGCATAGTTTTCCATCGATAAACTTTTATACTCATGGCACACAATTAACCGCCGCGCATGGGCATTTGGCTTTTTATGGCGCTTATGTGATGTTGAATCTGGCCTTTTTTACTTATGCTCTGCCAGCTCTGCGAGGTTTGCAGCCATTCAATCAGATTCTGAACATGTGGAGCTTCTGGCTCATGACAGGATCTATGGTGTTAATGACTTTCACGCTTGCGTTTGCCGGCGTCTTGCAAACACACCTTCAGCGAGTATTGGCAATCGGTTTTATGCAAATCCAATCGCAGGTTGAATTGTTCTACTGGTTCAGACTGGGTTCCGGCATATTTTTTGTGATTGGAGCGATACTGTTTATTTATTCAGCGTTAGGTCCTGTCCGCGAGCAGGTAATGGCGCAGTCGCGTTCACGCTAATAGCCTGTCCGAATCATTTTCAGCATCAAGACAGACCTCAAACAACCGTGATGCCAGAAGAAATTCCATTCTATAAACCGATCGGTAATGAGTGCGCAATCTTTGAAGCTGCTTATCACCAGCAATTGCCTTTGCTGATCAAGGGGCCAACAGGGTGTGGTAAAACTCGGTTTATAACGCATATGGCGGCTCGTTTGGGTCGCTCTCTGCAGACTGTTTCCTGCCATGATGACCTGACAGCTGCCGATCTGACTGGGCGTTATTTGTTGAAGGGTGGGGAAACGGTATGGGCGGATGGTCCACTAACGCGTGCTGTGCGCGAAGGCGGGATCTGTTATTTGGATGAAATTGTGGAAGCTCGTAAAGACGTCACAGTGGTGCTTCATCCATTGACCGATGATCGCCGTATTTTACCGTTGGAGCGCACCGGTGAGATTCTGCAAGCGCCGGATGAATTTATGCTGGTGGTATCGTATAACCCGGGTTATCAGAATATTCTCAAGTCATTGAAACCAAGCACACGTCAGCGTTTTGTTTCAATCAGTTTTGATTTTCCTCCACTCGAAGCGGAGGTTGAGATCGTGTCCAGCGAAAGTGGTTTACCTGCGGAACAGTGCAGACCATTGGTGAATCTTGCGAAAAGGTTGAGGGAACTGAAAGAAGCTGATCTGGAAGAGGTCGTGTCAACTCGTTTGTTAGTTTATTGCGCCATCCTCATGAAAACTGGGCTGGATCCCTATCAGGCAGCTGAAACAGCCCTGGTTGAGCCGCTGTGTGATGATGCTGACATTAAGGAAGGTCTGCTGGAGCTGATACGCGCGACGTACGGATAACGGCATGTGGGAATTCCTCGAACTGGAAGAGCAGATTGGCCGCTACTGGCACCGCCTCGTTAGCAAAGCAGAGAGCTACGCTTATTACCCTGATGCTGCGGTAACGCTGGATTCTGTTCGCTCATCACTGAGTATTTTTTTTCGCGGCCTGGGGGGTGCACCCGGCATTGCATTGACTGCGGCGACAGGGCAATCTTCAGCGCATCGTTTGAGCCTAAGGCAACGTCTTGGCATGGAACAGGAATCCATGCCAAGCATAGAATGTAATGTCGAGCGGATGTTACTACCAGCCACCATTGCCTGCTTTCCATCGATCACCTTGAATCGGCGCCTGTATTTTTGGCTGGCTGCTTATTTTGCTATGGCGGAAGACTGGTGTTGCGATACTTTATGCGATCCTTTGCAAACAGATCTCGCTTTTCTACGTAACGCCTATCGGGTTAGCTTAAAAGTATGCGATCATTTTCCCGGTTTGGCCAAGGATTACCGGTTACTCTGCCAGGCGCTCTGTGAGCAGCGACCTCAGCGATTACTATCCGAACAAGAGCAAGCTATCGAGGCGGTTATCCAAACATTATTAGGCAAGTCATCCTCGCATATTGGCAGTGAAGCATTTTTGCAAGCCATTATACAATCCGAGTCAAATTTTCAGGCTTGGCAAGCCGCAGCGAATTATCATACTTTTCTGCCAGTTCCTTTATGGGGTAAAGTCGATTTCGTTAAAGCTTCAACGACCGTGATGGCTGATTTTGCAGATCAGGAGGGGGGGGCCAGCAGCATAGAAAGCGCGGATCAATGCAAGAAAAAAGGACGCAGAGAAAGATTTGAGCAAAGCGAGCGCGATGATCCGATGTTACTGAATCGTTTTGAGAAACTTATGAGCTGGTCCGAGATGATCAACGTCAATCGGGCTGTGCAGGACGATGATGAAGACGCCGCCAGAGAAGTCGCTGAAGCGAGTAAAGAAATCGTGCTGAGTCCACATCAGCGCCAAGCGGCGACCAAGCTCAAGTTTGATCTGGATTTTGCACCTGACGATGTCAATCCTGCTGCTCTAATCGCGCAACTGACGTATCCTGAATGGGATTATCGGCGCAAAGATTATCATGCGCGGCAGTGCCGGGTTGTGTTTCAGGAAGCTGAAGAAGGGGGCGATTTATGGATTCCCGATCTTCGAGCCAGGCGTTTATTTCGTAAAGTTCAGCGACAGTTTGAAGCGCTGCGTCCGAAGCGCGAGGTTTTGCGCGGACAATTGGATGGTGTTGAATTGGATATCGACGCATTGGTGCGGGCGCAATGTGATTTTTTGGCAAATGGAAACAGCTCGGACCATATTTATATAAAATCCCATCAGCAAGCGCGAGATATGGCTGTTGCCATCCTGGTGGATGTGTCGCTTTCTACCGATAGCTGGGTGAGCAATCGACGGATACTTGATATTGAAAAAGAAGCCCTGATTACACTGGCTTCCGGCCTTGCCACTTGCAGAGATACTTTCTCGATTTATACTTTCACTTCGCGTAGGAAGCATCATGTTCGTGTCACAGCTATCAAACATTTTAATGAGACTTTCAACAACCAAGTCTTGCGACGTATTGCCGCTCTGCGGCCTGGTTACTACACACGCATGGGAGCGGCTTTGCGCCATACCTGTCATCTGCTGAGCAAACGCCCTGAGCGCCACCGTCTATTGCTATTATTGAGTGATGGCAAGCCCAATGATCTGGATTATTATGAAGGTCGTTACGGGATTGAAGACACTCGACAGGCCATTCTTGAAGCCCGTAAGGCAGGTCTTGCGGTATTTGGGATCACCATAGACCGCAAAGCACAAGATTATTTTCCCTACCTATTCGGTAGAGGGAGCTATGCCATCGTAGGGCAGCCTGATCGCTTGTCTCATGTGCTTCCAATCATCTGCCAGCAATTGGTTGGATGAATGTAACCGTCCAATGCTCTCATCTACGCAATCACAATTTTCAACCCTCAGACGCTGGCCCGGTCTCATCCGCTACGCACAAACCGGCTTTCTTCCGATCGACAACAACCCGGTGGAGAACACCATCCGCCCGATCGCAATCGGTAAAAAGAATTGGCTATTCACCGGATCGGAACGTGCCGGTCAACGCGCCGCTGCCATTCAAACCTTGTTCGGTACCGCGCAACTCAACAAACTCGATCTCGCCGCATGGCTTGCAGACACCCTCGCCAAACTACCCACCTGGCCCAATAACCGCATCGATGAATTGCTGCCGCTTACGCCAGCGTTCATTCAATCACTTAAACAGCAGGAAAGATAGATGGGAGCGTTGGACGGTTACAATTCTCCCAACCATCGCCTGCGATCAGAGATGTCCGCAACCTTATTAGAGACAGCCTCAAACTGACTGAGCAGATTATGCCCAAGTTTTTCTGTGATGATTCCAGTACGATTGGAGAAAAAAAGACACCACGTATTGGCATGACGGGTCTTTTATAGCTGTGCTTGGGTAAGGTGAAGCCAGGTAGCCACGACGGTATCCTGATTGAGCGACAGGCTGTCAATACCTTGTTCTACCAGCCACTGCGCAAAATCAGGATAATCGGAAGGTGCCTGGCCACATATGCCAATATATTTATCCTGTTTGCGGCAGGCACTGATTGCCATTTTTAGTAATTTTTTGACGGCAGGATCGCGCTCGTCGAATAAATGTGCAACGACGGCAGAATCACGATCCAGTCCCAGTGTCAGTTGTGTCATGTCGTTGGAGCCGATGGAGAATCCATCGAAATATTCGAGAAATTCCTCCGCCAGAAGCGCATTGGAAGGAATTTCACACATCATAATCAGGCGAAGATCATTGTGTCCCCGTGCCAGCCCATTGGTCGCCAGTAATTCCGTCACGCTCCGCGCTTCCTCCAGTGTCCGGCAGAAAGGCAGCATGATCTCGACATTGGTCAGACTCATCTCGTTTCTTACCTTGCGCAGTGCCGCACACTCCAGCTCAAAGCATTTTTGAAAATCTATGGAGAGATAGCGGGAAACACCCCGAAATCCAATCATCGGGTTGTCTTCATGTGGTTCGAAACGGTTGCCTGCCAGTAGATTGGCGTATTCATTGGATTTGAAATCCGACGTGCGCACAATGACGGTATGAGGATAAAAGGCTGCCGCCAGCGTAGCGATGCCTTCGGTCAGCTTCTGCACATAAAATTGCGCCGGGTTGTCGTAACCGGTAATTCGCTCTTGAATAGCGGATTTCAGCTCAGCGTCGAGTGTGTCATATTCGAGCAGCGCTCTGGGATGGATGCCGATATGGTTGTTTATGATGAATTCCAGCCGGGCAAGTCCAACTCCCTGATTGGGTAGCCGGGACAGTTTGAATGCCTGTGAGGGATTGCCAATATTGAGCATGATCCTGACAGGAGGTGCAGGCAGATTATCCGCCGTCAGATGAGTGTGTTCAAATGTCAGTAGCCCGGCATAGACGGAACCGGTGTCACCTTCCGCGCACGATACGGTCACCTTGTCCCCGTTCCGAATGACTTCCGTTGCTTGTCCGCAGCCGACGACCGCTGGAATACCCAGTTCACGGGCAATAATAGCGGCATGACAGGTGCGCCCGCCACGATTGGTTACGATTGCGGCTGCGCGCTTCATGATCGGCTCCCAGTCAGGGTCGGTCATGTCGGTAACCAATATCTCCCCAGGCTGGATTGAAGCCATCTGCGCAACATCCAGAACAATGCGTGCCGTTCCTTGCCCGATTTTCTGTCCGATGGCGCGTCCCTGTGTCAATATTTTTCCATGTTCCTTCAGGTTGAATTGCTCAACCACGTAACCTGTGCGGCTCTCGACTGTTTCTGGGCGAGCCTGAACGATATAGAGCTGGCCATCAATCCCATCCAGCGCCCACTCGATATCCATTGGGCGTTGGTAATGCTGCTCAATGATTACCGCCTGCCTGGCAAGGGACTCAACTTGTACGTCAGACAGGCAGAAACGACGGCGACGCTCAATCTCAACCGCGCGTGTCCTGGTTTGGGTATCGGGGTCGTACACCATTTCAATCGCCTTTGATCCTGGCTGACGCGAAAGAATGGCTGGAAGATTTTTACTAAGATTGGGCTTGTAGACAACAAATTCATCAGGGTTGACGGCGCCCTGTACAACCGTTTCACCCAGCCCATAAGCAGCAGTGATAAAAACGACTTCGCGAAAACCGGATTCGGTGTCAAGTGTGAACATGACGCCGCTCGCGCCTTGATCACTGCGCACCATTTTCTGAATACCGGCCGAGAGTAATACCTGATCATGCCGGAATCCATGATGCACCCGATAGGAAATGGCGCGATCGTTATACAGCGAGGCAAAAACCAGCTTGACTGCACCGATAAGGTGATCCAATCCGCACACATTGAGTCGTGTTTCCTGCTGGCCGGCAAAGGAAGCATCTGCGAGATCTTCTGCAGTGGCAGATGAACGTACTGCGAAGGAGATTTCGCTGCCGTATTTATCAACCAGTTTTAGATAAGCTGCTGTGAGTTCTTGTAAAAATTCTTTTGAAAATTCCGTAGAAATCAGCCAGTTGCGGATAGTCTGGCCAGCAGCTGCCAGCGCGCTGACATTCGTTACATCGAGTGGTATCAACAACTGGCTGATTCGTTCAGCCAACCCATTTCTATCCAGAAACTCACGATAGGCATGGGTGGTGGTGGCAAACCCACCGGGAACGGTAACACCTGCTCCTGCTAATCGACTGATCATCTCGCCCAGTGAAGCATTCTTGCCTCCCACTGTGGCGATATCTCCCATATTTAACTGATCAAGCCATTTGATGTAAGTTGTCATCGAAATATCCTCGCGTCAAATATTCATTCAGTACCTGATCGGGCACGACAATCGTTACTTGCCCGTTGTTTCAACAAACATTGCAGCCACAACCCGCCGCCCCTCGGCTGACAGAATATTGTAGGTGCGGCAGGTCGCCTGCGTATCCATGACTTCCAGGCTGATTGCTCGTGAAGCGATATTTCTCTGTAATGATTTATCGGGAAATTTGAAAGTTGCGCCGGTTCCGATCAGAATGATCTCCGGTTGCATGCTTAATAGTGCTTCCAGATGCTGATCATTCAGCTGAGTCATATCGGCCACTTGCCAGTTTTCAATGATCTGGTCAGGGAGTACAATAAGATTGCATTTATATTTCAAGTGGTTAACTTCCACATAATCTGGCCCGTAACCGGTAAATGCATTCAGGTCAGGAAAATTCGTCAGATGTAATTTCATGAAGCAACCTTTCCATTAAAGTGAATACCCTATACAAATAGGCAGACGTTGTTGCCCTGTTCGTGGCAACAGGGGCTAGCGTAACATGGTATGCTTTTGCCTGGGTAGCCTGTGTTTATCGAACGATTAACCAAGGATGCCGTCATTTTTATAAGTTTCTATAACGATCCTTGCCATGCGTCCCATCAAAAAATCCAGCAAACTTGCCCATGTCTGTTATGACATTCGCGGCCCTGTACTTGATCGTGCGAAGCAGATGGAAGAAGAAGGCCATCATGTCATCAAGCTCAATATTGGCAATCCGGCGGCCTTTGGTTTCGATGCGCCGGATGAAATATTGCGGGATGTTATCCACAATTTATCGACAGCTTCCGGCTACTGTGATTCCAAGGGGTTATTCTCTGCGCGCAAGGCCATCATGCACTATACGCAAGAAAAAGCTATCTCCAATGTACAGATAGACGACATTTACGTGGGTAATGGCGTGTCAGAACTTATTATGCTGGCGACGCAGGCGTTGCTGGAAAGTAATGATGAGGTTCTGATTCCGTCACCCGATTACCCGCTATGGACGGCTGCCGTTTCGCTGGCAGGCGGAATAGCGCGGCATTACATCTGTGATGAACAATCGGACTGGCTACCTGATCTTGATGATATGCGCGCAAAAATTGGACCCCATACCCGCGCTATTGTGATTATCAATCCCAACAATCCAACCGGCGCGTTGTACCCGAATGAGCTGTTGCTGGATATCATCGACCTTGCCAGGCAGCATGGTCTGGTCATCTTTGCTGATGAAATTTACGACAAGATTTTGTACGATCAGGCAGTGCATACCTCTATCGCCTCCCTGGCAGATGATGTTTTATTTGTTACGTTCAATGGTTTGTCCAAGAATTACCGTGCAGCTGGTTTTCGATCAGGTTGGGCAGTGGTTTCAGGTGGCAAGGCGCGTGCACGGGATTACATCACCGGACTGAATATGCTGGCATCGATGCGGCTGTGCGCCAACGTTCCGTCACAGTTCGGCATTCAGACCGCACTGGGTGGTTACCAGAGTATTTATGATCTGACCATGCCAACCGGACGCCTCAAACGGCAGCGGGATCTGGCGTGGAAACTGCTGACGGATATTCCGGGCGTAACCTGCTTTAAGCCAAAAACGGCACTTTATCTGTTTCCAAGACTTGACCCTGCTTATTACCCTGTCGAGGATGATGAACAGTTTGCGCTAGAGCTGTTACTGGAAGAAAAAGTATTGATCGTACAGGGTAGTGGTTTTAACTGGCCACACACAGATCATTTTCGGGTGGTTTTTCTGCCTAACAGTGATGATCTCACTGAAGCGATCGGAAGAATTGCGAATTTTCTGGGTCGTCGCCGTACCATCCATAAAAGCTGATATGGATTTTTAGAGCTGCCCTTATATAATTCGCAGCTTATTTTTACAATAGAGAACATTTTTTATGAAACCGATTTACGTTGGATTATTGGGTACCGGCACAGTAGGGGGCGGTACTTATGCCGTTCTCAAGCGCAATCAGTCAGAAATTAGCCGTAGAACGGGGCGTAATATCGAGATTTGCATGATCGCCGATCTCGATCAGGAGAAAGTCCGTCATTTGACTGCGGGTGATAATGTCACCATTACCAGTGATGCCTTTGAGGTTGCGCGACACCCCAAAATTGATATTGTAATCGAACTGATCGGTGGCCAGACGGTTGCCCGGGAAGTGATGATGACGGCAATTGAGCATGGCAAACATGTGATCACAGCCAATAAGGCATTACTTGCCGCGCATGGAAATGAAATCTTTGCGGCAGCCCACCAGCGAGGTGTCATTGTTGCGTTTGAGGCGGCGGTTGCGGGTGGAATCCCGATCATCAAGGCCTTGCGCGAGGGATTGACCGCTAATCGTATCGAATGGATTGCCGGCATCATCAATGGCACCAGTAATTTTATCCTTTCAGAAATGCGCTCGAAGGGACTCGATTTCAGTACGGTACTCGCGGAAGCGCAACGTTTAGGCTACGCTGAAGCTGATCCCACATATGATATCGAGGGCATTGATGCGGCGCATAAAATCACCATTATGGCGACTTTGGCTTTCGGTATTCCGGTGCGGTTTGATCAGGTCTATGTTGAAGGTATTTCCCGGCTTGCCAATGAAGATATTCGTTATGCTGAGGAACTGGGATATCGCATCAAATTACTTGGCATTACCAGGCGTGTGGCAAAGGGGATTGAATTGCGCGTCCATCCTGCACTGATACCGGTAAAACGCCTGATTGCCAATGTGGAAGGAGTGATGAATGCGGTTATTGTTCATGGTGATGCCGTTGGATCGACGCTCTATTATGGCGCCGGTGCGGGGGCCGAACCGACCGCAAGCGCAGTCATCGCCGATCTTGTCGATGTCACCCGTTTGTTAACAGCCAGTCCCGAGCAGCGTGTGCCTGTTCTGGCATTTCTGCCGGAATTATTATCCGACATACCTATCGTGGCCATGGAAGAGGTTGAAACTGCCTACTATCTGCGCTTGCAAGCCACGGACAAAACCGGAGTGCTGGCTGATGTTACCCGTATATTGGCTGATCACGGTGTTTCCATTAACGCGATGGTGCAGAAAGCACACCATGAAGGAGATGATAAGGTGAACATCATCATGTTGACACACAAAACGGTGGAGAAGCAGATCAATGATGCGATTATCAAAATACAGAATTTACCAACTATGATTCGCCCGATTATTCGTATCCGTCTTGAGAAGCTAGGTAGCTGATGCAAGTAAAACCACTCATTCTTTTTCTGTCAAAGGAGTGCTGATTCAATATGCGTTATCACTCAACCCGTGGCGGTATGCCACCCAGAACTTTTACGGAAATTCTGCTAAGTGGACTCGCGCCGGATGGGGGGCTTGCCGTGCCGGAAGCGTATCCACAAATTGGAGCCATCGAACTGGCGGCATGGCGGGAACTGGATTACCCCGCACTGGCGTTTGAAGTATTGTCTCGCTTCATGGACGACATTCCTGCGCAGGATTTGCGACAATTAATCGCATGTACCTACACGGCAGAAGTATTTGGTAGCCCGGATATTACACCTGTGCAGACATTGGAACCCGGTCTGCATCTGCTGCACCTCTCCAATGGGCCTACCCTGGCGTTCAAGGATATGGCCATGCAGTTGTTGGGAAATTTGTTTGAATATGTGCTTGCCAGAAACCACGAAGAACTGAATATTCTTGGTGCAACCTCAGGAGATACTGGTTCCAGCGCTGAATATGCCATGCGTGGCAAACACGGTATTCGCGTATTCATGCTCTCGCCTTACGGCAAGATGAGCCGTTTTCAGACAGCGCAGATGTTTTCCCTGCAGGATGAAAATATTTTCAATGTTGCGGTAGAGGGTGTATTTGATGATTGTCAGGATATTGTCAAGGCAGTCAGCAATGATTCCGCATTCAAGCAGCAATATCATATTGGTACCGTCAATTCAATCAATTGGGCACGAATAGCCGCGCAGATCGTCTACTACTTCAAAGCCTATTTTGCAGTTACCCGTTCCAATAACGAGCAGGTGAGTTTCTCGGTACCTTCCGGTAATTTTGGCAATATCTGCGCGGGGCATGTGGCGCGCATGATGGGTTTGCCGATCAGGCATCTGATTCTGGCGACCAATGAGAACGATGTGCTCAATGAGTTTTTCCGTTCAGGGCTGTATCGACCACGTACGGCGGACGAGACTAGACATACCAGCAGCCCTTCGATGGATATATCCAAGGCATCAAATTTTGAACGCTTCATTTATGATCTGACCGGGCGAGATAGCCGGCATGTCAAGGAATTATGGCAGTCTGTCGAGCAGGGCGGTACTTTTGATCTGTCTGGCAGCAAACTTTGGGAGCAAATCAGGGATTTTGGCTTTTTGTCTGGCACCAGCAATCATGCTGATCGCATCAGAACGATTCGTGATATCTATCAGAAGTATAATGTGCTGGTGGATACCCATACTGCCGATGGACTGAAGGTGGGTATGGAACTGCGTGAACAGGATGTTCCTCTGATATGCGTGGAGACGGCACTGCCGGCAAAATTCTCGGAAAGTATTCGAGAAGCGGTTGGTTTTGAACCTGAAAGGCCCGCTGGTTATGAAAATCTGGAAGTTCTACCACAGCGTTTTGAACGTATGCCTGCTGATGTCAACCGAGTAAAGCAGTTTATTGCGGAGCATAGCCGCCAGGAGGCTGCCCGAGAATAGCGGTCGTAGCGAGAGCAGGTTAGGCTGCTGCGGTATGTTCATTGGCTGATAAGCGCGAGTCACCAGAGATTTGTCCCATTATGAAATACGTCAAAAGGAGTGCAACATGCGATTTTCCATTAGCCGCTATGACCCGGACAAAGATACGAAACCCTACATGCAGGATTATGATATCGAGCTGGCGCCCACCGATAAAATGCTTCTGGATGCACTGATTCGCATTAAAAGCGTGGATGATAGTTTGAGTTTGCGGCGTTCCTGCCGCGAGGGCGTCTGTGGGTCGGACGGTATGAACATCAATGGTCGCAACGGTCTCGCTTGCATCACGCCTCTGGCTGGATTGAAGGAGCCGGTTGAAATACGCCCGTTACCCGGCTTGCCAGTAATCCGGGATTTGATCGTTGATATGACACAATTCTTCAATCAATACCATTCGATTAAACCCTACCTGATCAATAATGATCCTCCGCCAGAAACCGAGCGGCTGCAGTCGCAGGAAGACCGCGCACTGCTGGATGGTGCTTATGAGTGTATTTTGTGTGCGTGTTGCACTACTGCCTGTCCTTCCTTCTGGTGGAATCCGGATAGATTCGTTGGTCCGGCCGGGTTATTGCAGGCGTATCGCTTTCTGGTCGATAGCCGCGATCAGGCAACTGCTGAGCGTCTTGATGATCTGGAAGATCCTTATCGTTTATTCCGTTGTCACTCCATCATGAATTGTGTTGATGTTTGCCCCAAGGGATTAAATCCAACTGCTGCCATTGGCAATATCAAGAATATGATGTTGAAAAAAACGGTTTGAATGAAGTTAATCGTATCCGGTGGCGCTGCCGTCGCGGTATGTTGGAATTGGATATTGTGCTGCAGCGTTTTCTCGACAATCAATACGCGCGACTGAGTGAAAGTCAGTGCCTTGAATTTGAAACGCTATTGTCACTTCCCGATCATGATCTATGGGCTATGATTGTGGCTAAGAACGATGCGTCTGATACGGCGCCATCCTCTGTTCTGGAACTTTTACGAAAAAGTTGATCCCCAGCGGCAGCAGGGAATTCATGGGGTGTATCCTCAAGCTGCGTTACATACAGTTAGTGTAACAATTTTTCGGCTGAAAACTTACCTGAGTCATCACTGGTTTGCTGCCTGGAAGCAGTCTGATCTATCGCCCCTGGCTTAATTTTAAAGATAAACGGAGTAAGTGTTATGACCAAAGAAAATACAGCTATCCTGTCACTAGGTGCAGGCAGGCAACCAGTTGAATTACCAATCCTGTCGGGCAGCGAGGGGCCAGATGTGATTGATATTCGCGCCTTGTATCCGCAGAGCGGTTTGTTCACTTATGATCCTGGTTTTGTGTCTACTGCCAGCAGTAAATCGGCGATTACTTTCATTGACGGAGACAATGGCGTATTACTTTATCGCGGCTATCCGATTGAACAATTGGCTGCCCGATGCGATTTTATGGAAGTCTGCTATCTGCTGCTCAATGGAGAGTTGCCAGATAAAAAACAAAAAGATCAGTTTGTCGGTACAGTTAAAAGCCACACCATGCTGCACGAACAGCTGGTCAAGTTTTTTAGTGGCTTCCGGCGAGATGCGCATCCAATGGCTGTCATGGTCGGTGTGGTTGGCGCCTTGTCGGCTTTTTATCATGAAGCAATGGATATTGCGGATGTCTTTCATCGTGAGGAGTCTGCGTTCCGCCTGATTGCCAAATTGCCAACCATCACCGCGATGGCCTACAAATACAACATTGGGCAGCCCTACATCTATCCACGCAATGACCTGGATTACACTGAAAATTTTCTGCATATGATGTTTGCTACACCTGCTGAAAAATATACCTCCAATCCTGTCATCGCCCGAGCGATGGACCGTATTCTCATTTTGCATGCAGACCATGAACAGAATGCGTCTACTTCAACCGTGCGGCTCGCCGGATCCAGCGGGGCCAATCCCTTTGCCTGCATCTCCGCAGGAATTGCCTGTTTGTGGGGGCCGGCACATGGTGGTGCGAACGAAGCCTGTCTCAATATGCTGGAAGAAATCGGTGATGTTTCACGTATTGGCGAATATATCAGCCGTGCTAAAGACAAAAATGATCCTTTCCGGTTAATGGGTTTTGGTCATCGGGTGTATAAAAACTTTGATCCACGTGCCAACCTGATGCGGGAAACCTGTCATGAAGTATTGAATGAACTGGGATTGCACAACGACCGCTTATTTAAGCTGGCACTGGAACTGGAGAAAATAGCCCTTGAGGACGATTATTTCATTTCCAGGAAACTGTATCCCAACGTTGATTTTTATTCGGGAATCGTACAACGTGCGCTGGGGATTCCAACTTCGATGTTTACATCAGTTTTTGCCATGGCGCGCACTGTTGGCTGGGTTGCACAATGGAATGAAATGATTTCTGATCCAGAACAAAAAATCGGTCGTCCCCGCCAACTTTATATCGGGACGCCCAGAAGGGATATGCCGAAATCCTGATTGATCCGCTCATACTTCTGCTATTGGACACATTGTGATGACGATGAATACATTTCTTGAAAACTCGATGTTGTTCGGGGCGAACGCAGCTTTCATCGAGATGCTGTATGAACAATATCTGCTGAATCCGGCGGATGTGCCTGCAGAGTGGCGAGAATATTTTGATGGTTTGCAGCAGACGGAAGCTATTTCTACCCGCGACATTCCCCATACTCCAATCATCGAGTCCCTGATGCACTCCACGGTAGTGCGAACTTCAGCAAAGCCCACACCTGCATTCGAACCCATTGTGACAAATGTGGAATCGGTTGAGCTGGAAATCAGGATTCGTAAACAGGTCGCTGTATTACAGTTGATCAATACCTATCGTTTCCTTGGAGTACGCCGGGCCAATCTGGATCCGCTCAATCTACAGCAAAAAGCGGACGTCCCTGAGCTGGATCCAGCGTTCTACGGGTTAAGCGATGCGGATATAGAACAGGTTTTTAATACCGGTTCACTAGCGGGACCACCACAGGCAACCTTGAAAGACATTATCCAGCGTTTGCAGCTGACCTATTGTGGCAGCATAGGCGCGGAATACATGTATATTGCGGATATCAAGCAAAAGCGCTGGATACAGAACCGGCTGGAATCCATCATGGCTCAGCCATCTCTTCCATCTGAGTATAAGCGCCATATACTCGAACGCTTGACTGCTGCGGAAGGATTCGAGAAATATCTGCATAATCGTTATGTTGGACAGAAACGTTTTTCTGGAGAGGGTAATGAAAGCCTGATTCTGTTGCTGGATAAACTGCTGCAACAGGCAGGCACGGCAGGGGTCAGAGAAATTGTGATTGGCATGGCCCATCGTGGGCGCCTCAATGTACTGGTCAATACATTGGGTAAAATGCCGTCTGAATTGTTTCAGGAATTCGAGGGCAAAAAACCCCAGTTGCTGACCTCTGGAGACGTCAAATATCATCAGGGGTTTTCTTCCGCCGTGATGACACCCGGCGGGGTTGTACACCTGGCGCTGGCATTCAACCCCTCGCATCTGGAAATCGTTAATCCCGTGGTAGAGGGATCGGTGCGCGCGCGCCAGCATCGTCTGGGCGACAAAACCGGTGATCTGGTGATTCCAGTGTTGATCCATGGGGACGCCGCGTTCGCGGGGCAGGGCGTGGTAATGGAAACGCTTAATCTTTCCCAGACTCGGGGCTATGGAACGGGTGGCACGATCCATATCATCATCAACAATCAGATAGGCTTTACCACGTCCGATCCGCGTGATAGCCGCTCTTCGCTTTATTGCACCGATGTCGCCAAAATGATTGACGCCCCGGTTTTCCATGTTAACGGTGATGATCCCGAAGCCGTGGTACTGATAACCGAAATTGCGCTGGATTTTCGCATGCAGTTTCGCAAGGATGTCGTAATTGATCTCATCTGTTTCCGCAAACAGGGACACAATGAACAAGATGAGCCTATGGTAACCCAGCCATCGATGTACCAAGTGATCAGGCAACATCCGGGTACGCGCAAATTGTATGCTGATAGACTGATTCAGCAGGCAGTCGTCGAAGAATCGGAAGTAGCCATGCTGGAGCAAGCTTACCGGGATGCGATGGATGCCGGTCACAATCCCAACAGGACCATTTGCTATGATTATAAGTCCCCGCATGGCGTGAATTGGGCCGTATTTCTCGAATCCAGCAAATGGAATCAGCCGGTCAAAACGGGTGTTCCAATTGAAGACTTGCGCTATCTGGCGCAGCGCCTTACCGATATCCCCGCTACATTCCAGTTACATTCCCGGATACAAAAAATTATCGACGATCGTCGTAAAATGGGTCAAGGCGAGTTGCCGCTTGATTGGGGTATGGCCGAGAATCTGGCTTATGCCTCCTTGTTGAAGGATGGGTATCCTCTTCGAATTTCGGGTCAGGACTGTGAGCGAGGTACATTTTTTCACCGACATGCGGTACTGCATGACCAGCAGCGCGAGCAGGATCAATGGGAAGATGGCATTTACATTCCGCTACGCTATGTCGCTCCCAAACAGCCCGATTTTGTGATTATCAATTCCATTCTGTCGGAAGAAGCGGTACTTGGCTTCGAATATGGCTATTCAACCGCGCAGCCTAATGAATTGGTTATCTGGGAGGCGCAATTTGGTGATTTTGCCAATGGCGCGCAGGTGGTGATTGACCAGTTTATTACGTCGGGCGAAGCCAAATGGGGGCGGCTGTGCGGCTTGGTCATGCTATTGCCACATGGTTACGAAGGGCAGGGGCCGGAACATTCTTCCGCGCGTCTGGAGCGCTTTCTGCAGCTCTGTGCAGAATACAATATTCAGGTATGCGTACCTTCCACCCCGGCACAGATTTTTCATCTGCTGCGTCGGCAGATGATTCGTGCCATGCGCAAGCCATTGATTGTGATGACGCCTAAAAGCATGCTGCGGCACAAGGAAGCCGTTTCCCCTCTGGAGGATCTTGCCAATGGCCAGTTTCAGGTTGTTATTGGGGAGACGGAAGCACTCAACGCCGCGAACATCAGGCGTGTCATTGTCTGTAGTGGCAAGATATATTATGAGCTCATCGCTTACCGGCGTGAACATGAGATTACCGACATAGCCATTATCCGCCTGGAGCAACTCTATCCATTTCCTCATGAAGAATTCCAGGCACAGATGAACCATTATGCGCACACTAGCGAAATACTATGGTGCCAGGAAGAGCCTGGCAATCAGGGCGCCTGGCACCGGATTCAGCACTATCTGTCGCGCCATATGCGGCCAGATCAGATACTGGGCTATGCGCTGCGACCCTCTGCCGCCTCGCCTTCCGTTGGCTACCTGGCACTGGATAGACTGAGACAGAAGGAAGTGATTGAAGCGGCTTTTCGTGACAAACTAGAGTGAATGATCCAAGGAGATTCTCATGTTGATCGAAGTCAAAGTTCCGGCCTTATCCGAATCAGTAACTGAAGCTACGCTGGTGAGCTGGCACAAAAAAAAGGGAGAGCGGGTTGAGCGGGGTGAAAACCTGATTGATATTGAAACAGACAAGGTGGTCATGGAATTGCCTGCGCCACAAACGGGTATTCTGACGGAGATCCTGAAAGAAGATGGCGCGACTGTTGCCGGTGAAGAGATTATTGCCAGAATCGATACCTCGGGAAAACAAACGAAAACAGCGTCTCCTGACACTGCCGCTGAAAAAGCAAAGACTGCAGACGACAAGCCGGAAAAAAAAGTAGAAACCCAATCAACATCGTCAGCAGATAAAACCACTTCCCATGGCACATCCGGGCTGCTACCCGCAGCAAAACATCTGGCGGCCGAGCATCATCTTGGAGCCGATGAGATTCAGACCATTCAGGGCACTGGCCGGGATGGGCGCATCGTCAAACAGGATATTCTTGATTATGTCGACAATAAAAACAAAGCAGAGGGCGATCAGCAGCCGGCAGACAGTTCTTTCGGATCAGTAAACACGCTCAGCGGTGGTGAAGCAGCTCAGCAGGCTGATACATCATCTCCTGCAACGACTGAGCGCCCTGAAAAAAGAGTGCCGATGACTCGTCTGCGGATGCGCATTGCCGAGAGACTGGTGCAATCACAATCAACCGCCGCGATTCTGACTACTTTCAATGAAGTCAACATGCAGGCGGTACTCGATCTGCGTGCTCTCTACAAAGAGAAATTTGAGAAAGAACATGGCGTAAAACTGGGTCTGATGTCGTTTTTCGTCAAAGCCACAGTGGCTGCGCTCAAAAAATATCCCATTATTAATGCGTCAGTAGATGGCAACGATATTATTTATCATGAATACTTTGATATCGGCATTGCCGTGGGCAGCCCGCGTGGGCTGGTCGTGCCGATTCTGCGCGATGCCGACAAACTTTCCTTCGCCGAAATCGAAACACGGATTGCCGATCTTGCCAGCCGCGCTCAGGAAGGCAAAATTACCCTCGAAGAACTGACGGGCGGGACCTTCTCCATCACCAATGGCGGTGTCTTTGGTTCGATGTTGTCCACCCCCATCATCAATCCGCCACAAAGTGCTATTCTCGGCATTCATGCCACCAAGCAGCGCCCGGTTGCCGAGAATGGCCAGGTCGTTATCCGTCCAATGAACTATTTTGCGCTATCCTATGATCATCGTATTATCGATGGGCGCGAAGCTGTATTATCACTGGCGGCGATCAAGGAAGCGCTGGAATACCCGCCCAGCCCGCTGTTCGAGCGTTAATATTGAGCCACGTCAGCGCAGCGTGGTTTCTGCTGAAGCAAGGGATAAGTTCATCATCAACAGGTCTTTCTATTGAGGAGAGAATAAAACCTTATGACTTGGGGTCAACAGCCAGCAATAAAAAAATTGTCGTTCCAAAATAGATTGGTTACACTGTCGGTAGTGACATGGTTCATGTTTTGTGACTGTTTTTTAATTAACAGATTGAGAGTGTTATAACTGGCTGCTATGGCAGCCAGGTTTATTGCAAACTAGGGTTCCGGCTTTCTGTAAACGGAAAGTGTCTGGTCCGAGAGTTTCAGGCTTCGTTGCTTGTTGTCATGACGAAGCTCCACGGAGGGATAAAAGCCCGGGAGATCATGCAGCGCCGCGTGCGTTGCACTCTCGGTCATTTTTATAACACGAGGAGTTTTGATGATGTTAAGCCCGAACTGCAGCCTGAACAGCAATACCCCATTCCTTCGTTTCCCCTTTCTTTTTTTCAGACAGCGAGTTGACTGTGATTGCGGCTGGTGCTCAATTCAGGCGTGGCTTTATTCGCCCGCAGGCGATGGGGTCGGCGCATGAGCTCGCGTCCTGAGGTGATGGTCGCTCATTCCGATGAGGCTGGGCAGCCCAGGTCAGCTGCGTTAAGTCGCAGCATGAGTATCTGGAACAGCTTTACGCTTGGGTTTGCAGTGGTTTCGCCAGTCGTTGGTCTGTATGCCATCATCGGGGTGCAAACTCAGGTAACGGGTGGAGGCTGGTTTGTGGCTCTGGTGATTTGTCTGCTGATGCAGTTGCTGGTCGCCACTGTTTATGCCGAACTGGCATCGCAGTTTCCCATCGCGGGTGGTGCCTATAAATGGGCGCGGCTTCTCGGTGGAAATATCACCGGCCACTATGCAGGTGTGATTTACGTTTGTTCCACCATCGCCATGTTGACAACGACTGCCTATACAGGCGGAATCTGGCTGTCGATTCTGTTCGATATGGCCAGCATAACCGGTAGATCGATGGTGTTGTGGGGACTGGTTTTTCTGCTGCTGTGCATGTTGATCAATCTGGCCCGTGATCAGGTATTCAAGCGCGTGATAGCACTCGGTGTTTTTGCTGAAATGATCGGTTCATTGGGTATCGCCATACTGCTATTCCTGTTTTTCCGAGAGCATCCCTTTTCAGAGTTATTTCAACATCTGGGAACGGGCAGTGCGCCAGACAGGACTTCCGCTTTCCTGGCTGCACTGGCGATTGCGGGCTGGGCCTTTATTGGATTCGATGCCTGTTCAACGACAGCGGAAGAAACACGTGAGCCCAAACGTATGGTTCCCCGGGCCATTTTTCTTGCGCTGATGGCGGTCGGTTCGGTGGTGGTATTCAACTCGGCTGCGATGACTCTGGCTCTGGATCATGATGATCTGGTCAAAACCAGTACCGGTTTTGATCCGTTAACGCCGCTGATTGCCTCACATCTGGGTGAATGGATCGAAAAACCTTTTCTGGCAATTATCGTTATCGCCTTTCTCGCCTGTGGCGCGGCAGTAGTCAGATATTCCTCACGTATCGTATTTTCAATGGCGCGGGAAGGTAATCTGCCGCAGCCACTATGTCGCATTACTCCTCGTGGTATGCCGCGTAATGCGATTCTTTTCACATTATCGTTATCCAGTCTGGGTTTGCTGCTTGGTCTGAGTGATGAAGCGGTGGCATTGATCATCTCTTTTGGCACGGGGGGGCTCTACGCCATGTTCACCATGACCACAGGTACGGCACTGTTTACCCGTCTGACAGGGCGTTGGGATCCTGCGCAGGGGGAATTGAAACTGGGTAAATGGGGATTGCCGATCAATCTTGTTGCATTTGCCTGGTCGCTGTTCGAATTCATTAATATCGCCTGGCCACGAAGCTATTTTGCCTCCTCAAACGCCCCTTGGTGGCAGCTATGGGCGGTGCCCCTGGTGCTGAGCGCGATTCTTGTTCT